>DASWRT010000479.1:0-15557 GCA_036403035.1 Allostellaceae bacterium | reverse complement strand
AATCTGCGGGCCGTACCTAGACAAGGTATGGGCTGCCAGACCAGTCAAATGGTCACAATTCCCGTGCCGGCCTTCGGGTCGGCACGGCCGCGTTTATGCCTCGATTCTTATCGGCGGGTCGGTGACGCCAAGATCGGCGATCGGCTCTTGCGTGATCTGGTCGACCTCTTCCTTGGGAACACGGACGATGACGCTTGCCGCGGGCTCCCATTCCCCCTTGGCCGGCACCCGCGTGCGGACGGCGTTAGACTCCTCGATCGCAATATTCTTCCTTCGTGCAAGGGCGATCAACCGCCGCAGCTTTTTCCCGCTGAGAAGCTTCACCATCCGAGCGTGCACTTTTGCGTTGTCCGGGGTACGTACCTTGAACCAGCCGAGGAGGATCGTGTCGCCGTTGTCGGCCTCCGCCCAAAGTGACGCGGCGTAGCGGATTTCGTCGCGCTTGAGCAGCATGACCGGGGTGGAGCCCGGCTTCGTCTTCTTCTGGCGCAGCGCCTTCGCGAGCGCTTCTGCGGGCTCGTCCGTCGTGGCGATCAGGCGCGCTTCTTTCATGTGCCGACGAAGCCAAGCCACCAGTGCGTGCCCGCCGGCCACCATTAGGCCGAACGCGGCGCATATCAGGCTGACGATGAGAAAGAGTTCGGCGCTGATGCCCTTCGGGTGCTGAAGGAATTTCAGATCCTGAAAAATCTTCAATTGGGGAAGGAACTGCGACACGAACCACAGAACGGCAACAGAAATGACAATGCTCACCGCCGCGGACTCAGTCCCCGACAGGTTTCCGATGCCCCGAACCCGGAGGATCATCAGCATGAACAGCCCGGGCAGAAAGTACGCGGCAAGGCGGAGCGAGACGCCGGCCACCGTGTCGGTACCAAACAAGCCGATACTGAGCTTCTTCTCGACGAGTAGGACACCATGCTGGGGCTTGGCGCCGTCGGTCGTGGCGTAGACAAGGCTGAACGCCACGTTCACGTCCTGCTCCTCGACCCAGTTCGCGGCTTTCAGGCAAAGCCGGCGCGGCGGATCGAGGGTCGAGTTGGCTGGGATGGGGTCGAACGGAACGACCGGTCCCGTGTCCCGGCAATCGGCATGCCCGTCCTGCGACTTGACGGGATCGCCAAGCCCGATGAAATCGGGCGCGTTGAGGCGGAGCCGCAGGTCGGTGATCGGGTGATCGGTCGGGTTGTCAATCCAGACGTTCAGGCCGATCCACTGCCCGGCGAGCAGTGCGCTTTGGTCGGGCACGACGGTCAGGCTCGGCTTCGGCGGATCCGCCGCCGCGGCAATGCTCGAAAACGCGCAGCAGGCGAGCAGACAAGCGGTGCCGGTTAGGCGCCGCATAGCTGCGGGTATCGTTCGTCGGAAACACCGGCTCATTGAGCATCTCGTCAAGCCGTGATTACGCCGCCGAAATTATGCCGCGCAGGGCGCGAGATATGCCGGATATTTTTAAGCTTGCGGTTCAGGGACCAGACCAGCATGCGGCCGATGCCGGCCCATGTCGTTTTCTCAGGCCGATCTGAATACGTGTTTTGGCGGATTGCTGGCCACGCGGTGCAGCGTTTCTCGACCCAGCATTACCGCTCTCTTAGAGCACCAGCGGGTTCTAACGCAGTCACTCCCGGCGCCGGATTTGCTTGAATGCTGGAGACCACTGGCATCATTCGGCATCTCAGGGAAGCCGCTCATGGCCGAATTTGCCGGATCGCCAAGGACCGGCAAACTCCGAAAGTCTGGCGCGCCCTACAGGACTCGAACCTGTGACCTACCGCTTAGAAGGCGGTTGCTCTATCCAGCTGAGCTAAGGGCGCTCCGAGAGGCGAACGGCGCGACGCAGCGCGTCAGCTCCGGATCCGGTCGTAGCGGAAATTGTCGGCGTAGCTTTTCGGCTTCATGACGCGCTCGTGCGGCTCGATGATCTGGTACTCGATGCCGTGCTTCTGCGCATAGGCGATCGCTTCCTCCAGCGTGTCGAAGCTGAGCTTGATCTGGTTCAGCGTGTCCTGCGCGCTGATCCAGCCCATCAGCGGATCGGGCTGTCGGCGGGTCGCCTGCTCGTATTCGAGCACCCACTTCTTCGTCTGCGCCGTGCCGGACTGCATCGCCGACTTGGCGGGCTTGTGTATGCGCGCGCGGATCATCCTCACCCACCACCAACGACAACGCCTTCTGGAACCGGCCGCTTCATCGGCGGCCGGCGGGGCGGCGGCTGGTCGGGGCGAGAGGATTCGAACCTCCGGCTTCGGGCTCCCAAAACCCGCGCTCTACCAGGCTGAGCTACGCCCCGCGCCGCTGCCTCCCCGTGGAGATACACCACGGGCGCGCGGCGGCACAAGGGCGGCGGGCGCGGCGAGCAATGCCATTGCCGGGAAGCCGATGGGCTCCAGGTTCCTCTGAACCGCCTTCGCCGGGCGCGCCGGCCGGCGCACCGCCGCCGCGGCCGATGTTAGCGCTCACATTGCCGCCGCCGCGGGGCGCCAAGCCGGCGCGCCACCCTCTCCGAAGGTCCGGACATTTCCTGACGCCGGCCGAACTGCTCGTGAACCCGATTCGTAAGAAGAAACCGATAGTTAGCAAACGCTAACGCGATCGTCCGCCGTTCGCTGCACCCTGAACCCGCCGTAGCTTTGGCTCAGCGGGTCTACGGCACAACCGAGAGTCACCTGAGCCCGCCCCCAAAGGCGGGCTCTTTTCTTGCCTGCACACGCCTTCGGCGCCCGCCACGCTCGAGGACGTTGCGCTCAATTCCGTTTTGGTCATATTCTGATTCGGCATTGTCGGCGCCCACTGCGGCGCCGTTTCCTTTCAATGCCCGCTCTTTGTCATCGTAAATCAATAGGTGAGCGTCCGCTCCTGCGATGCTGACCGAATCCAGGCAGTCGACGCCCCTGCCTGCATCCTGAGTTGAAGATCACCGTTCAACTTCATGAAGTGAAACGATTGCTTTCTGAGAAGCGGCCACTTTCCATTGAAGGGTGGTTGCGGGATGACTGCGGCACAGGGCGGCCGGTCGCATGCCCAATCAGGAAACGTCACCTTCACGGCCGCATTTACAGGCGAATAACAGGAGGGAAACAGGAAAATAACAGGTACAAAAACAGGCGGCCGACCTGTTTTTTCCGGACTACAATCGTTGTAAATCAACATATTAGCGTCGGCCACGACCTGTATTTCAGGCTCGTCCGCGTCATCGGCCCTGCCGCAACGGCCGGCCGATCATGCCGTCAGGCGGTTTCGCTCCCTCGCCCGAAAACCGCCAAATCACATGAAGTACAGCTACTTACGACGCATTGTTGAAGCCGGCGTAGAGGACGTGGTCGCCGGGCTTGATGCCGAGCCGGTCGGCGGTCCCGCCGTTCAGCTCCAGCACGGCGCGCACCGGCTGGTCGAACTGGATCGGCGTCAGCGAGAGCGGCACGGCGCGCTCGTGCATTCCGGCGATCCGCCCGTCCGGCTCGATGAAGATCATGTCGAGCGGGATCAGCGTGTTCTTCATCCAGAACGAGACCGGCTGCACGCGGTGGTAATCGAACAGCATCCCGGCGTCCGACGCCATCGAGCGGCGGAACATCAGGCCCTGCGCCATCTGCTCCGGCGTCTCGGCCAGCTCGATCGCGAAGCGGTGCTTGGCGCCGCCGTCCGCGCCGGTCACGATCGTCAGCTCGGACTTCGCGAAGGTCTGGAACTGCTGCGCACGGCCGCGCCCGGATGCGCCCGCGGCGAGCGCGCCGCTTGCGGCAGCCGCCGCGGCGGCGGTCAGGAAGGTGCGCCGGTCGATCGTCATCCCGTCCTCGTGGCGTGGTGGCCCGTTCAGGCGGACGGCGCGCCCGCCGCCGCCCCGGCCACAGCAATAGCCGAGAGGTGCGGCCGGTGGAAGGACGCGAGCGCCCGGATCTCCGGCCGCACCGGGCCGGGGTTCGGCGCGTCGGCCAGCGTCGTGAACCAATGCTCCGGCGGGTTGCGGCCCTTGCTGTGGTTCCAGGCGAGGCCGCGCAGCACCGCTTCCGCCACCGGCGGCAGCGTCGGCGGCACGGCGAAGCCGTTCAGCACCGCCCAGATCCCGGTCCAGCAGCGCGCCACCGACCAGGGGTTGTAGCCGCCGCCGCCGAGCACCAGCATCCGCGGGGCGACGCCGCGCAGCGACGCGACCGCCTGCCAGAGCGCCCGGTTCGAGAGGGCGAGCTTGCTCTGCGGATCGTCGGCCAGCGCGTCGGCGCCGCACTGCACGATCAGCATCTCCGGCGCGAAGCCGCGGGCCAGCGGCAGGACCGCCTCGTCGAGCAGGAAGGCAAGCTCGCTGTCGTTGAAGCCGGCCGGCACCGGCAGGTTGACGGCGTTGCCGCCGGCCCTGTCCTCGGCGGCGCCGGTGAACGGCCAGCGCGGCGCCTCGTGCACCGAGACCGTCAGCACGCGCGGGTCGCCGGCCAGCGCGTCCTGCACGCCGTCGCAATGGTGCGCGTCGAGATCGACGTACAGGATGCGCCGCATCCCCTCGTCGAGCAGGCGCAGCATCCCGAGCACGGGGTCGTTGAGGTAGCAGAAGCCGGAGGCACGGTCCGGGCGCCCGTGATGCGTGCCGCCGGCCGGGCTGTAGATCGTGCCGCCGCCGGTCTCGGACAACAGGCGGACGGCGGTGAGCGTCGCGCCGCAGGCGGTCGCCGGGCGCGAGAAGATCTCGGGGAAGACCGGGTTGCCGTTGCAGCCGATGTTGAAGCGGCGCGCCGTCTCCGGGTCGACGCGCCGCTCCTCCTCGGCGCGCTGCAGCGCCGCGAGGTAGGCCGGGTCGTGGAAGCGGGCGAGGTCGTCGAGGCCGGCGCGCGGGCTGTCGATGTACACCGCGTCGGGAAGCCAGCCGAGCGCCCGCGCGAGGTCGATCACGGTCGAGATGCGCGGGATCGCCAGCGGGTGCCGCTGGCCGTAGGTCGACCGCCGGTAGATCTCGCTGCCGATGAAGAGCGGACGGGAAAGAAGCATGCCGCGTTTGAGGTAGCCCGCGGACGCCGCCCCGTCAATTCCGCCCGACTCCCTTCCCGCCGCTCGCCGTTCGTCCGTTCGCTGCGCCGCAACATCCCGACGGAACAGAGCGGGCGGCGCGATGTTCGCAGTCGCCGTGCCGCCCTCCCGCCCTGCCCGCCCGATGCCCCGCCGCCTCCCTCCGCCGTCGGCGATCGTCGACCGCGCCGTCCAGGCGGCGTACTATGTCGCGTTCCGGTTGGCGCTGGCGTGGTGGTTCGTGCGGCGTCCCAGCCATGACGGCGCGCTGGTCGCGGTCTGGCACGGCGAGGAGGTGCTGACGGTGCGCACCTCGTACATGGGCGGGATCTGGTCGTTCCCCGGCGGCGGCGTCAAACGCGGCGAGACGCCGGAGGCCGCGGCGCTGCGCGAGGTCGAGGAGGAAGTCGGGCTGCGCGTCGCGCCCGAGGCGCTGCGTCTCGCGATCGACCACACGAGCCGGTGGCATCACCGTCTCGATCGCGTGCGGATCTTCGAGGCGCGGGTCGCCGAGCGGCCGCCGGTCCGCATCGACAACCGCGAGATCGTCGCGGCCCGCTGGATGACCGCCGAGGGGCTCGTCCGGCAGCCGATAGCGCCCCACGTGAAGGCGTACCTGGAAGAACGGCGTCGGCATCCTGCCCGGCGCCGGGGACCGTCCCCCGACCCAAAAGGGTAGCCGGGCGGCGCCTGCCTTGTTGCTGCCGCAACCGGACATTAGCTTGCGGCGGTTCCCGCTTGCTCGAAGGAGCCGGCTCCGGCATGCACGACCTCGTCCTCACCGTGTTCGCGGTCACCAGCCTCCTCGGGCTGGTCAGCCTGCTCCTGCCGCTGGCGGAGCGGCTGAGCGTCCCGTATGCGGTGCTGCTGGCAGCGGTGGGGTGCGCGCTCGGCGGCGCGGTGGGGTTGCTGATCGACGGCGCCGGCCAGGGGCTGCTGGGCGACACGCTGCGGGCGTTCGCCGGGTTCGGCATGACGGCCGACGCCTTCCTCTACATCTTCCTGCCGGCGCTGCTGTTCGAGACCGCGCTCAACGTCGACGTGCGGCGGCTGACCGACGAGGTCGCGCCGGTGCTGCTGCTGGCGGTGATCGGCGTGCTGGTCTCGACCGCGATCGTCGGGCTGGCGCTCTGGCCGATCGCCGGAGGGGTGCCGCTCCTCGGCTGCCTGCTGCTCGGCTCGATCCTCGCGACCACCGATCCGGTCGCCGTCGTCGCGATCTTCCGCGACATCGGCGCGCCGCGGCGGCTCAACACGCTGGTCGAGGGCGAGAGCCTGTTCAACGACGCCGCCGCGATCGCGCTGTTCACGCTGCTCGCCGCGATGCTGACCGGCGAGCGCGCAGCCAGTCCGCTGCATGCGTTCGAGGAGTTCCTGCGCGATTTCGCGGGCGGTCTGGTCTTCGGCTACGTCGCCGGCCGGATCGCCTGCCTGCTGCTGCCGATGCTGCGCGACCACCGGCTCGCCGAGACGACGCTGACGCTCGCCTTCGCCTATCTGACCTTCGTGCTCGGCGAGCGGTACGTGGACGTGTCCGGCGTCGTCGCGACGGTCACGGCGGGCCTCGTCGTCAGCAGCCAGGGCCGGCGGCGGCTCTCGCCGTCGAGTTGGGACAACCTCGCGCGGAGCTGGGAGCAGATCGGGTTCTGGGCGACGTCGCTGATCTTCCTGCTGGCGGCGATGGCGGCGCCGGGCCTCCTCGCCCATGCCGGACTCAACGACCTGCTGCTGCTCGGCGCGGTGATCGCGGCGGCGATCGCGGCGCGCGCCCTGACGCTGTTCGGGCTGCTGCCGCTGCTAAGCGCGGTGCGGCTCGCGCAGAAGGTCGAGACCAGCCAGAAGCTCGTCATCCTGTGGGGCGGCATGCGCGGCGCGGTGTCGCTGGCGCTGGCGCTGGCGGCCACTGAGAACCACGCGCTGCCGCCCGAGATCCGCCAGTTCGTCGGCGTGCTGGCGACCGGCTTCGTGCTGTTCACGCTGTTCGCGATGGCGCCGACGCTGCGGCCGCTGATCCGCGTGCTGCGGCTCGACCGGCTGGCGCCGGCCGAGCTGGCGATGCGCAACCGGGTGATGACGCTGGCGCTGTCGACGATCAACGAGGAAGTCGACGGGATCGCGCGCGACCACGCGATCTCCGACGAGGTCACCATGGACGCCACGGCGCGCTATCGCCGGCACGCCAACGCCGCGTCGGACCTCGCCGAGGAGAACGCGCAGATCCCGGCGGAGTCGCGGCTGCATACCGCTCTCGTGATCCTCGTCGAGCGCGAGCGCGAGTTCTACATGGAGTATTTCGAGGAGCGCACGATGTCGCGCCGCGCCGTCGCGACGCTCCTCGCCCAGGTCACCGCCCTGCGCGACGCGGTGAAGACCGGCGGCATCGCCGCCTACCGCGAGAGCGCCGCGCGCAATCTGGCGTTCACGCGAGGCCTGCGCGTCTCCCTCTGGCTGCACCGGATGACGCGGCTGGAGCGGCCGCTGGCGCAGCGCCTCGCCGACCGGTTCGAGGTGCTGCTCGCGACGCGTCTCGTGCTCGGCGAGTTGCAGCGCTTCGCCGAGCGGCAGCTTCAGCAGCTCTTCGGCGCCGGTCCCTTCGAAATCTTGCAGGTCGAGCTGAGCGAACGGCAGGCGGCGGTCGATCAGGCGATCGCCGCGTTGATGCTGCAATACCCGACCTATGCGCGGGCGTTGCAGATGCAGTTCCTGAAGCTGACGGCGATCCGGCTGGAGGAGGCGCGGTACCGGCAGCTCTGTGCCGAATCGGTGATCTCGATGGAGGTGTTCAACGATCTGCAACGCGAGCTGTCGCTGCGGAGGCGGCAAGCGGAGCAGCGGCCCCGTCTCGACCTGGGGTTGCGGCGCGACGAGCTGGTCGGGCGGGTCGCGCTGTTCGCCGGCCTTCCCGAGGAGCGCCGGAGACGCATCGCCCGCGTCCTGAAGCCGCGCCTCGCGATGCCGGGAGAGCTGATCATCCGGCAAGGCGAGCGCGGCGACTCGATGTTCTTCATTTCATCGGGCGCCGTCGAGGTGCGGATCGGGCCGAAGCCGGTGCGGCTCGGCACGGGAGACTTCGTCGGCGAGATCGCCCTGCTGACGCGCCGGCCGCGCACCGCCGACGTGGTCGCGCTCGGCTACTGCCAGTTGCTCACCCTGACCCGCCGCGACTTGCGCATCCTGATGCGCAAGGACGATGAGCTGCGCCGGCAGATCGCGTCGGTGGCGCGGAAGCGTCTCCGCTCCTCCTCGGCCTCCGCGGCGACCCGGCCCGGCGACGAGACGGAGGGCGCGGCGGCTGCCGTCTCCGCCGCGGAATAATCGAGAGAACGTTGAAGGGGCAGCGATGAACTACGTCTACCTCGTCCTGGCGATCGTCGCTGCGCTCCTGCTCGGCGAGTTCGCGGTCAAGTTCGCCGACTGGAACAAGATGCAGGCCTGCGCGACGGCCGGCGGCCGGAACTGCGGTGCGCCGCGAGCCTATCTCTCGCACTGAGCGCACCCCGTCCGGCCGCCGGCCTTCGGCGATATCAGGCGCCGGGCGTCAAGCGCCCGGCCCGCCCAGCACGATCTCGACGCGGCGGTTGCGCGGTTCGCGGACACCTTCCGCGGTGGGCACCGCGAGATCCTGCTTGCCGCGGCCGACGGTGACGATCTCGTTCGCCGGGACGCCCTCGCGGACCAGCGCCTGACGCACCGCCTCGGCACGCCGCTCGGAGAGACGCTGGTTGTAGCGGTCCGAGCCGACCGTGTCGGTGTAGCCGGTCACGTTGATCCGCGTGGCGTTGCCCTGCTTTGCGCTCTGCGCCGCCTGGGTGATGACCGGCCGCGCGGAGGCCGGGATGTCGGCGCGGTTGAAGTCAAAGTACACGGTGTAGTTCTGCGTCGCGGGCGCCGGCGGCGGGACGACGGCGGCGGGCGGCTCGGGCGGCGGCGGGGGCGGCACGTAGGCGGCCGGCTCCGGCGGCGGCGCCGGTCGCGCGGCCGGCCTTCCGAACTCGTACCGGAAGGTCAGCATCACCGTGTGGTTGTTGATGTCGCCGACGTGCGAGGTCGCTCCGCCGGTGGCGCCGGCCGGGATCTCGCCGGCCCGGAAATCGGCGTCGTGCGCGACGAAGTACCGGTAATCCAGGCCGATCTTCACGCCGGGGCTTATCGCGTAGTCGACGCCGGCGATCGCCTGGAAGGCGAGCGTGTCGTCGTTGTTGTTGACCGAGATCCCGTTGTTCAACGAGCGGTTCCAGACGCGCGCATACCCGATGCCGGCGCCGATGTGCGGCACGAGCGGCACGATCGGCGTGTGGATGTCGAAGTCGTAGATCACGTTCGCCAGTATGCTGGCGGTCTGGAGGCGCCCGCCGGCCGAGGCGCCGTTGATCTTGTCGACGTCGTTGTAGCGGTAGCCCGGTTCGAGCTCGAGGCGCAGGCCATTGCCGAGCGCGTAACCGAAATTGAGAATTCCGGCGAGGCCCGGCTCATATGTTGCCGTCGAGTCCGTGCCGTTGCGCTCGAACTTGTTGTCCTCGAGGAAATTGGCGCCGACGCCGCCGCCGATGTAGAAGCCCCGATTCTGGCGATTGAGAACACTGGTGTCCTGCGCCATCGCGCTTGGCGCCGCGACGCCAGCAACGACGGCGGCAGTTGCCAGGCACGCAGTCAACTTTGAGGGAAACACCTGAAACTCCTTGGCAAATACCAACGAACCATGGTGTCTACGCTCTGCTTTTCGAATTACTCCCCGACTTGGCGCGGATGTCACAGTGACGTCCGGGCAGTTGCGCATCTGCAACATCGATCAGAGCGCGAACCCGGCCCGCCGCGGTGACAGGTCGATGCCGAAGCGCCGCGCCTCGATCATGAAATAGCGCGTCATTTGGACGATGTCGGTGCGCCAGTAGAGCTGTTGCGGTCCGTTCTCCAGGAAATCTCGGTCGGCGTTCGCATAACAGTAGGTTTCGACGAAGCGCTGCGAGGTGTCCGATGGATTGACCGCGTCGCGCCAGCCGATCATCCAGCCGGCGTGACCGGCGCCGATCGCCCACCGCTCCATCCGGGGTTGCAGCGCCGTGGCGTCGACGGCGCCGATCGCCGGTACCTTGTAGACGAGGACGAGCCGCCAGACATTGAGCTGAAGCTGCATCAACAGCTCGTCGCCGAACGCCTCGATCAAATAGAGCGCGTCTGACGCGCCGCGCACGTGACGCACGGCGACGCGGGCACGCGATGCCGATGCGAGATCCGGCACCTGCGACGGCTCCGCGCCGAACCGCGGCAACTCGTACTCCACGGCGTGCAGGGCGTGCAGCATCTGCCCGGTCAGGAAGTCCTCGACGCGGCGCTGCACGTCTTCGATCGTCATTATCGGCATGCGGACGCGCTCCTTGCTGAACTCGTCATCGGATCATCTCCCGAATCATCAACCGACACGAATGCGTCGACGCCCCTCCGGAAGCGGCGTCGACGCATGCAGCCGGGGTGTACGCGTACTAACGTTTAAGATTGTGCGTAACATTTGGATTGTCATTCGGCGGAAAATCGCGCAGTTTGTTACAATTTACCGGCGCGGCGGATCTGCATGGCTCGCAACGACGACACGGTCCCGGAGGCGACGCGAGTGCTTATCGTCGAAGACGATAAGGATGTCGCCGATCTCCTGGACTCCGTCTTCACGGCGGCGGGCTATCTGGTGACCTTGGTGCATGACGGCGCCGACGCGCGCCGTGCGACTTCCGAGCGCCGGTTTTCGCTGGCGATCGTCGACATGCTTCTGCCGGGAGAGTTGGGCGGACCGCTTGCCGATGAATTCGACGCAGCCGGAATACCGGTGTTGCTGATGAGCGGCGCACCCGAACAGATCGACCCGGCGACGCAGCACCGGTTTCCGATACTCGCAAAGCCGTTCCGTCTTCAGGACGCGGTGCACAGCGCCGCTGCCGCGATCGCGCGCGGCGCCTCCTCGTAGCGGCGGCAGCCCCGTTCCGTCATCCCCTACCGTACGGACATCGTCCGGCCGGCGGCGGTCTCCCCGGTCGTCAGCGGAAAATCATACGCTGCACGATGCGGCGCATCTCCGGCGGCTCGGGACGCTGTGCCAGCCCGGCCTTGCGGGGAGCGACGGAGGCGACCTTCCGGGCGGCGAGCGGCGCAACGGCGGCGACTGACGACGACCGCAGTTCCGGTCCGGCTTCCGGCCGTGCGATCTCCCAGACGGAAATGCCGCCGACTGCAACGGCGACAGCGACACTGGCGGCGAAGGTTGCGGTACGCCCGGGCACCATAGACACCTCCCGCGATAGTCGAGGTACCTAGATGACGCTCGCGCGGCATCAAAGGTTCCCCCGCGGCCGATCGCCGCGCAACCATCCGGCAGGCGGACCCAATCAGCCGTCGCGGCCGAACTCGCGCCGGCCCGGCTTTTCCCACGCCGGATCGTGCTCCGGAGCGACCCGCGCCTCGCCGATGCGGTCCGGCTTGCCGCCGCCGTGCGCGGGGTCATCGTCGACCGGCGGTTTTACAACGCCGCCCTTTTCTTGCGGAATACGATCTTTCATTGCGTGAACTCTCAAGTCTATTTTTCCAACGCCGGTGATTTTGGAAAGTTTCGACGTTCTCCTCCCTCAACGAGCCGGGAACTTGAGGAGTCAAATCGAGTTAATGTCGTTGCCTTCCATTGCCGGGATACCGCCCCATTGCGGGACATAACCCCGCCGGCGCATCACACCGCCGCAGCAGTTCGCTTGCGGCTTGCTACAGGGAGAGGTTTGCTTGCGCATTGCCCAGGTCTCCCCGCTGATCGAAAGCGTTCCGCCCAGCACTTACGGCGGCACCGAACGCGTCGTCTCCTACCTGACCGAGGCGCTGATGGCGGCCGGTCACGACGTCACGCTCTATGCCACCGGCGATTCCATCACCTCGGCAAGGCTGCGGGTCTGCGCCAAACAGGCGCTGCGCTTCGACTCCGCATGCCGCGTGCCCCTCGCCTACGACCTCATGACGGCGCAGCGCGTTCTTGCCGAGGCCGACGAGTTCGACGTCATTCACTTCCATAGCGACCTCGTGCAGTTCCCGCTGTTCCGTGGTCATCCGGTCCCGCGCATGACGACGCTGCACGGCCGCCTCGACATGCCGGAGCTCGGGCTGTTCCTGCGCGAATTCCCGGACATGCCGCTGATCTCGATCTCCGATTCGCAGCGGACGCCGGTGTCGCACGCCTCCTGGTTCCGGACGATCCACCACGGACTGCCCGAGACGCTGCTGCCGATGGGTTCCGGACGAGGCGGATATCTCGCCTTCCTCGGCCGCCTCTCGCCGGAAAAAGGACCGGAGCGCGCGATCGAGATCGCGCGGCGCGTCGGCATGCCGCTCAAGATCGCGGCGAAGGTCGATCGTGTCGACGAGGCCTATTTCGAGACGGCCGTCGAGCCGCTGCTGCACGAGCCGGGGATCGAATTCATCGGCGAGATCAACGACATCGAAAAGGCCGCCTTCCTCGGCGACGCCGCCGCCCTGCTCTTCCCGATCAACTGGCCGGAGCCGTTCGGCCTCGTGATGATCGAAGCGATGGCCTGCGGCACGCCGGTGATCGCCTTCAACTGCGGATCGGTGCCGGAGATCATCGATCACGGCACGACCGGGTTCATCGTCGACAGCATTCCCGCGGCGGTCGCCGCGGTCGAGCGCATCGGCGCCTTCGACCGGCGGAAGATCCGCCAATCCTTCGAGACGCGGTTCTCGTCGCGACGAATGGCGCAGGACTATCTCGACGCTTACGCCGCGCTCATCGAGGGGGCGCCGGCCGTCGGACGGACGTTCCCCGGCGCCGACCGCAGCGGCACGCTGCAGCATGCCTAAGACCGGAGCCGCCACCGGCGAAGCGGACAGGAACCGCTTCTACATCGCCGCCCCGTCGCAGGTCATGGAACGACGGCCGCGCGTCCTGAAGGCCGGCAATACGTTCGGCGTCTTCGACCTCAAGGGCGACCTGCACTCCCGGGAGCACGGCGCAGAGGGGTTGTACCATGAGGATACGCGCTACCTCTCGGAACTGAACCTGGCGGTCGCCGGCGGATCGCTGATGCTGCTCGCCTCCACGATCGTCACCGGCGAGGGATCGCTGGATGCCGACCTGACGAATCCGGACATCTTCCGCGGCGACGAGATCGTCGTCCCGCGCGAGACGCTGCACCTCTTCCGCAGCAAAACGCTGAAGCCCGGCTTCTGCCGCGAGCTGCTGCGCTTCCGGAACTACGGAGAGGTCAGGATCGCCGTTCCCGCCGCCTTCACTTTCGCCGCCGACTTCGCCGACATCTTCGAGGTGCGCGGCCAGAAGCGCGCGCGGCGCGGCGAGATGCTGCCGGAACAGAAACGGGCCGACGGCGGCGTCGTGCTCGGCTATCGCGGGCTCGACGGCATCGAACGGCGCACGACGGTCCGCTTCCACCCGGCGCCGAACATGTCGGCGAGCGGGGTGGTCCATTACCAGATCGCGCTCGATCCGCACGAAGAACTGGAGATCGTGGTCGAGGTCGAGTGCGAAAGCAGCGCCCTTGCCGGTATCGACGGCGAGCCGGACGTCGCTCCGGCCGTCGATCAGCCCCGCGACCTCGCCGCCCCGACGCGGATCGAGAGCACGAGCGTGCCGTTCGACGAGTGGATCGCGAGATCCCGCTCGGACGTGGCGATGCTGACGACGCTGACGCCGTACGGTCCCTACCCCTACGCCGGCATTCCCTGGTTCAGCACGGCGTTCGGCCGCGACGCGATCATCACCGCGCTGGAATGCCTGTGGCTCGACCCCGCGCTCGCGAAGGGGGTGCTCGCCTTCCTCGCGGCGAACCAGGCGCAGAAGCTCGACCCGTCGAAGGACGCCGAACCCGGAAAGATCCTGCACGAGACCCGGCAGGGCGAGATGGCGCGACTCGGCGAAGTGCCGTTCCGGCGCTATTACGGCAGCGTCGACTCGACGCCGCTCTTCGTCATGCTCGCCGGCGCCTACTGGGAACGGACCGGCGACACCGACTTCATCCGCACGATCTGGCCGAACGTCGAAGCGGCGCTGGAGTGGATGCGGAAGTACGGCGACATCGACGGCGACGGCTTCATCGAATACGGCCGGACCTCGCCGAACGGCCTCATCAACCAGGGCTGGAAGGACTCCAACGACTCCATCTTCCACCTCGACGGACGGCTCGCCGAAGCGCCGATCGCGCTGTGCGAGGTGCAAGGCTACGCCTACGCCGCGAAGCTCGCCGCCGGCACCCTCGCGCGTGCGCTCGGCGACCTGACGCGCTCGACGACGCTGATCGCGGAAGCGATAATGCTGCGCGACAAGTTCGAGGCGGCCTTCTGGTGCGAGGAGATCGGCACGTATGCGCTCGCGCTCGACGGCAAGAAGCAGCCCTGCCGGGTGCGCAGCTCGAACGCCGGACACACGCTGCTGTGCGGGCTGGCGTCGCCGGAACGGGCGCGTCGCGTCGCCGAGGCCCTGATGGACGAACGCGGCTTCTCCGGCTGGGGAATCCGGACGATCGCAAACGGTGAGGCGCGCTACAACCCGATGTCCTATCACGACGGCTCGGTCTGGCCGCACGACAACGCGATGATCGCCGTCGGCTTCGCGCGCTACGATCTGAAGGAGCCGCTGTTGCGGCTGACGGAGGGCCTGTTCGACGCGACGCGGTTCCTGGATCTGCAGCGCCTTCCCGAACTGTTCTGCGGCTTCGAACGGCGACCGCAGGTCGGTCCCACCTCCTATCCCGTCGCCTGCATCCCGCAGGCGTGGTCGAGCGCCGCCGCCTTCGCGCTGATCGGCGCCTGCCTCGGCATCTCGATCGACGCGACGACACGGCAGATCCGTTTCACGCGGCCGGTGCTGCCGAGCTTCCTCCACGAGATGAGCCTCCGCGACCTCCGCCTCGGCGATGCCTCGGTCGACGTCAAGTTCCGGCGGTACGACACGGAAGTCGCGGTCACCGTGGTCCGCCGCAGCGGCGACGTCGAGGTGATCGTCCGGCATTGAGCCCCCACACGGACCAGTAGGATTCAGCATGCCGGCGCCGAAGGTTGCAATCGCCTGTCAGGGCGGAGGCAGTCACGCCGCATTTGCCGCTGGGGTGCTCCGGACGCTGTTGGGGCGGAAATATCGCGACCGGTTCCAGCTCGTTGCCCTCAGCGGCACCTCGGGCGGCGCGATGTGCGCAGCGCTTGCCTGGTCAGGTCTGGTCGGCGGCGGTGAACCGGACGACGCCGTGGAGCGCCTTACGGCGTTCTGGCACGACCTCGGAGTGCATAGTTTTCTGGACGCGGTGGAGAATTTCTGGGGCGTGTGGTTCGCCCGACTGCCAGTGACGGTCGAAATCAGCCCGTATCTCTACGACCCCACCGCGGAGGCGCGACTGCGCGAGCTGCTGCGGCGCCATCTCCGCCTCGAAGCCTTGCCGCCGGAGGGAACCCGCAGGGCGCACCCGAAGCTGCTGATCGGCGCGACCGACATCAAACGCGGCATCGGCGTCACGTTCGAGGGCGAAACCCTCACCTATGACGATCTGATCGCATCGGCAGCCATCCCG
>DASWRT010000478.1:0-2236 GCA_036403035.1 Allostellaceae bacterium | reverse complement strand
GGCGACGACGCCGACGGCGAGTTGCTCCGGTGCGTCGAAGGGTGCGACGACCCGCTCCGTCGTCACGCGGCGGCGGAAATCCTGCTGCCGCCGGTGCTCCTCTTCGCCCTCTCGCAGGTTGGCGGGAACCGCGAAATCGTGCGGCGCGACGAACATCAGCCGCGGCTTGCCGGCGGCGACGGCCGCGTCGTACTCGTGCTCGGTGAACGACGTCAGGCTGTCGGGCGGATGGCTCCCGTAGCACTGCCCGGTGATGCCGACGAAGAGGTCCGCGGCCGCGACTTCCGACAGGCATACCGCGAGCGGCATTTCGTCGCGCGCACCGAAATCCTCCATCCGGACGCTGACGAATCCGTCAAGCCGTGCGATCGCCCGGCACACCGCGTCGCGGTATCGCTGCAGATCCTTTCCCGTGGAGCTGACGAACACCTTGATCATGGAAAGCGCAGCCGGCAGATCATAATCCCAGACGATGCCGGAAAGGCGGCGGACGCGACGCGCAGCCGGCCCAGGCACAAGCCTCAGCCTACCCTCAACTCTCCGCTTTCCGGCAGGGAAATCGCGCGGCGGAGCCGGGTGTCCGCCGAGCCGCGCCGGGCGGAGTTGCCGCGACGCCGCGCAATGCATATCGTGACGGCACCATGACTGCCGCCCCTCCCCCCTCCGCCGCCTATCCGCAGCTGCGGATGCGCCGCAACCGCCGCGCCGATTGGTCGCGCCGCCTCGTCGCCGAGAACGTGCTGACCGCCGCCGACCTGATCTGGCCGGTCTTCGTCAAGGACGGCGGGGCCGCCCGCGAGCCGATCCCAGCGATGCCGGGCGTCGACCGGCTGACGACCGAGGCGCTGGTCGACGTTGCCGGCGAGGCCGCGTCGCTCGGCATTCCCGTGATCGCTCTGTTCCCCGTCGTTCCCGGCGAGCGGAAGAACGAGCGCGGCGACGAGGCGGTCGATCCGGGGAACCTCGTCTGCCGCGCGGTGCAGGCGGTGAAGCGCGCCCATCCGGGGCTGGGCGTGCTGTGCGACGTGGCGCTCGACCCGTTCACGACGCACGGCCACGACGGCGTGCTGCGCGGCGGCGACGTCGCCAACGACGAGACGGTCGAGATCCTGTGCCGGCAGGCGCTGGTGCAGGCGCAGGCGGGATGCGACGTGATCGCGCCGTCGGACATGATGGACGGGCGGGTCGCCGCGATCCGCGCGGCGCTCGATGGCGACGGCTTCGAGCACGTGCAGATCATGGCCTACGCGGCGAAGTACGCATCGGCCTTCTACGGGCCGTTCCGCGACGCGATCGGCTCGAAATCGTCGCTCGGCAAGGCCGACAAGCGGACCTACCAGATGGACCCGGCGAACGGCGACGAGGCGCTGCGCGAGGTCGCGCTCGACCTCCAGGAAGGCGCCGACATGGTGATGGTCAAGCCGGGGATGCCCTATCTCGACGTGATCCGGCGGGTGAAGGACTGCTTCGGCGTGCCGACCTTCGCCTATCAGGTGAGCGGCGAGTACGCGATGCTGGCGGGCGCGGTCGAGCGCGGCTGGCTCGACGCTTCCGCCGTCCAGGAGACCCTGCTCGGCTTCAAGCGGGCCGGCGCCGACGGCGTGCTGACCTACGCCGCGCTCGACGTCGCCCGCCGGTTGAAGGCGGGGTAAGGACCGCCTTTTGCTAACTGTAGGGGCGGCCCTCGGGCCGCCCGGGCGCCCCAAGGGGCGCCCCTACGTTAGGCGGTTTCCGCGGCGGCCCCGTATCAAAGCCCGCTGAAGAAGGCCGAGATGCAGCGGTCGTGCCAGGGGATGCGGCTGTCCCGCCCCTCGAAGCCGATATGCCCGCCGGATTTCGGCAGCAGCGGGTGCAGGTGCGGGTTGCGCCGCCAGTCGTAGCCGAGATAGGAGGCCGCGGGTATCCACGGATCGTTCTGCGCGTGGATGACCAGCGTCGGCACGCGGATCGAGTCGAGCAGCGGCAGCGCGGAGCTGCGGGCGTAGTAGTCGGCCGCCGAGGAATAGCCATTGCGCGGCGCGGTGACGCGCTCGTCGAACTCCGGGATGCTGCGGACCTCGGCGATCGCGGCGCGCTCGGCGGCGGTGAGGTCGGCCGGTGGCGCCGACCGCTCCTGCTTGATTCGCTGGAGCATGTAGCGGTGATAGACGAGGTTGCGCCGCGCCGAGATCCGCGCCGCCGCGGCGAACAGGTCGATCGGCGCCGAGACCGAGACCGCGGCGCGGACGCCGCCGCA
>DASWRT010000477.1:0-6325 GCA_036403035.1 Allostellaceae bacterium | reverse complement strand
TCCGGATGAGACCGGATCATTTTCTCGGGACGGCAAGGCGGCCGGCCGGCGACCCGGATCGACACGGCGGTGAGCCAAATCTACAAGGCCGCGAAGCCTACCAGGCCCGGCACTGCTCCGGGGCGCGCATCCACCCTCGTGAGGACGGAGGATCACTGATGGACGAAGAGAAAGCGATCCAGGCATTCGCGACCGCACGTCGCGACCTGCCGCGGGAAGCCATGCGGTGGGCGCTGGACAACTGGGATGCCGCCGCACCCGGTCTGCTCGGCCTGCTCGATCGGTTCGCCGACGGCACCGACCGGTCGGACGACGCCAGGAGGGCCCTCTTCTTCATCCTTCATCTCGCGGGCGAGAAGCGGGAAACTCGGGCGTTCGCGCCGCTGTCCCGCATTGCGCGGGAGGACAGCCTCGCGGAGGAGGTGCTGGGCGACGGCGTCACGGAGACGCTCAAGAAGATCATGATCAGCACCTATGACGGCGATCTCGACGCCCTCAAGGCGGTCATCGAGGCATCGGGCGCCGATGAGTTCGTCCGCGCCGGCGCCTTCGACGCCTTGGCTTATCTGACCGCGACCGGACGCATCGACCGTAAGGAGACGGAAGCCTATCTGCTCCGCCTGTACGACACGATGCAGCCGCAGCACGAAAGCAACGTGTGGGTTGGCTGGACAGACGCCGTCTCGCTCCTGGGCCTTGAGCCTCTGTCGGGGATCGTTGAAAAGGCTTTCAAGCGCGGCCTGATCGACCGGATGGTCATGGGCTACGGACACTTCCAAAAGCATCTGGCGCGGACCCTCGCCGATCCCGACCGCATGGCCGGTTTCGAGCGGGAAGGGATCGCCCCGCTCGACGACGCGATCGGCGAGCTGTCCCACTGGCACGCCTTCTCGGAAGAGGCCAAGCGCGACGAGGCACGGCGTGTGCTGGGGGGATATGGGAAGAACGCGGCCATGCCGGCGGGAACGTATTCGGCGGAGCCCGTGATCAATACGTTCAGGAACGTCGGCCGGAACGACCCCTGCCCCTGCGGTAGCGGCAAGAAATACAAGAAGTGTTGCCTGAACAAGTGAGGATCGTTCCGGCGCCGGAACGACGTCGTCGCACGAGGCGACCCGCCCTCCGTCAATCGATCGCAGTGTCGAGGGCGTAGCCGGCGGAGCGGACGGTGCGCACCACGTCGATTTCGGTGTCGGCGTTGAGCGCCTTGCGCAGGCGGCGGATATGCACGTCGACCGTGCGCGGCTCAACATACACATCGTGGCCCCACACCGCGTCGAGGAGTTGCTCGCGCGAGAAGACGCGTCCCGGATGCTGCATCAGGTAGCGGAGCAGCCGGAATTCGGTCGGCCCGAGATGGACGGGCTTCCCCTGGCGGGTGACTCGATGCGCCGCGAGGTCCATCGTGACGTCGGCGAAGGTCAGCATCTCGCCGGTCGCATCCGGCTGCGCCCGCCGCATCACGGCGCGGACGCGGGCGACCAACTCGCCGGGGCTGAACGGCTTCACGACGTAGTCGTCGGCGCCGCTGTTGAGGCCGCGCACCCGGTCGGCTTCCTCGCCGCGCGCCGTCAGCATGATCACCGGCAGCGCGCGGGTCGCGGGCGAGCGGCGGATCTGGCGGCAGACCTCGATCCCGGAGACGAGCGGCAGCATCCAGTCGAGCAGCACGACGTTCGGCTTGCGCTCGGCGATCTGCACCAGCGCATCCTCGCCGTCGGTGGCCTCGCAGACCTCGAACCCTTCGCGTTCGAGGTTGTAGCGGATCATCGTGACCAGCGCCGTCTCGTCATCGACGATCAGGACGAGCGGCTTCATCTGCAAGGCACTCGCACGCGCTGGGGAGACGTCATAGGCTGGATCGGGCGATGGGCGGAGCATGATCGGAACTCGCCATGGTTGCGGCATGGATGAGAAAGGGAGCAACGGCGATGGCCGTCGCGATCGCCGGGTGCGGCGGAATCGGCGGCGGACCCGCCGCCTCTGAGGAGGTCGCCGTTCCGACGCAGATCGCCGGTCATGCCGAGACGATCCCGGCGGAGCTGATCCGGCCGGGGGCCGGAGGCGGCGGACCGTTCCCGGCAGTCGTCGTCGCGCATGATTGCAGCGGCCTCGGACCGAGATCGAGCGGTTCGCCGAAGCGCTGGGCGGACCTGCTGGCGCAGCAGGGCTACGTCGTCCTGATGCCGGACAGCTTCGGGACGCGCGGCTTCCCCGACGGCATCTGCACCGTGCCGCCGGACCGGCGGACGCCCGCCGCGTCGGTGTCGCAGAGCGCCGTCGACGCCTACGCGGCGCTCGCCTATCTGCGCACCCTGCCCTTCGTCGACGGCAGGCATGTCGGGATCATGGGCGGCTCGCACGGCGGCTCGACGACGCTCCTCGCGATGGCGATCCCCTCTGCGCCCGACGCGCCGCTCGCCGCGGCCAAGCGCGACGGCTTCGCGGCGGGGATCGCCCTTTATCCCGGCTGCGCCGGCCGGTATGGGAGCTGGACTGCGCGGCGCGAGCACAGGACCGCCGGCGAGCCCGTTACCTATGACGGAGCCTACGAGCCGATCGCGCCGCTGCTGATCCTTGCCGGCGAAAAGGACGATTGGACGCCCGCCGAGCATTGCCGCCGGCTTGCCGCCTCTGCTGCGACGAACGGCTATCCGGTCGCGCTCAAGGTCTATCCGGGAGCGCACCATTCCTTCGACAGCCGCTTCCCGGTCCGCTACGTCGCGAACCGGACCAACCCGAACGCGCCGGGCGGACGGGGCGCCTCGACCGGCGGCGACCCGTCCGCCTGGACGGACAGCATCGATCAGGTCACCCGGTTCTTCGCCGATCACCTGAAGCACCCCTCCTGACGCGCAGCGGGACGGCGACGCTCGGCCGCGCACAAGCCGTTACGCCTCCTCCTCGTCGGGAGCGGCGGCGGCGGTGGTGCTGGCAGCGGAGATCGTGCCCGCGTCGCCCGGCGCCACGAACGTCGTGTTCGAGCGGTCGCCCTTGGGCCGCACCTGATCGAGCCGCCTTCCGTGCACGAGGAAGTAGATCGTCTCGGCGATGTTGGTCGCGTGGTCGCCGATCCGCTCGATGTTCTTCGCCATGAACAGGAGGTGCGTGGAGGCCGTGATGTTGCGCGGATCCTCCATCATGTAGGTCAGCAGCTCGCGGAAGAGGCCGGTGTACATTTCGTCCAGCTCTTCGTCGCGCGCCCAGGCCGCGATCGCCTTGTCGGCGTCGCGCTCGACATAGGCGTCCAGCACCTCCTTCGTCAGCTCCTCGGCGAGGCGCGCCATCCGCGGCAGCGCATAGACCGGCCTGACCGGCGGCGCCTGATTGAGCACGATCGAGCGCTTCGCGACGTTCGCCGCGTAGTCGCAGATCCGCTCCAGGTCGCTCGCGATGCGCAGCGCGGCCAGGATGTCGCGGAGGTCGCGCGCCATCGGCTGCCGCAGCGCCAGGAGGCGCACGACGAGCTGCGTCACCTCCTGTTCGAGCTGGTCGACCTGGCTGTCGGTCTCGACGACGTTGGCGGCCAGTTCGCTGTCGCGCTTGATGACGGCCTCGATCGCCGCCGAGATCTGCCGCTCGGCGAGGCCGCCCATCTGAGTCACGGCGTTGGTGAGGCGCCGCAGCTCGTCGTCATAGCTCTTGATGATGTGTTCCGATGCCATCGGGCTTTGCCTTTCCGACCGCCGGTCAGCCGAACCGGCCAGTGATGTAGTCCTCGGTCCGCCGGTTCTTCGGGTGCGTGAAGATCGACTCGGTTTCGTCGAACTCGATCAGTTCGCCCAGATACATGAAGGCGGTGTAGTCGGAGCTGCGCGCCGCCTGCTGCATGTTGTGCGTGACGATCGCGATGCAGTAGTCGGTCTTCAGTTCCTCGATCAGCTCCTCGATGCGCTGCGTCGAGAGCGGGTCGAGCGCCGAGGTCGGCTCGTCGAGCAGCAGCACTTCCGGCTGCACCGCGATCGCACGCGCGATGCAGAGGCGCTGTTGCTGGCCGCCCGAGAGGCTGAGGCCGCTCTGCCGCAGCTTGTCCTTGACCTCGTCCCATAGGCCGGCGCGGACCAGCGCCTGCTCGACCCGGTCCTGCAGCTCTCCGTTGGAGAGCTTCTCGTAGAGACGGATGCCGAAGGCGATGTTGTCGAAGATCGACATCGGGAACGGCGTCGGCTTCTGGAACACCATGCCGATCCGCGCCCGCAGCAGGTTGAGGTCCTGGCCGGGGTCGAGGATGTTGGTGCCGTCGACCAGCACCTCGCCCGCGGCGCGCTGCCCCGGATAGAGGTCGTAGATCCGGTTCAGGATGCGCAGCAGCGTCGACTTCCCGCAGCCCGACGGACCGATGAAGGCGGTGACGCGCTTGTCGTAGAGCGTCAGGTTGATCCCCTTCAGCGCCTCGAACTGTTTGTAATAGAACGACAGGTCGCGGATCACGACCTTCGGCGCCAGCGAGGCGGTCCTGTCCGCGTCCGGCCGGTCGCCCCGCTCGGCGGCGGCGCGCTGAGGCGTAAAGGGCCGGGGCGTGGAGACCGCGGCGGAGGGACGCTCGGGAGCGGTGGACATGATGTCGGTCGGGCTCATTTCGAGAGGCTGCTCCAGGAAGCGAGCACTCGCGCCGTGACGTTGAGCACGAGGATCGCCGCGGTGATCAGCAGGGCGCCGCCCCAGGCGAGGCTCTGCCAGTCGGCATAGGGACTCATCGCGAACTGGAAGATGACGACCGGCAGGTTCGCCATCGGCGCGTTGAGGTTCGCCGACCAGAATTGGTTGTTGAGCGCCGTGAAGAGGAGCGGCGCGGTCTCGCCGGCAATGCGCGCGACCGCCAGCAGCACGCCGGTCAGCATGCCCTGCACGGCGGCGCGATAGGCGACGCGGACGATCATCGTCGATTTCGGCGCGCCCAGCGCCGCCGCCGCCTCGCGCAGCGTGTTCGGCACGAGGTTCAGCATGTCCTCGGTGGTCCGCACGACGACCGGGACGACCAGGATCGCCAGCGCCACCACGCCCGCCCAGGCGGAGAAGTGGCCCATCTGCACGACCATGATCTCGTAGACGAAGAGCCCGACGATGATCGACGGCGCGCTGAGCAGGATGTCGTTGATGAACCGGATCACCTCGGCGAGCCGGCTGCCGCGGCTGTATTCGGCCAGGAACGTGCCGGCGAGCACGCCGACGGGGGTGCCGAGGAGAGTCGCCAGCACCGTCATCGCGGCGCTGCCGAAGATCGCGTTGAGCAGGCCGCCCGCGCTGCCGGGCGGCGGCGTCATCTCGGTGAAGAGCGACGGCTTCAGCGCGCCCAGGCCGTTGACGAGCAGCGTCCCGAGGATCAGCGCGAGCCACAGGATGCCGAGCGCGGTCGCGGCGAGCGACAGCGTGATGACGACGGCGTTCCTTGCCCGGCGGCGGGCGTAGAGGGCGGATTCCATGGCGTCAGAGTCCCGCCCGGCGCTGCATGCGGATCAGCATGAACTTTGCCGCCGCAAGCACGACGAAGGTGATGAGGAACAGGATGAAGCCGAGCGCGATCAACGACGACACATAGAGGTCGCCGACCGCCTCGGTGAACTCGTTGGCCAGCGACGCGGAGATCGTCGTCCCCGGCGCCAGGATGGAACCTTGGATGCGGTGCGCGTTGCCGATGACGAAGGTGACGGCCATCGTCTCGCCGAGCGCGCGGCCGAGGCCGAGCATCACGCCGCCGACGACGCCGACGCGCGTGTAGGGCAGGACGACGTTCCGGATCACCTCCCACATCGTCGCGCCGACTCCGTACGCGGACTCGCGCAGCATCGGCGGCACCGTCTCGAACACGTCGCGCGTGATCGACGCGATGAAGGGCAGCACCATGATCCCGAGGATGAGGCCGGCGGTGAGGATGCCGATGCCGAGCGGCGGCCCGGCGAACAGGTTGCCGATCCCCGGAATGGCGCCCAGCGTGTTGATGATCGCCGGCTGCACGTAGCTCTGGAGGAACGGCGCGAAGACGAACAGGCCCCAGATGCCGTAGATGATGCTCGGGATCGCGGCAAGCAACTCGATCAGCGTGCCCAGCGGCCAGCCGCCGCCCGGCAGTTCGGCATCGAGCGCGGCATAACCGCTCGCCTGCACCGCCTCCCGCCCGCGCCCCAGCTGGTGCGCGCGCCACAACGCCGGATGCAGGTGCTCCAGCGGCAGCAGGGAGGAAGGCGAGGACATCGCGGTGACCGGGTGGACGAAGGCTCACGGGGGGCAGCGGGAGGGCGTCGCAACTCGGCCGTCTTGCTCGACGGTGGCGTACTTCCGAGACCCTCCCGGAGTACTGTATTTGCATACAGTCTAGCGGACCTTT
>DASWRT010000476.1:0-8323 GCA_036403035.1 Allostellaceae bacterium | reverse complement strand
TCGAGCGCCCCGACCCGGCCGGCGACGCTGCCGGCGTGTCGCAGGTGTCGTCGCAGGTCGAGAACGCCATGCGCGGCGACCTCCTCGCGGTCTACGACCAGGCGCTTCGCAAGACCTTCCCGGTCAAGGTCAACGAGGACCAGCTGCAACGGTTGTTCTGAGAAAATCCCTCTCCACGAGGGGAGAGGGTTCGATCGCTGTTTGACCGCACCGTTCGACTTGACCGGCACGCTGCGGTAAAAGGCGAGGCGACAGTTCGGGAAAGTCAGCCGTGTCGATCGTTTCCTCCCCCTCCCCGGCCGCCGCATGACCGGCGACGTGACGGACTTCAAGGCGCTGCTCGGCGTCGCCGCCGCCGGCCGGGCGCTCAGCGAGCGCGAGGCCGAGACCGCGTTCGACATCATGATGTCCGGCAATGCGACGCCGTCGCAGATGGGCGGGTTTCTGATGGCGCTGCGGGTCCGCGGCGAGACCGTCGAGGAGATCACCGGTGCTGCCCGCGCCATGCGCGGCAAGGCGCTCGCCGTCTCGGCGCCGCCCGGCGCGGTCGACACCTGCGGCACCGGCGGCGACGCCTCCGGCACCTTCAACGTCTCGACCGCCGCGGCGCTGGTGATCGCCGCCTGCGGCGTGCCGGTCGCCAAGCACGGCAACCGCGCGCTCTCCTCGAAATCCGGATCGGCCGACGTGCTGACCGCGCTCGGCGTCAACATCGAGGCCGACCTCGCGATCGTCGAGCGCGGCATAAGCGAGATCGGCATCGGCTTCCTGATGGCGCCACGCCACCACAGCGCGATGCGCCATGTCGGGCCGACGCGGGTCGAGCTGGGCACGCGGACGATCTTCAACCTGCTCGGGCCGCTGTCCAACCCGGCCGGCACGAAGCGTCAGGTCGTCGGCGTCTTCTCGCCGCAATGGGTGCGGCCGATGGCCGAGGTGCTGGGCAAGCTCGGCGCGGAGCGCGCCTGGGTCGTGCACGGCGACGGGCTCGATGAGCTGACCACCGCCGGGTCCAGTTTCGTCGCCGAGTGGCGCGACGGCGAAGTCGCGACGTTCGAGGTCGAGCCCGACGCGGCCGGCCTGCCCCGCGCCTCGCTCGCCGCGCTCAAGGGCGGCGATCCCGCCGCCAACGCCGCGACGATGCACGCCCTGCTCGACGGCGCGCCGGGGCCGATCCGCGACATCGTGCTGCTCAACGCAGCCGCCGCGCTGGTCGTCGCCGGCAAAGCCGAGACGCTGCGCGACGGCGTCGCGCAGGCGGCGCAGGCGATCGACAGCGGCGCGGCGCGCCACGTGCTCCATCGCCTGATCGCGCTGACCACCGGCGGCGCCGCGGAAGACAAGGGGTTGTCATGAGCGACGTCCTCGCCCGCATCTGCACCGGCAAGCGCGAGCTGGTCGCGCGCCTCCGCCGCGAACGGCCGCTGTCCGACGTCGAGCGCGCCGCCCAGGCGGCCGCGCCGCCGCGCGGCTTCGCCGCCGCCCTCGATCGGGCCGTCGCGCGCGGCGGCGTCGGGCTGATCGCCGAGATCAAGAAGGCGTCGCCGAGCCGCGGCCTGATCCGTCCCGACTTCGACCCGCCCGCCCTCGCCCGCGCCTACGCGGCGGGCGGCGTCGCCTGCCTCTCGGTGCTGACCGACGAGCCGGACTTCCAGGGAAAGCCCGAATACCTGACCGCGGCGCGCGAGGCCTGCGCCCTGCCCGCGCTGCGCAAGGACTTCATGCTGGATCCGTATCAGATCGTCGAAGCCCGCGCGCTCGGCGCGGACTGCGTGCTGCTGATCATGGCGGCGCTCGACGACGGCGAGGCGCGCGAGCTGGAGGCGACGGCTCGGCAATGGGGCATGGACGTGCTGGTCGAGGTGCACGACCGGGCCGAGCTGGATCGCGCGCTGCGCCTCCCGGCGCGGCTGATCGGCGTCAACAACCGCAATTTGCGGACGCTGGCGATCGACCTCGCGACGACCGAGGCGCTGGCTCCCGCGGTTCCTGCCGACCGGCGTCTCGTCGCCGAGAGCGGACTCTACACGCCGGACGACCTCGCCCGCCTGCGCCGCGTCGGCGCGCATCGTTTCCTGATCGGCGAATCGCTGATGCGCCAGCCGGACGTCGAGGCGGCGACGCGGGCGCTGCTCGCGCCGTTCGCCTCCTGACGAAAGCGGCGGCGGAGGAGCGGAGCGATGAGCGGTAACGGCGGGTTCACTCATTTCGACGACCGCGGCAACGCTGTCATGGTCGACGTCTCGGAGAAGGCGGAGACCGAGCGCGTCGCCGTCGCGGGCGGCACGGTACGGATGCAGCCCGCCACGCTCGACCTGATCCTCGCGGGCGGCGTCAAGAAGGGCGACGTGCTGTCGGTGGCGCAGCTCGCCGGCATCATGGGCGCGAAGCGCACGTCAGACCTGATCCCGCTTTGCCACCCGCTCCCGCTCGCCTCGGTCCGCGTCGAGCTGTCCTGCGATCCCGAGCGCAGCGCCGTCGACATCACCGCGCGCTGCAAGGTGACCGGCCGCACCGGCGTCGAGATGGAGGCGCTGACCGCGGTGACGGTCGCGGCGCTGACCGTCTACGACATGTGCAAGGCGGTCGACCGCGGCATGACCATCACCGACGTCCGGCTGCTGCATAAATCGGGCGGCAAGTCGGGCACGTACGAGGCCGCGTCTGGGAGCGCCGCGCCATGATGTCGGTCGAAGAGGCGCTCGCCCGGCTGCTGGCGCCGCTCCAGGCTCTTTCCGCCGAGACCGTCGCGTTGCCGCAGGCGCTAGGCCGCGTGCTCGCCGAGGACGTCGTCGCCCGGCGGACCCAGCCCCCCTTTCCCGCCTCGGCGATGGACGGCTATGCGGTGCGCGCCGCCGATGTCGCGACCGTCCCGGCGCGGCTCGCGGTGATCGGCTCCGTTCCGGCCGGCAGCGCCTATCCCGGCGCGGTCGGTCCCGGACAGGCGGTGCGGATCTTCACCGGCGCGCCGGTTCCCGACGGCGCGGACTGCATCGTCATCCAGGAGGATACGGACCGCGACGGCGATACCGTGATCGTCCGCGAGGGCGCGCCCGCCGGCCGCTACGTCCGCCCCGCCGGACTCGATTTCCGCGAAGGTCAGACCGGGCTCAAGGCCGGGAAGCTGCTCAACGTCCGCGACGTCGCGCTCGCCGCGGCGATGAACCGCCCATGGCTCGCGGTCCGCCGCCGCCCCGTCGTCGCGATCCTGCCGACCGGCGACGAGGTGGTGTTGCCCGGCGACCCGATCGGCCCGAACCAGATCGTCAGCTCCAACGGGCTGGCGCTGGCGGCGCTGGTCGAGGCGTGCGGCGGCGTCCCGCGGCAGCTCGGGATCGCGGCCGACAACGCCGATTCGCTCCGGCTGCTCGCCGACGCGGCGCGCGGCGCCGACCTGCTGCTGACGACCGGCGGCGCCTCCGTCGGCGAGCACGACCTCGTCCGCGACGCGCTCGGCGCAGCGGGGCTGGAGCTGGATTTCTGGAAGATCGCGATGCGCCCCGGCAAGCCGCTGATGGTCGGGCGCTTCCGCGACACGCCGATGATCGGCCTGCCGGGCAACCCGGTCTCGACGCTGGTCTGCGGCCTGCTCTTCGTCCGCCCGGCGATCGAGCGGCTGCTCGGCGGGGCGGCTGAACCGGCTCCGCTCGCCAAGGCCCGACTCGCCGTGCCGCTGCCGGAGAACGACCGCCGCCAGGACTATCTGCGCGCGACGCTCTCGCGCGACTCGGCCTCCGGCGACGGCCTGCCGCTCGCGACTCCGTTCGGCAAGCAGGACAGTTCGATGGTGTCGCTGATCGCGCACGCCGATTGCCTCGTCGTCCGCCCCCCGCACGCCCCGCCCGCCGCAGCCGACGACATCGTCGACATCGTCGACTTCCCCGGCGGCGCCGTCCGATTCTGACGGCTTCCGAACCCTGAAGGGAGATCGGGGGGATGGTCGGGGATCGGGGGCATAGAGAGAGCGCTTCAACGCAAAGGCCGCAAAGGTTTCGCAGAGAACGCGACGGTAAGGTTTCTTGCGCGCCGCGGGCGCGCCGCCATTCCCTTCGCGGCCTTCGCGTGCACTTTGCGTTCAAGCGCTCTCTTTTTCGATATCCCCCCGATCCCCAAACATCCCCCCGATCACCCTTCAGAGTTCCTCTTTGATCGGATGCTCGGTAATCAGCGCGACAGGCCGCACAGCTTGCTTGACGGTAAAGGCGAACCAAACTAGAACACGTCGAGTGTTTTTGTTTTGTTCCCAGCCGTTGCGAGGCCGGTCGTGCTCACACGCAAGCAATACGAGCTGCTGACGCTCATCAATCGCCGCCTCATCGAGGACGGCGTTCCGCCCTCCTTCGAGGAGATGAAGGAGGCGCTCGGCCTCAAGTCGAAGTCCGGCATCCACCGCCTCATCAGCGGGCTGGAGGAGCGCGGCTTCATCCGCCGCCTGCCGCACCGGGCGCGGGCGCTGGAGGTGATCAAGCTGCCGAACGAGGCCGCGGTCGCCGACGAGAAGCGGCAGGCGCCGCCGTCTCCGTCCGCTCCCCCTTCGGCGCAGAGCGACGCCGATGCCGCCGCGCCGGCTCCGGCCGGGAACGGCGGCGGGTTCTCGCCGACCGTTATCCGCGGCGGCTTCAAGAATTCCTTCGCCGGCGCGCCGGTCGCCGCGAACGAGGCCGAGGCGGTCGAGTTGCCGCTCTACGGCCGGATCGCCGCCGGCACGCCGATCGAGGCGCTGCGCGACCAGAGCAACTCCGTCACCGTCCCGGCCGCGATGCTCGGCGACGGCGAGCATTACGCGCTGGAAGTCGCGGGCGACAGCATGATCGAGGCCGGCATCCTCGACGGCGACACGGTGCTGATCCGCCGCTGCGAGACCGCCGAGAACGGCAGCATTGTCGTGGCGCTGGTCGACAACAACGAAGCGACGCTGAAGCGACTCCGCCGCCGCGGCGCGTCGATCGCGCTGGAGCCGGCCAACAAGGCGTACGAGACCCGCATCTTCGGCCCCGACCGCGTCGCCGTGCAGGGCCGCCTCGTCGGCCTGATCCGCCGCTACTGAGGCGGCGAGACCCGATCGTTCTCGTCCGCGCGGGCACCCCCACCCCGACCCTCCCCAGCAAGGGGGGAGGGAGAAAAGCTGAACGCCGTCAAAGCCCTCCCCCCTTGCGGGGGAGGGTTGGGTGGGGGAACCCGGTACGATGCCAAGCTTTCCGTTCCAAGCTCGATCGCAATCCGCGCTATTGAGTCCTTTCCGCGGAGCCCGCTGCCCCTGCTGACGGCGGACGCTCCGCTCTGCGCCGCTTCGCCGGCACCCAGGGCCGCCGGCCGCGCTCTTGGTCGACGCTCTCGATCCGCACGCCGTCAGCGTCCAGCCATGCCGCGTGGACGCCGCTACGCCACACGTCGATCCGGTCGATCACCCGCGTGCGGGCGCGGCACGGCCGGCGCACCGGGAAGTCGGCGATGACGAGGTCGGCGGTCCGGCACTCCTCGTCCAGCGCCGTGCCGTCATGGACGACCGCGACGGTTCGCCCGCCGCCCCCGCTCCCATCCCGACGCGGCTCGCGATAGAGGCAGCCTTCGGCATCGCAGCGCAGCGATCCGTCGCCGCTCGCCCCGCCCTCGACCGGCCAGACCTCGCCGATCGAGGCCGCGGCCCGCCGCGCCCAGGTCTCGCGCTCGATTTTCCCGCCGCGCGCCGTCGACATCATGTACGACCCGTCCGCGCCCCGCACCGCGACCAGCCCGGCGTCTCCGGCGACGATCACGTCGGGCGGCCGCACCAGCGCGAGCGTCGCAACGCCCGCGGCGACGCCGAGCACGCCCCAGCGCCGCCATCGTCCCCGCCAGATGCAGATCCACAGCCCGCCGAACGTGATCAGCGCGATGCCGAGCGGCGGGATGGTCGGCACCAGCCACACCGAACCGGGCCAGCCGGCCACCGTCCGCGCCACCCAGTTCAGCGCGTCGACGCCCCACCCCATCGGCGCGAGGGCGACCCATTCCAGCCCGAACGGCATCAGCAGGCAGGCGAGCATCGCCGCCGGCATGACCAGAACGCCCGTGATCGGCACGGCGAGCGCGTTCGACGGCAGCGCATAAAGCGCGAACCGGTTGAAGTGATAGACGGCGTACGGCGTCGTCGCGGCGGTCGCGACCGCGCTGGTGATCGCGATCCCGAAGAAATAGAGCAGGATCCTGCGCACGATGCCGGCGTCGCGCCGCCATTCCGCGAGTCGATCGTTGTACGTCTCGTAGAACGCGATCAGCGCGATGACAGCGCCGAACGACATCTGGAAGCTCGGCCCGAGCAGCCCGACCGGCGTCACCAGCATCACCGCCACCGCCGCCCACGCGACGACGCGGGTCGAGATTTGCAGCCGGTCCACCATCACCGCGAGCAGCACCAGCGCGATCATCACGAAAGACCGCTGCGCCGGCACGCTCATTCCGGACAGCAGCGTGTAGGCGCCGACCAGCAGCAGCGCCAGCGCCGCCGCCCATTTCTTGATCGGGAAGCGCAGCGCGAGCGGCGGGATGAGCGCGAGCAGCGCCCGCAGCGCGACGAAGGCGAGACCGGCGGCGAGGCTCATATGGATGCCGGAGACGGACAGGATGTGCGCCAGCCCGGAATCCCGGTAGGCCGCGTTCACGCTCTCCGGGATCGGCCCCATCTCGCCGGTGATCAGCGCCGCGGCGACGCCGCCCGTCCCGCCCGGCAGCACGGCGACGATTCGCTCGGTCATGCGGTGCCGCAGATCGGCGATCGCGACGCGCCAGTCGAACCCGCCTCCTCCGCCGCTCTCCCCGTCCGTCGGCCGCGCGAGGCGCTGCGCCGGACCGACCGCGTAGCCGACCGCGCCGAGCCGGTCGAAATACGCCTGACGCTGGAAGTCGAACGCGCCCGGCATCGCCGGCGCCGGCGGCGGCATCAGGATCGCGCGCACGGCGAACCGGTCGCCCGGCACCAGCGCATCGCCGCCGCGAGCGAGGCGCACGCGCACCGTCGCCGGCAGCGCGCCGTCGACCCGCTCGATCCGCTGCGGCACGGCGACGATGCGGCGCCCCTCGGGCAGCAGGTCGACCTGCACCACCCTGCCCTCGACCATGACCGGCGGCGTCCGCCGCTCCAGCACCGGCGCCGCGCTGAGGAACGTCGCGAGCTGCGAGGCCGCGAAACCGGCCGCCACCGCCAGCGCGGCCGACGCCGGCAGCAGCGCCCACTCCGCCCGCCCGCGGTGCCGCCATGCAAGCAGCGCGAGACCGGCGGCGATCAGCATGGTCGAGCCGCCGAGCGTCGGCGGCGGTTCGGACGGAAGCTGGAAATAGAGCGCGATGCCGCAGCCGATCAGCACCGGCAGCCAGAGCGGCCAGCGCTCCCGCTCCGCCGACGCGGCCTCGCGCAGGTACGCGAGCAGACGGCCGGCGATGCCGCCACGCCCGTTTGACGTCACGGCGGCGTCCGGAACCGCCGCCGCCCTTATGTCTCCCGTGTCCGCATCCGCCATTCCCCAAGATTAAACCGGCGGTTGCAGGAGTCCATCCAGCGACGCTGTGCTCGACGAGTGCTCGGTCCGAGGGAGAAGGCGCACCTATGAGCCCTTGATCGACTTCCTCGATCACGACGAAGGTCCCGGAAGACGGCTTGTTCAGAACGGTCAGCAGAAGATCGCTCAAGCCCTTGATGCGCGCAGCTTTCTGCTCCGCTTGCGCCGATCACCAATGGCCGGCGTGCTGTCCGCCGTCGACGTGCAGTACCTCGCCCGTCACGAATTGCGCGGAGTCGAGATAGAGCACCGCGTCGACGATCTCGTGGATCTCCCCCATGCGCTTCATCGGATGGAGCCTGGCCAGGAATTCGTGGGTCTCGGCCGGGTGCATGGGCGTCTTCACCACGCCCGGCGAGACGGCGTTCACGCGGATGCCCTTGTCGGCATATTCGATGGCGAGCGCCCGGGTGACGGCGTCGAGGCCGCCCTTGGTCAACGAGGCCAGCGCCGCCGGTAGCCCGGCGATCGGCTGGTCGACGAGGCTCGTCGTGATATTGACGATATGGCCGCTCCCCTGTTGCAGCATCCGCGCGGCGGCAAGCTGCGAGATGTGGAAGAAGCCGGTCAGGTTGATCGCGGTCACTTTGGCGAAATCGGCCTCGGTGTACTCGACGAACGGCTTCGCGACGAAGATCCCGGCATTGTTGACGAGGGTGTCGATCCGGCCGAACCGTACGACGGAAGCGGCGACGATCCGTTCCACCGTCGCCCGCTCGCTGACGTCGCCGGCGACGGTCAGCACATCCGGGTCGTCACTGGGCGCGATCGACCTCGAATTGGCGACG
>DASWRT010000475.1:0-14578 GCA_036403035.1 Allostellaceae bacterium | reverse complement strand
GTCAGCCTTTTCGAAAGCGGCAGGCCGAGGCCGGTGCCCTTGGTGCGGGCCTGCAACGGATTCGCGATCTGCGAGAACTCCTGGAAGACGCGATCCTGGTCCTCCGGCGCGATGCCGATCCCGGTATCCCGGACGGTGAAGGTGACGCGGGAACGGGCGGCGTCGTGGGCCGCCGATACGCGCACTTCTCCACGCTCGGTGAATTTCAGCGCATTGCCGATCAGGTTGCGCAGGATCTGCGCGAGCTTCGCCTCGTCGGTACACAGCGGCGGGATGCCGGCCGGCGGTTCTTCGAACACGAGATCGATCGTGTCCGAGGCGAGGAGCGGCCGCAGCACGCCGCGCAAGCCGCTGAACAGCTCCGCCACCGTGAACTCGCCGGGCGTCACGTCGATCTTGCCGGCCTCCACCTTCGCAAGGTCCAACAGGTCGTTGACCATGTCGCGGAGCGACAGCGCCGATTTCCGGATGTAGCCGACCTGCTTCTCCTGCTCTCCGGTCAGCGGCCCGTCGACGCGGTCGAGCAGAAGGCGGGTCAGCGCGATCACCGAATTGAGCGGCGTGCGGAATTCGTGGCTCATGTGCGACAGGAACCGCGACTTCATCTCGCTTGCGGTGCGCAACTCCTCGGCCTTCTGATCCAGCTCGGCGTAGAGCGCGACGACGCCGCGGTTGGTGTCCTCCAGCTCGGCGTTGGTCTGCTGGAGCAGCTGCTCCTGGGCGCGCAGCTCCTCCTGCTGCGCCCGCTGATCCTCCAGGCTCTGGAGCAGCTCGCGGTTCTGAGTCCGCAGTTCATCGAGCGGGTCGGCAGGCGGGGCCTGCTGGGCCAGCGAGGCCGCCATCTCGGCGACGAGCGCCGCGGACGGAATGGCGGCAGTGCGGGGGAGCAGCTTCCGCAAGGCCACTGTCGTACCACCGCCGGCCGGCGCCGTGATGTCGAATCCGTCCATCAGGCGGCGGGCGCCCAGGATTCCGAGCCCCATCCCGGTCGCCGAGCGGTAGCGTCCCGAGAACACCGTGTCGAGGTGCGGGATGCCGCCGCCGCCGTCGATGACCCGGACGAGCAGCGCCCCCGGCGACGCTTCGGCGACGAACTCGACCCTGCCGCCGCCGCCATAGGCGAAGGCGTTACGGGCGATCTCCGAGACCGCGGTCGCGATCCGCGTCTGGTCCTGCATCTGGAAGTCGAGGAGAGCGGCGATTTGCCGGGCGCGCTGGCGGGCGACGACGACGTCGCGCTCCGATGCGACCCGGACGGTCAGGATCGGCCATGACGGAGCGCCCGCTTTACGGCCGCCACTCATTGGGCGAGATCTCCCTTCACCACCACCACGGTCGTGTCGTCCCGGCCGCGGGCATAGTCCCGGTAGAGGACGGCGGATATCAGGGCGGGATCGCGCAACGCCAAGCCGGGATAGCGATCGAGCGACCATTGCGAGCCGAGCCCATCGGAATGCATCACGACGAGGAACGGCGCCCTGCCGCCGGCATCGGCGATCGGATAGGAGAACTCCTGGAACTTGCGGGCGGCGAGACCGGCGGTCCCGTTCAGCGACACCATCCGGCGTGCCTGTCCGTCGGCGAGAATCGTCCCGGCGATGTTGCCGATTCCGCAGATAGTCACCGACGCGCGCTCGGGATCGATCGCGACGACGGCGACCGCCGCACCGCGCGTCGCACGCAGGCCTAGATGGATCGTCTCAGCAAGCTCGGCCGGCTGCTGCGTCTGATGAGCCCGGAAGAGCCGAACCGCATCGCCAGAAGCCTGCGCCGCTAGCGGCCCATGGCCGAGCCCGTCGGCGACGAGCAGCAGCAGCGGCGCGCGGCCGGCGCCGACTGCGGCGGGCGGTCTCACCGCCGCCCATGCATCTCCGCTCACCGGCTCGCCGCGCATCGGCACATTCACGCCGCCGACCCGGAGCCCGGCGGCGGGGCGGACCCTATCGGCCCCCGCCGGTCGCTGGGCGCCGCGCCGCCTCGGACGCAGCCGGGCGAGGATGGCGCATCCGAGGCTGGGCGCCGAGAACAGTTCGAAGGCGTCTGACTGCCGTTCCATCGCACCGAGACCGGTGCCTGCGCTGCCTGCCGTCGAGTAACCGTCGCGCAGGCACTGTGCGACGTCGGCCATGCCCCGCCCCTTGTCGAGGGCGAGCAGCTCGACCACGCCGCCATCGCCTTCGTCTTCCCTGCCGACCAGGATCTCGCCGCCGCCGCCATGCTTTAGGAGATTCGTCGCCAGCTCGGTCGCAACGATCGCGACCCGCCCGGCATCCCCTTCGTCGAAACCGAGCCCGGTCGCGTGGGCGACGCAGATGCGGCGCGCTTCGGCGACATCGCTCCGTTCGGTCACGCGCAGGGAAGTATGCATGCGCCCGGTGTCTCCCTCGATCGTCCGTTATTTCCAACGCGTGATGCTGACCCTCGTGCCCTTGCCGACTTCGGTATCGATCGAGAATTCGTTCGACAGCCGGCGCGCGCCGCTCAGGCCGAGGCCGAGGCCGCCGCCGGTCGTGTAGCCGTCCTTGAGCGCCAGATCGAGGTCCGGGATGCCGGGTCCCTCATCAATGAACGTCAGGCGCAGGCCGGTTCTCCCGCCGTTGCGCAGAGTTTCCATCTCCATCATGCCGCCGCCGCCGTACTGGAGGACGTTACGCGCCAATTCGCTGGCTGCGGTGATGATCTTCGTCTGGTCGATGAGGCTCAGCTTGATCTCGACCGCTTTGGCGCGGACTGCATGGCGGACCTTGACGACATCGTCCGACGCACGGATCGGAACGACATCAGCCACGGTGGTCCGCGTCGCCGAGATCAGCAGGGACGGAACCGTCTTCATATGCCGTCTCGGCCGGATCGTCCCCGTCTCTCCGGCCGGCACTGATCATCGCCAATCCGCGATCGACGTTGAGCGCCGTCTTGACCCCAGGCAGCGACAGGCCGAGTTCGACCAGCGTGATGGCGACCGCGGGACGCATGCCGGTCACGACCGTATCGGCGTCGAGGACGCGCGACACGGCGGCGATGTTGTTGAGCATGCGCCCGATGAAGCTGTCGACGATCTCCAGCGACGAGATGTCGATCAGCACGCCTCTGGCGCTCGTCGCGACGATCTTGTTCGTCAGGTCTTCCTCCAGCGCCATCGCAAGCTGGTCATGCATGTCGACCTGGATCGTGACGAGCAGGCACTCGCCGACCTTGAGGATAGGGATACGTTCCATGGTGCCGCCGCAGTCCGCTAGCCGCGTCCGGTCGGAGCCGATGCCACGCCGACGGTTCCCTTCGTCGAGACGACGGCCTTTCCGACCCGGCGCAGCGCCACTGCGAACGCATCGGCGAGCGACGCCTTCGAGACCACATCCAGTTCGACCCCGAGATGGACCATCGTCTGGGCGATCTGCGGCCGGATGCCGCTGACGATGCAATCGGCGCCCATCAGCCGCGCCGCGGCGACCGTCTTCAGCAGGTGCTGTGCGACGAGCGTGTCGACGGTCGGGACGCCGGTAATGTCGATGATCGCAATTTCCGCGTTCTGGTCGACGATCGCCTGAAGCAGGTTCTCCATGATGACCTGCGTCCGGGCGCTGTCGAGGGTGCCGATCAGCGGCAGCGCCAAGACGCCCTGCCAGAGCTTGACGACCGGCGTCGACAGCTCGGCGATCTCCTGCTGCTGCTGGATGATCACCTGCTCCCGGCTCCGCTGGAACGCCTCCATAATGTAGAGGCCGAGCTTGTCGAGCAGCAGCGTCAGCGTCCAGGTGGCGGCAGCCACTCCCTCCGCATCGCCGTTCATCTGTGCCTGCACACGATTGAAGAGCGGCTGCTTCAATGAGAACACGAACGTCGCCGTGTCGCGCGGCGAGAAGCCTTGCGTGGCCCGCGACCGCGACAGGTCGTCCAGCATTTCGCGGACCGGCGCGTAATCGTCGCCGTCGATAACGCCGATGTTGCCGCCGTCGGCGGCGCGGCGCAGCCTACTCAGGAAATCCGCGGTCTCGCGACGCAGATCGCCCTCGCCGATACGGCCGCCCTGAAGCATTCCGTCGGAGCGCAGAAGCTGTTGCCATTCCGAGAGAATGGCCGCCTCGTTCGTCGCGATGAGTTCGGCAAGAGCGAACTTCGCTTTTCCGGCCATGTTCGTGTGTTCCTTGATATGGGTGGGTCAACCGCCGCCGAGCGCCGCCTTGACCTCGGCGACAAGCAGGTCGGGATCAACGGGCTTTAGCAGGACCTTGCCGTGCGCGGTATCGATCTCGTGCTGCGGCAGGTCGGTGAAGGCGGTTGCATACAGGATCTTGAGGTCCGGACGCCGATGCCGCGCCATCCGCCCGAGCGCGAAGCCGTGCACGCCGGGCAGGCGGATGTCGGTCAGGAGAAGATTAACCATCTCCGCGCTCTCCAGCACCTTCAGCGCATCCCGATAATCCGGTGCGATCGTCACGGTATACCCTGCCGCCGTAAGCGTCTTCGCCACGACGTAGGCATAGCCCTCATCGTCCTCCACCAGGAGGATCGTCTTCAGCAGCAGGTCCGACATCGAACAACCGTGCGTAACTTAGGGCGCGCCACTTTGTAACAGATCCCCCTGCAGCCGCAACCGGCATGCGGCCGAATGCAGGGCAACGAACTCAGCGCCTTGCGGTTTCGCGGCTGAGAAGGGTCAGCAACTTTTTGATGTTGAAGCCAACCAAAATATCCTTGTTTCCAAACCTCCGGCTTTGATCCCAGCCATGGATGGAAACCGAGACCGTACTGAATTCGTTGCCCTGCGGCCGAATGCCGCTCGCTGAGAAGAGAACCGCGGCGTCCGCAGCGCGGCCGATCGAGAGCGCGGAGAGAGCACGTTTCCAGCGCATGCGCCGTCAACGCTTGGGAGACGCAATCGACAGGCAGAGATCGCCGGCGTGTCGCATCGTCGGCCGCGAGGGCGCGCTCAGCGTCCCTGCTTCGCCTCGGCCGGCGTCGCCGCCGTCGTCGGGCCGCCGTAGTTCGCGGTCAGGTACTCGACGATCGTTTTGGCGTCCTCGTCCTCGATCGGCGCGCCATAAGCCTTGATCATCTTCGCGACCTCGGCCTCCCAGACCTGGGGCGTCATGAAGGGCGAGTTCATGCGGATATAGTCCAGGCTGTGGCAGGCGCCGCAATTGGTCTCGACGACTTCCTGGCCGGGCGCCTTCCTCAGCGCGACCGGCTGCTCGTCGGCATGTCCGGGAGCCGGCGCGGCGAGCACCGCCATCGCGACGGCGGCGGCGGCAAACGCGATGTTCATCCTGCGCATCACGGCGCCCCTCCTCATGCGACTGTGACCGTGACGCGCGGCATGACGTTGTTGTGATAGCCGGCCGGGTTCAGGATCAGCTCGGCGGTCTGCGTCTGCCCGATCCTGTTCGTCGCCCTGGCGATCACCTCGTACCGTCCGGCCTTCGGCGTGAAGCGGAAGCTCCAGGGGCGGAAGGAGAAGCGGCCGGAATCCTGGCCGAGCGCCGCATCCTTCCAGCTCTTCCCGCCGTCGGCCGAGACCTCGACCGTCCGGATGCCGTAGCCGCCGTCCCATGCGACGCCGCGCACCTCGGCCGGCTGCCCGGCAGGGAGCTTGGCGGCGCCCGTGGACGGCGCGGTGATCATCGAGTTGACGACCATCTCGGTGATCGGCGTGGTCGCGGCGTCGTACTCCTGCGAGGTGAAGCGCTGGACGATCGGGAACTTGCCTTGCGGGATGCGATAGGCGGACTTCATCCAGAACCCGTCGAACGGCCGGTCGAGCGCGTCGATCGCGGTGAGGTGCTTCACCCAGTAGGTCGCGGTCCAGCCCGGCACGATCAACCGCGCCGGGAAGCCGTTCCAGTGCGGCAGCGGCGCGCCGTTCATCTCGTAGGCGACGATCACGGTCTCGTCGAGCGCCTTCCACACCGGCAGGCTCTTTGCGAAGTCCGGCGTCTTGTCGAGGACCGGCCCGTCCGCCGCGTTCAGCGCGACCTCGACCGCTCCCTTCCCCACTCCGGCCTTATTGAGGATGTCGCGCAGCCGCGCGCCCTTCCAGCGCGCATTCCCGATCGCGCCGTTGCCCCATTGCACGCCCGGCACGTGCGGCTGGAACAGGCCGCGCCGGTTCCCCGAGCACATGCAGACGGCCGCGACCTCGACCGGCTCGAACTCCTGCTTCAGCCGGTCGAGCGTCAGCTCCAGCGGCGCCGTCGCCGCGGCGCCGCCGATCTTGAGCGTCCATGCTTTCGCATCGACCTCGGGAATGTCGGCGAGATGGTAGCGGACGAAGAACGCCTCGTTCGGCGTGAAGACGGACCGGTCGAAATACGACACCGGCGTCTCGTAATTGGGCGGCCGGTAGCTCAGCTTGATCAGCGGCGCCTTGCCCGGCAACGCCTCCAGGACCGCCTCCTCCCGCGTCCCCTCGGGCAGTGCTGCGGGCAGGTCCAGACCGCCCGTCGCCGCACCGGCGAGGCGCGGCGGCAGGAGACCGGCCAGCGTCCCCGTGCCGGCCAGCAGCGCGCCGCCGCCGGCTCCTCTGAGGATCTGTCTCCGGTTCAGCATCGGCTCTTCCCTCCGCTCGTGCCCGTCTTGATCGCGGGCGACGGGATCATACCACCGCCGATTGCGCTTTACGTCAGCTCGCATTTCTCACCCGGAGAAATGCGACCTAATCGCGCTCGGCCTCGCCGCGCTCGAACAGTCGCTCCTTGACGAGCTGCTTTGGGATCTTGCCGTAGCCGGATTTCGGCAGCTCCGGCCAGAACACGATCTTCGATGGCCGCTTGTACCGCGCCAGCCTGCCGTCGAGGAACGCGAGAATGTCCGCCTCCTCGACCGTACCGCCGGCCTCGGGGCGCAGCACCAGCACGGCGACGCCGGTCTCGCCCCATTTCGGGTGCGGCACCCCGACCACGGCGGCCTCGGCCACCGCGGGGTGCGTCAGCAGCAGCTCCTCGATCTCCCGCGGATAGATGTTGGAGCCGCCGGAGATGTACATGTCGGACGCCCGCCCGGTGATGTACAGGAACCCCTTCTCGTCGAGGTGGCCGAGATCGCCGGTGTGGAACCAGCCGTGCCGGAACGATTTCTCGTTCGCCTCCGGGTTCTCGAAATATCCCGCGAAGACCGCCGGGCCGCGAACGCAGATCTCGCCGGTCTCGCCGGCCGCCAGACGCCGCCCTTCGGCGTCGAGGATCGCCACCTCCATCCCGGTCCGCTGCACGCCGCAGCTCCCGATCGGAAAGGCGGGGTCGTCCTCCTCGGCGTGCACGCCGGTCTGCAGGAAGGTGATGTTGCCCGTCACCTCGCCGAGCCCGAAATACTGCACCAGCACCTTGCCGAGCTTCCGGAGCGCGTGCTTCTGGTCGGCGCGGTACATCGGCGCGCCGGCATAGATCACGTAGCGCAAGGAGGAATGGTCGTAGCGGTCGACCGAGGGGTGCTCGGTCAGCGTCTTCACGATCGTCGGCACCGTGAACATGTTGCTGATCCGGTGCGCCTCGACCAGCGCCCACGCCTGCTCGGCGTCGAGCCGCTCGCCCGGCAGCAGCACGCTCCTGGCGCCCCGCGCGACCTGGGCCAGGGCGTGGATGCCGGCGCCGTGCGAGAGCGGCGCGACGACGAGCGAGGCGTCGTCCTCTGTCGTGCCGGGCATCAGGTCGCAGAGATGGCTGGTGACGACGAACGCCATCTGCCCGTGCGTCAGCATCGCCGCCTTCGGCCGGCCGGTGGTCCCCGAGGTGTAGAAGAACCAGAGCGTGTCGCCGTAGGCGACGTCGGCCTCGACATGGGCCGGCACGTCCTCCGGCGCGACGCCGCCGATCAGGTCGTCGTAGCGGGATTCGTGGGGTCGCGGATCGCCGATCGACAGGACCATCTCCAGGTGCGGGTTCGCGGCGCGCACCGCCTCGACATGCTCCTCGTATCCCCGGTCGTAGAGCATGATCCGGGCGCGGCTCGACGAGGCGAGATAGGCGACCTCGGGCGGGGTCAGGCGGAAGTTCGTCGGAACCCAGACCGCGCCGAGCTTGAAGGCGACCCACATGCTCTCGAACACCGCGTTCGAGTTGCGGCCGTGCACGAGGATGCGGTCGCCCTTGCCGACGCCGCGGGCGCGCAGCGCCGTCACCGCGGCGTCGACGCGCCGGTCGATCTCGCGCCACGTCCAGACCCGCTCGCCCTGCACGAGGCCCGGCCGGTCGGGAAAGCGCCGCGCCGTCTGAGTCAGCAAGCTGCCGAGATTGGCGACGGGTGGAAAAGTCATCGGCGGAGCCTCCCGAGGCGGTTTCTTGTCATATCGCCGTAATAGGCCATCGGCGCGGCCGGCTTTCAACCGCGCAGGATCGCGGCGCGGTTCGTCGGTTGCGCACGCGCTCGCCGATGCGGTCGAAACGGCCCCGGATGGCCTGCCGCAGTAAAATACAGGAAGGCGACTTGGTTTAACATATTGATATGAAATGATTCTGCCCTCGAAAAAACAGGTGCAGCGCCTGTTATTGCTCCTGTTATTTTCCTGATCCTCTCCTGTTTTCCGCCTGTTAATTGCGCTCGACGGCGCCGGGCTCGGGTGCGCCGGCTGGCGGAAGGCCGGGCCGGTACGGCGTCATCGAGTATTCCGATTCACGATGTCAAAGAGCGAGCACCGTGCGCATGCAGCGGGCGAGCACACGGCGGCCGAAGCGTATGTCCCAATTGGATTTGGCCGCAACCGTTTTCTGAATTCCGGTCCTGGCGCGGATTGCGCGGAGATGGAGACGGACAGCGCGGGATTGAGCCGGGCTCCCCCCATCCCGACCCTCCCCCGCAAGGGGGGAGGGAGAAGCCTCTGACGGCGTTCAATTTTTCTCCCTCCCCCCTTGCGGGGGAGGGTCGGGGTGGGGGGAACCGCGTGCCGCTTCTAAAGGCCGCCATGCAGCCCGCCCTACCCCGCGCTGCCGCCGTGCCTGCGGTGGTGCTCCTGCACATGGAGCAGCGTGCCGTCGCGGCGGTCGACGACGATCGGCGTTCCCTCCGGCAGGTCCGGCCCGGCGGCGAGCCAGACGGAGTCGCGTATCTTGACCTTGCCGCGGCCGTCGCGGATCGGCTCGACGACGACGCCGCGCTCGCCGATCGGCCCGCGCCCGACCGTGTCCGCGGCGTCCGGCTTCCCGGCCAGGAGCCGCCTGTAGAGCGAGCGCAGGAGCAGCACGGCGGCGGCGCTGGCGACGACGAAGACGAGGATCTGCCAGCGCAGGTCCGGCGTCGCGAGCGCGGAGAATCCGGCGACGACGGCGCCCAGCGCGAGGAAGATCAGGAAGATGCCCGGCGCCACGACCTCGGCGATGGCGAGGACGATCGCGAGCAGCAGCCAGTATTCGATCGACACGAACCCGTGCTCCCCTCCCGATCCCGCGCCGCGACCGGCTCAGCCCTTCGGTGCGCTGCCGCTGCCGACCGCCTTGGTCAGCTCGGCGATCCCGGCGATCGAGCCGATCACCGACGAGGCTTCCAGCGGCATCAGCACCACCTTCGCATTGTCGGCGCCGCCGATCCGGCTCAGCGTCTCGACATATTTCGTCGCGACGAAATAGTTGATCGCCTGGACGTCGCCGGCGGCGATCGCCTCGGAGACGAGCCGGGTCGCGGTCGCCTCGGCCTGGGCCTGCCGCTCGCGCGCCTCGGCGTCGCGCTTCGCCGCTTCGAGGCGGGCTTCGGCGGCGAGGATCTGCGCCTGCTTCTCGCCTTCAGCCTTCAGCACCTGCCCCTGCTTGAAGCCCTCGGCGTCGAGGATCGCGGCGCGCTTGTTGCGCTCGGCGGTGAGCTGCTTCGCCATCGCCGCGATCACGTCCTGCGGCGGCGACACGTCCTTCAATTCGACGCGCGTGACCTTGGTGCCCCAGATGTGCGTCGCCTCGTCGAGCACGCGCAGGAGTTGCGTGTTGATCATGTCGCGCTTCGACAGCGTCTCGTCGAGGTCCATCCCGCCGATCGCGGTGCGGATGTTGGTCAGCGTCAGCCCGACGATCGACTGGTCGAGGTTGCGCACCTCGTAGGCGGCGCTCTTCGCGTCGAGCACCTGATAGAAGACCAGCCCGTCGACCGTCACCGTCGCGTTGTCCTTGGTGATGACGACCTGCGACGGGATCTCGATGACGGTCTCCTGCACGTTGATCCTGCGCCCGATCTTGTCGAAGAACGGCACGATCAGGTGGAGGCCGGGCTTCAGGGTTGCGACGTAGCGCCCGAACCGCTCCACCGTCCACTCGTAGCCTTGCGGCACGATTTTCACCGCGCCGTACAGGACGATGACGCCGAGGACGACGAGCAGCAGCAGCACGACCAGGAACGCGGGCATCATCAACCTCGGCGCGGAATGCGGCCCATACGGTACGCGTCCCTGCGGGCGGAGCGAAGGGGATTCGGTGACTCCGCCATAGCCGCGGTGCCGCCCCACGCTGTTTACCGGATGCCGGCACGCTTCCGCCGGGCGTCGCAGGCCGGGGAGACGGCAATGCACGAAAAGCAAGCTCGCCTCGCCTCTACACCGGACGAAACCGCTCTCGCCCGCGAGATCGTGCGCGACGCGATGCGGCGCTATTTCGCCGAGCGGCGGGAGCGGATCGGGCCGTTCATCGACCGGCATTTCTCGCTGCGCGGCACGGCGCGGCTGCACCGCCGGGCGGTCGGGTGGGACCTGCTGAAGGCTCCCGCGAACCTGTTCCTCGCCGTGCCGAATGTCGGCGCGAAGCTCGCGGCGGCCGGATTGGAGAAGGCGGGCGCGGCGCGGCCGGCGCGGCGGCTCCGCGAGGCGCGGCTGCTGTTCGAGACGGCGGTCGGGCGCGAGGTCGAATGGCTGGTCATGACCGACCTGCTGGAGTTGCCCTATGCGCAGGGCGATCGGGTCTCGAAACGCGACGCGCTCGCCGAGACGGTGCTCGCCGATCCGCGCGTCGAGGCGCGGGCGCGCGAGGTGCTGGCGGCGATCGGGCGGCGTGCGGACGAGGCCGGGTTCCGCGAGCGGCTGGAGGCGACGCTGTCCGCCTACACCGACACCCGCTCGGCGGCGGCTGAGATCGCGACGGCGCTGCTGACGCTGGGCAGCGGCGCGGCAACCGTGCATCAGGTGACGCCCGGCGCGATGACGCTCGGCCCGGCGCTGGCGGCGGCGATCGCGCAGCAGACGGCGATCGCCTCGTTCCCGCTCGGCCAGACGCTGGGCGGGCTGTGGTATGCGGCGTTCCCCGCCGCCGCCTCGCCGGTCCTCGTCGCCGGTCTCACCGGCGGGCTGATGGTCGGCGCGGCGGCGCTCAGCGCCTTCGCCGGCATCGTGACCGACCCCATTCAGCGGCGGCTCGGCCTGCACCGGCGGCGGCTCGAACGGCTGATCGACGCGCTGGAGTGCGAATGGATCGAGGGGCACGGCGGCACGTTCACGGTGCGCGACCATTACGTCGCGCGGCTCGTCGATCTGTTCGACCTGCTGGCGACCGCGTGGCGGCTGACGCGGGCGTGAGCGATTGAACGCCCTCTCCTCTCGCGGGCCTGTTGCGAACTCCCTCTCCCGCCTGCGGGAGAGGGTCGGGGCGAGGACCGATATCAGTCAGGCGCCATTGTAAGATATTGAAAGGAAAAAAGAACTCCCCTCACCCTATCGCTCTCCCGCAAGCGGGAGAGGGGACGCGTGGAGCGGGCTCGCATATGTTGCAACAGCACCCTCGTGGGAGAGGGAGAGCATAGGAGCGATCGCATGAAGGTGCTCGCCGTCCATCCCGGCCCGTTGATGTACACGAAGCTGTTCCTGCGCCTTGAGCCGCTGGGGTTGGAACTCGTCGCCGCTTCCGCCCTGCGGGCCGGACACGACGTGCGGCTGATCGATCTTCAGGTCGAGCGGCACCGCGACTATTTCCGCCTCATCGACGCATGGCGTCCGGAGGTCGTGGCCTTCTCCTGCAACTACCTCGCGAACATACCGGAGATCGTCGATCTCGCGAAGGAGACGAAGCGCCGCCTCCCCGGCTGCTTCATCGCCGTCGGCGGGCACAGCGCCTCGTTCACGGCGCGGGCGATCCTGGAGCATGGCGACGGCACCGTCGACTGCGTGCTCAAGGGCGAGGGCGAGGCGGCGGTGCCGGCGCTGCTGGCGGCGCTTCAGCACGATCGCGACCCGGCCGCCGTCGCCGCTTCGGTGCCGGGGGCGGTCACGATTGCCGGCGAAGGGACGCGCCCGGCCTTCGTCCACAGCCTCGACGATCTGCGGCCGGCCCGCCACCTGCTGCGGCACCGGCGCAAATACTTCATCGGCCCGCTCGACCCCGCCGCCTCGATCGAGTTCTCGCGCGGCTGCCCTTGGGACTGCTCGTTCTGCAGCGCGTGGACTTTCTACGGCCGCAGCTACCGGCTGATCAGTCCCGAGCGCGTCATCGAGGATCTCGCCTCGATCCGCGAGCCCGGCGTGTTCATCGTCGACGACGTCGCCTTCGTCCGCCCCGAGCACGGCATGGCGATCGGCGAAGCGATCGCCCGGCGCGGCATCCGCAAGCAGTACTATCTGGAGACCCGCGGCGACGTGCTGTTGCGCAACCTGGACGTGTTCCGGTTCTGGAGCCGGCTCGGGCTCCGGTACCTCTTTCTCGGACTGGAGGCGATCGACGAGGAGGGCCTCAGAAAGTACCGCAAGCGTATCAAGCTGGACCGGAACTTCGAGGCGCTGGAGGCCGCACGCACCCTCGGCATCCATGTCGCGATCAACATCATCGCCGATCCGGACTGGGACCGCGAGCGGTTCGCTACGGTCCGCCAATGGTGCCTCGAAGTGCCGGAGGCCGTGAATATCAGCGTCAACACGCCTTATCCCGGCACCGAGACCTGGATGACCGAGTCGCGACGCCTGCAATCCCGCGACTACCGCCTCTTCGACATCCAGCATTGCGTGCTGCCGACGCGCCTGCCGCTCGATGAATTCTACCGGGAGCTGGTTGCGACGCAGCAGGTGCTGAACCGAAAGCACCTCGGCTGGCGCACGCTCCGCGGCGCGGCGGACACCGCAACCCGGTTGCTGCTCCACGGACAGACGAACTTCGTGAAGATGCTGTTCAAGTTCAACAGCGTCTACGACCCGGCGCGGCTCCTCGCCGACCACGCGAAACCCCTGAGCTACGAGATGCCGCTGCCGCCGAAACCGGAAATCGCGGTCAAGCGCGATGCGCTCTATGTCCATGCCGCGGCGCGCAACCGCGCCCTCCGTGCCATCGACGAGAGCACCGAAAGGTTCGTCGCCGAATCCGGCGGCTCGAGTAACTGACCGAAGGTGAATTGCAGGCGCGCATCAGCCGCCGCCCGCTTCGGCGAGCCGGCGCAACTTTAGATACATCAGCCCCGCCATCACCGCGTCGCTCATGGCGTCGTGCTGCGGGAAGGCGGGGAGGGCGAGGTCGCGGCGGATCGTTTCCATCCGCAGGTCGACCTGCCCGTAGAGCTGGAGCGACTGCCGCTTGCGCAGCACGGTGTCGTAGTAGAGGGCGGAGACCTCGATCCGCTCGTTCGGCAGGCGGACGCCGGCGCCGCCGGCCAGCTCCCGCATTGTCCGGTCGATCACGGCGATGTCGAATTCCAGGTAGTAGCCGACCAGCGGGCGCGGGCCGATGAAGGCGACGAGCCGCTCGATCGCGGTCGCGACGTCGAGGCCGACGCGCTGCACGTCGACCGGGCGGATCTGGTGGACGCGGATCGAGGCCGGGTCGATCGGGCGCGTCGGCTTCACCACGGCCGAGAAGCCCTGGCTCATCAGCAACCGGTTGCCGCGGATGCGGACCGCGCCGATCGCGACGATCTCGGCGCGCTTCGGGTCGAGGCCGGTCGTCTCGGTGTCGAGCGCGACGAGGTCGCCGTCCATCGCCTCCGTCGCGAACAGCGCGGGGAACCGCTCGCGGCACGCCTGCGCCGACCGTCCCCAGCCCCGCATCCAGCCGAGCATGTGCGCCGCTCCCTCCCCTCGCCGCGGTCCGCCCGCTCAGAAGAGCGAGAGGCGGAAATGATGCGCCACCTGTTCCTTGAGCGCGACGACGACGCGCAGCGAGTCCTTGAGCAGGGTCGCCTCGGCGCGCGACAGGGCGTGGCGGTCGACGAGCGGGGCGGTGGCGGCGCCGTTGCCGCGGCCGGCGGCGGCGAGCGCGGTCTTGAGCTGGAGCGCGAGGAGGAACTGGAACGCCTCGCGGAGGTCGGCGGCGAAGCCGTCGCCGAACACGCCCTCCCCGGCCAGCCGGCCGATCCGCTCGTCGGTGCCGGTCGCCGCGACGCCGCGCTCCAGCGCGAGGCTGCGCACGCCGTGGACGACCGGGAACAGACCGGCCTTCTTGAGGTCGATCCCTTCCGAGGAGTCGCCGATCGCGTGCAGGATCGAGGCGAGCGGGCCGGTCCCCGGCGTATCGAAGGAGAGGACCGGCCGGGCGAAGCGGGCGAGGAAGGCGTCGTTGCCGTTGACGCGCCGCATGAACTCGTCGCGCACCTCGGCGAGGAGCGACGGGTCGCCTGCGACCGCGGCGGCGTCGGTCAGCGCGGCGAGCGGCAGGAACGCGTCCTCGGTCGACAGCGACAGCCAGCGGTGAATCTGCGCGCGGAA
>DASWRT010000474.1:0-10806 GCA_036403035.1 Allostellaceae bacterium | reverse complement strand
GGCCCTGGCGCCAGCCATGCGATGGTCGGCCTGCACACGGCCCTCCAGGATTCGACGCCGCTGATCCTCTTCGTCGGACAGGTCGCGCGCGAGATGAAGGAGCGCGAGGCGTTCCAGGAGATCGACGTCAAGGGCATGTTCGGCCACACGACGAAGTGGGCGGCCGAGATCGACGACGCACGGCGCATCCCCGAGATGGTCAGCCACGCCTTCCACGTCGCCACGTCCGGGCGGCCGGGACCGGTCGCGCTGACGCTGCCGGAGGACATGCTGCTGGACCGCGTCGGCGTGGCCGACGCCGCGCGCTATCAGGTCGTCCGGCCGAGCCCGAGCGCGGCCGGGATGGCGCGGCTGCGCGAGCTGCTGGCGGCAGCGAAGCGGCCGCTGATGCTGGTCGGCGGCGGCGGGTGGAGTTCCCAGGCGGTCGCCGACCTGCGCGCCTTCGCCGAGGCGAACAACCTGCCGGTCTGCGCCTCGTTCCGCTGCCAGGACCTGTTCGACAATTTCCACCGCAACTATATCGGCGATTGCAGCCTGGGCATCATGCCGGCGCTGGCCGAGCGGGTGCGGAGCACCGACCTGCTGCTCGTCGTCGGCGCGCGGCTCGGCGAGCTGACGACGCAGGGCTACACGCTGGTCGAGCCGCCGGTCCCGGCGCAGCCGCTGGTGCACGTCCATGCCGACCCGGACGAGCTGGGCCGCGTCTATCAGGGCAAGCTGCTGATCAATGCCGGCATGGCGGAGTTCACCGCGGCGGCGAGGGCGCTGCCGTCGGTCGGCCACGCGGCGTGGGACGGTTGGGCCGCCGAGGCGCGGCGCGACTATGAGGCGAGCCTGGAGCCCGGTCCCTGTCCCGGCGCACTCGATCTCGGCAAGGTGATCCGGGCGATCAACGCGCGCGTGCCGCCCGAGAACACGATCGTGACCTCCGATGCCGGCAACTTCGCCGGGTGGGTCAACCGCTTCTTTCAGCTCTCCACGTTCCGCTCCTTCGTCGGACCGACCAGCGGCGCGATGGGCTACGGCGTGCCGTCGGCGGTCGCGGCGAAGCTGACCTGTCCGGAGAAGACCGTGATCTCCTTCGCCGGCGACGGCGGGTTCCTGATGAGCGGTCAGGAGCTGGCGACGGCGGCGCAGTACGGCGCCAACGTGATCTTCGTCGTCGTCAATAACGGGCTCTACGGCACGATCCGCATGCACCAGGAGCGCGAATATCCCGGCCGCACGCCGGCCACCGACCTGAGGAACCCCGACTTCGCCGCCTACGCCCGCGCCTTCGGCTGCCACGGCGAGACGGTGACGCGCACCGAGGATTTCGTCGCCGCCTTCGACCGCGCTCTCTCAGCCGGCACGCCTGCCCTTCTCGAGTTGCGGATCGACCCCGAGGCGATCACGACGCGGACGACGCTGACCAAGATCCGCGAGGCGGCGCTGGCGAAGCGGGGTTAGGAGGCTCGCGGACGCAGCGGCGAGCGTCAGCTGGTGCGGCCGACGAGGTTCTCCATCACCTGCGGAGACTCGAGGTTGAAGCCGTTGATGGCCCACTCCCCGTCAACCTTAACGAGCCCCAAGCGAAGGACGGCGGTTCCCTTTTGGAAACGCACCTTGGCGACGTAATTTGCCGAAACCTGCTTGCCGGCCTTGGTCGTCACCATGACCGAGCTTGATCCCGCCGCGCCTTCGTACTCGATAAGAGGACCGAGCGTAGCAAACGCGGTGAACAGCGTGTCGATCTGGTCCGGCCTCGCTACCTTAATGAGGTCGGGCGACGCGCGCTTCATGAGTTCTTGCCGGTCCCAGTGCGAGACGATGGCGATGACGGCGTCGTCCACATAGGCCTTCGACTCCGAGTCGAACCCCGACGTCTGGCTTATCGTCCATATGAACAACGCGACAACCCCGGCCGTAAAGACCATTCCGAGAATGCCGAAGCCGTAGACGATCTTGCGGAACACCCCGTCCTCGAACCAAAAGCGCGACGCCCATCACGGAGACTACGGCGATCGCACGATAATAAAGCTTCAGGTTGAGAATTTATAGAACGCAATAGTCGGAACGAACGGAACGCCGTGGCTTTCAAGCTGTGCCGTGTGCGCGTCCGAAGCGCCGATACGGTTGTTCTCAGGCACGCTGTCGCCACCCACCCGGCGGCCTGAGCGGACCGGGCATGGCGCGTTCGGCCTCGTCCTCCATCCGCCGCTCGTTCCGGCGCAGGAAGATCGCCGACCCGATCACCGCAATGACCGCCGCCGCCGCGGCCGCGACGCCGACCGGCCGCGCGACATGCTGGACCGCCGCGCCGAAATAGTAGGCGGAGAGCCCGTATAGCGTCGCCCAGACGACGCCGCCCGCGGCGTTGTAGGCGATGAAGCGCCGCCACGGCATGCAGTTCGCGCCGGCCAAGAACGCGGCGAGTGCTCGCAGCACGGCGACGAAGCGGCCGAAGAACACGACCTTTCCGCCATGCCGCCGGAACAAATACTGGCCGAGCTTGATGCGGCGCTCACTCAGCCCAATGCGCGGACCGTAGCGGGTGAGCAGGCGGTAGCCGATCTCGCGCCCGATCGCCATGCCGATATTGTCGCCGAAAATCGCGCCGCACGCCGCAGCGACGATTACGAGCCAGATGTTCAGCTCCTGCGTCGTCGCCGCGTAGATCGCCGCCGCCACCAGGGCCGTCTCGCCGGGAACCGGAATCCCGATGCTTTCGAGCGCCACCACGCCGCCCACGACCCAATAGCCGTAGGCGGAAATGAGATGAGAAATCTCGTCGTGGGAGAGGAAGGACAGCACGGCCTCCGGCGGCAAGCGAGCGGATAGGCGGGGGCGGCGCGCGACCTGCCGACTGGGGGAGCGGCCAAGCCGAACGCCATACTTCCGTGAACGGCGCGCGCTATTTCATCTCCGATCAGATCCTCGCCATACTTCCAGATAGTTGACTAAGTCAAGTTACTACTAGACAGTGTCACTGAATTTCCGCCAGGGACGCTTTCGTCATGCGCAAGACCGATTTCGACCGCCGGGTCGCCGCGGTGCGGCGCTTCAACCGGTTCTACACGCAGAAGATCGGCGTCCTTGAGGAAGGGCTGCTGCAAAGCGAGTTCTCGCTTGCCGAGTCGCGGGTGATCTACGAGCTGGCGCAGCGCGATCGGCCGACCGCGGCGGAACTGGCGAAGGATCTTGGCCTCGACGCCGGCTACTTGAGCCGCATCCTGCGCAGCTTCGAGCGGCGCGGGCTCGTCGCCAAGGAGCCCTCCGAAACCGATGGGCGGCAAAACCTGCTGTCGCTGACCGACGCCGGGCGCGACGCCTTCGCCGTGATCAACGCCCGGTCGCGCGACGAGATCTCGGCGCTGCTCGACGCCCTGACGGAGCCGGAGCAGCAGCGGCTGCTCGCCGCGATGCAGACGATCGAGACGCTGCTCGGCGCGCAGCCGGAGAGCCGGGCGCCCTACCTGCTGCGCTCGCACCAGCCCGGCGACATCGGCTGGATCATCCACCGCCACGGCGCGCTGTACGCCCGCGAATATTACTGGGACGAGACGTTCGAGGCGCTGGTCGCCGAGATCGGCGCGAAGTTCATCAAGGAGTTCGATCCGAAGCGCGAGCGCTGCTGGATCGCCGAGAAGGATGGCGAGATCGTCGGCTCGGTGTTCGTCGTCCGCCAGTCCGACGAGGTCGCGAAGCTGCGCCTCCTCTATGTCGAGCCGCAGGCGCGCGGGCTCGGCATCGGCAAGCGCCTCGTCGCCGAATGCATCCGCTTCGCGCGGCAGGCGGGCTATCGCAGCATCACGCTCTGGACGAACGACATCCTGAGCGCCGCCCGGCGCATCTATGAGGATGCCGGCTTCCGCCTCGTCCATCAGGAGCCGCACCGCAGCTTCGGACACGACCTCGTTTCCGAGACGTGGGAGTTGGCGCTGTGAGCGGCGCCGGCCCGGAGCGCAGTCGCTTCCCGGACGCGGAGTTCCGGCATTACGCCGGGTTCCCCCACCCAACCCTCCCCCGCCAGGGGGAAGGGCTTCCGGCGACGCGCTGCATCTTCTCCCTCCCCCCTTGTGGGGGAGGGTCGGGCTGGGGGAACCCGCGGGAAGCCTCACCGACCCCCGCGGACGGCCGCTTCCCTTGAACCGCCGCCTCCTGCCGGTCGCCGCCGCCGCGGCGACCGGGATCCAGGTCGGCGCGGCGATGGTCGCGACGCGCGCCGTCGTCGAACAGATCGGCCCCGCCTCGCTGGCGCTGCTCCGCTATGCGATCGGGTTCTGCTGCCTCGCGCCGCCGCTGCTCGTCATGCTGCGGCAGTCGCCGCCGCTGCGGTTCCGTGCGCGCGACGTTGCGCCGGTCGCGCTGCTCGGCGCGGTTCAGTTCGGCGTGCTGATCGCGCTGCTGAATTACGGGCTGCGCACGGTGCCGTCGGCGCGGGCGGCGCTGATCTTCGCGACCTTTCCGCTGATGACGATGCTGCTGGCGGCGGCGCTCGGCCGCGAGACGCTGTCCGCGGCGAGGACGTCGGGCGTCCTGCTCAGCATCGCCGGTGTCGCCGTCGCGCTCGGCGGCAAGGCAGCAGGAGCGGCGGCGGCAGCGCACGATTGGGGCGGCGAACTCGCCATCGCGGCCGCTGCATTCAGCGGCGCGGCGTGCAGCGTGCTCTACCGGCCGTATCTCAACCGCTACCCGGCCCTGCCGGTCGGCGCACTGGCGATGCTCGCGTCGGTCGCCGTGCTGACGGTTCCGGCCGCCGCCGAGGGACTGTTCGGCGCACCGCTCCAGCTTGCGACGGCAGGCTGGGCGGCGATCCTCTTCATCGGGGTCAGCAGCGGGATCGGCTATTATCTCTGGCTCTGGGCGCTCGCCCGCGCCCCGGCGACGCAAGTGACGGTGTTCCTGGCCCTGAGCCCGATCACGGCGGCGCTTCTCGGCGCGCTTCTGCTCGGCGAAGGCGTCGGGACAGCCACGATCGCTGGTCTCGGCTGCACCGTGCTCGGGCTCTGGCTGGCGCACCGAGAGGGGCTTCCGCGGCAAACGCGAGCGTCCGCCGCACCGCGCAACGCCGGCCACAGCAGGAGCGGCTGAGCCAGGAACCCGCCCGGCGAGGCGATGTTTCCGAAACGGGATCCGAGCGTTCCGCCCGACCGACCGCCAACCGGGCGCGTGCGGCAGCGATCCCGTCAGCGGTCTTCACGCGCACCGCCCTTTCCGAGCCACCGGAGTTCCCCGCATGCCCCTTTCCCTCGCCCATCGCGTCGTCGTCGTCACCGGCGCATCCAGCGGCATCGGCCGCGCGACCGCGCACGAGTTCGCGCGGCACGGGTGCCGCCTCGTGCTGGCGGCGCGGCGCGAGCATGCCCTGGCCGACGCCGCCGCGGAATGCCGCGCGCGGGGCGCGCAGGCGATCTACGTGCCGACCGACATGACCGATGCGGCGGCGGTCGAGGACCTCGCGCGCATCGCGATCGAGACGTTCGGCGGCATCGACGTGTGGGTCAACAACGCCGGCGTGCTGATGCTCGGGCGCTTCGACCAGGAGCCGCAAGAGGATTTCCGCCAGGTGATCGAGACCAACCTGTTCGGCTACGTCAACGGCGCGCGGGCGGCGATGCCGCATTTCCTGAAGCGCGGCGGCGGCGTGCTGATCAACAACGCCTCGATCGCCGGTCATCTCGGCCAGCCCTATTCGGCGGCCTACGTCGCCAGCAAGTTCGCCGTGCGCGGCTTCACGATCGCGCTGCGGCAGGACTATCAGGACGTGCCGGGCATCCAGATCTGCGCCGTGTCGCCGTCGTCGATCGACACGCCGATCTGGCAGCACGCCGCGAACTACTCTGGACGGGCGTACCGCGCCGTGCACCCGACCTACGATCCCTACGCCGTGGCGCGGACGATCGTCAGCCTCGCGCGGCGTCCGCGGCGCGAGGCCGTGGTCGGCACGATGGGGCAGGTCATGGTGCGGCAGCATGCGCTGATGCCGGACATGACCGAACGGATGATGGGGTGGATGGCGCGCGCGACGACGATGCGCGACGAACCCGAGGGACCGCGGCCGGGCACGCTCCACGGCTCGGGCGAGGACGGGCTGGCGGTGCGCGGCGGCTGGCAGGTGATGCCGGAGGTTGCCTCCCGCGCGATCGCCCTGGCGGCGCTCGCCGCCGTCCCGCTCGGGATCATGCTGATGAACCGGCGGCGGCGCGACGGCGCCGGCCGCGCCGGGACCGGCGGACCGAGGCGGCGACGCTATTGGGAGGAGCCGCTCCGGCTGCCCGCGCCGGAACGGGGGCGGCTGCCGCCCGGGCAGGCGGCGCCGATCTGATCCTGTAGGGACGCCAGTTTTTCACCGCAGCGAACGGCGCTCCGCGTCTTTCCGCGCTCTTTGCGGCGAAGACTCCTCACCCGTCCTGGCGCAAGCGGCTCGGCAGCAGTTCGCCCTTGCTTTCGAGCACCGGATAGGCTGCGGCGGCGACGAGATGCGCGTTCACGCGCTTGAGGTCGCGCAGGATATCGAGGTGGAGCGAACTCGTCTCCGCCGTCTCCGTGCGGCCCTCGCGGAGGCGACGGAAATGCGCTTCCGTCGCACGCGATTCGATGTCGCGGAACGCCTCCTTCTCGGCGGCGAGGAGCCGGGCCGTGCGCTCGTCGGCGGTCACCAGCAGCGAGGCCGCCGTGCGCAGGTTGCTCAGCAGACGGTCGATAATGCCGAGAAGCTCCGCGTGCCCTTCCGCGGAGAAGCTGAGACCGCGCTTGATCATCTTTGCGGCAAGGGCAAGCAGTCCCTTGTCCACCACGTCGCCCGCGTGCTCCAGGTTCGTTGCGAAGGCCAGGATCCCTGCCGCCTGACGATGATCCGCGTCGGTCATCGCCTCCGGGTCGAGCGCGATGAGATAGGCTTTGATGGCGGTATTGAGCTTGTCGAGCACATCGTCGAGGCGCTTGGCCTCGCCGATCCGGCGGCGGGCGCTCGGCTGGAAAGCGTCCTTCAGCCCCACCAGCATCGCCTCCAGCACGTCGGCCAAGCGCAGCGCCTCGCGCGCTGCGGCCCCCAGCGCGACCGACGGCGTCTCACGCGCGGCGTGGTCGAGATACATCGGCCGCGACGGGTCCGACGCGGCGATTCGCGTCGGCAGCCAACGCCGCAGGAGCTCGGCGTACGGCCCGAGCAGCGGAAGGAAGATGGCGGCCAGCACGAGATTGAAGGCGGTGTGAAAGTCGGCGACCGCCCGCGAGCTGTCGGGAACGAGGGCGACGATGAGCGGCCCAACATAGGGCAGCGCAACGAGGCACGCGGCGACCCCGACGATCCGGGTCACGAGGTTGCCGATCGGGAGGCGCTTGGCCGAGGGATCGTCGCCGGTCACGCCCTCGATCACGGGATTGATCGCCGTACCCAAATTGGCGCCCAGCACGAGCGCGAACGCCGCATGCGGCGGCACGACGCCCTTGGCGGCAAAGGACATGACCAGCAGCACGATCGCCACGCTGGAGTGCGCCGCCCAGGTAAGGCCCGCCGCCAGTATCACGTCGAGCACCGGCTGCGTGGAGACGGCGCCGAGCAGCATCCGCAGGCTGGGCACGTCCTCGTAGGGCGTCACCAATTGCAGGAGGTCGCGCAACGCGATCAGCATCAGGCCGAGCCCGATCAGCACGCGCCCGAAGTCGCGTGGGCCCGCCGTGGCACGCCGGAACATAAGGACGCCGATCAGGATGAGGACCGGAGCGACCGCGGCGACATCGAAGGACAGAACCTGCACGATCAGCGTCGTGCCGACGTTGGCACCGAGCATCACCGCCAGCGCCGGCACGAGGTCGACCAAGCCGCCCGCGGCGAAACCGGTGGTCATGAGGCCGGTCGCCGTGCTGCTTTGCAGGATCGCCGTCACGCCCATGCCGGCGAAAAAGGCCGTGATGCGGCTGCGGAGCGCCGTGCCGAGCGAACGCCGCAGCTTCGCGCCGAACGCCCGCTGCACGCCGGTCTGCACCATGTGCACGCCCCACAGCAGCAGGGCGACCGAGCCTGCCAAGTTGAGGAGTGTCAGAGTCGTGCCCATGCGCGATCAACGGCCCGCAAAAAGAACGCCGCGGCTACGGCCGCCCGCCGCCCTACGGAGCATCGAGTTCGCGCCCGAGAGAGATTCCGGCCGCGGCGCCCGCGGCGCAGCCGAGCGCCGAAAGCGGCGGAGCGGCGGCAAGCGCCGCGCCGCCGGACGCGAGGGCGGCGGCGCCCGCGGACGACGCGCCGACAGCCGCTCCGGCCGCGCAGCCGAGCGCTCCGCCCGCGATCGCGTGCCGGTGATTGTACAGGACCGCGCCGCCGAGCAGGATCGCCTTCTGCGCAGCGTCCCTGATCCCGTTCCCGAACACCGCAGCGCGGTCGCGGCCCTCGCGTGCCCAGTCGGCAAGCGGCGACGCCTGCTCCGGCGCGGCGGCAGCGGCGGCGCGGGCCGGCGCCGTCGCGGAAACCATCGCCACGGCAATGGCGGCGATCGCAGCCGTCAGAATGTTTCGCATCAGCCCCAGCCTCCTTACCGCCCGTCCGACGGGAATGTTATCACCCCCGTCCGGACGAGCGAACCCGTCGAGAGCGTCACGGCGCGGCGTCACGGCGCGAGGCAGCCGTACTCCCAGCGCCGGTACATCCCTTCGTCGTCCGATCCGATCTGCTCCTTCAGCAGCAGGAACCCGTCCGGACACCGCTCGCGGGCGATCCTCTCGTTGTCGGCCTGGGTGCCGTCGATGCCTCTCAGCCGGCTGTAGGTCTGGACGATCCGGTTCCCGTTCGGCAGCTCGTTCTCGACGATCGGCGTGCAGCCCGCGACGGCCGTCGCCAGGAGCGCACCGGCGGCGAGCACCGGGAGAAGAAGCTGCATTCTGCACCGGCCGCTCATGGTCCTCTCGCCGCCGTTTCCTGAAAGGACTTTACACGGTCGCGGCGGGGCGAGTTCCGGGGCGGCCCGGAACTCGCCCGATCGGGCGAGCGCGCCGGACGGGATGCCCGAAAGTAGGGCTTGTGCGCAGCGCCTCTTGAAGTATTTGTGCCGGACAATAAAGCGCCGCGCCGATCAGACGTGCGCGACAGAGAGGCAAGCTGTTCGGATGCTGCACATCATGGCATCTTTTCGCGAGAAGGCGGAGCAGTGCTACCGCTTGGCTCGGACGACGACGGCCGCCGACATCGCGGACAGGCTGACCGAACTCGCCCTGGAATACGAAGCGAAGGCGGCGATGGAAGAGAGCCGGAACACGGCGGTCGAGCACGGCGGCTCCCACCCGCGACTCCAGCCGGCGCTGCAACCAACAGCCGTCGAGCTTGACTCGCCGGCAGTCGGTTAGGCTCGCCCGGCCCCGTCAGGCGCGCGTCACGAAGCTGTCCATCACCTTCTTGTCGCCGGACTTGTCGAAGCCGATCGAGAGCTTGTTGTCCTCGACCGCCTGGACCGTGCCGTAGCCGAACTTCTGGTGGAACACCCGGTCGCCCGGTTTGAAGCCGCCGACCTTGCGCACATCGTTGCCGTCGCGCGGCGGCGGGGCGGCGGCGTCGATCACCGGCGGCGGACGCCGGAACTGCACGAGGTCGCGGCGCGGCTGCTGCTGCCCCGACTGGCCGTACCCCGCCGACGCACCAAAGCCGCCGCCTGTGCCGCCGCCGAACCAGCCCGTGCCGCCGGCCGCCATGAAGCCGCCGCCTCCGCCCGCTCGCGGGTTGAGGCCCGGCTCGGCCAGCACCTCGACATGCTCCGCCGGCAGCTCGTCGACGAAGCGGGAGGGGATCGCGCTCTGCCACTGGCCGTGGATGCGCCGGTTCGCGGCGTAGGAGATCCAGGCGCGCTGCCGCGCCCGCGTGATCCCGACATAGGCGAGCCGCCGCTCCTCCTCCAGCCCGCCGATCCCGTTCTCGTCCATCGAGCGCTGGCTCGGGAACAGCCCCTCCTCCCAGCCCGGCAGGAAGACGCTGTCGAACTCCAGCCCCTTGGCGGCGTGCAGCGTCATCAGATTGACCATGTCGCCGGTCGCGTCGCCAGTATTCTCCATAACGAGGCTGACATGCTCCAGGAACCCGGCGAGCGTGTCGAACTCCGCCATCGCAACGATCAGCTCCCGCAAATTCTCCAGCCGCCCCGGCGCGTCCGCCGAGCGGTCGGCCTGCCACATCTGCGTGTAGCCGGACTCGTCCAGCACGCGCTGCGCCAGCTCGGTGTGCGGCAGCGTCTGCGCCTCGCCGCGCCAGCGGTCGAGCGAAGCGACGAAGCCGCCCAGCGCCTTCCGCGCCGCCGGCTTCAGCTCGTCGGTCTCGATGAGGCGGCGCGCGGCGGCGGCGAGAGGAACCTCGCCGCGCCGTCCAATCTCGTGCAGCGCTTGGAGCGTCGCGGTGCCGATGCCGCGGCGCGGCGTGTTGACGATGCGCTCGAACGCGAGGTCGTCCGCGGGCTGGTGGACGAGGCGGAGATAGGCGAGCGCGTCCCGGATCTCCTGCCGCTCGTAGAAGCGCGGGCCGCCGATGACGCGGTACGGCAGGCCGAGCGTGATGAACCGCTCCTCGAACTCGCGGGTCTGGAAGCCGGCGCGCACCAGAATCGCGACCTCGGCGAGCTTGTGTCCCTTGCGCTGCAGCGACTCGATCTCGTCGCCGACCCAGCGCGCCTCCTCGTCGGCGTCCCACAGGCCGCGCAGCAGGATTTTCTCGCCCTCGTTGCTCTCGGTCCACAGCGTCTTGCCGAGCCGCCCCTGGTTCTTCGCGATCAGCCCCGACGCGGCGGCGAGGATGTGCGGCGTCGAGCGGTAGTTCTGCTCCAGCCGGATCACCTCGGCGCCGGGGAA
>DASWRT010000473.1:0-1584 GCA_036403035.1 Allostellaceae bacterium | reverse complement strand
CCGACGCGGCCATCGTCGAGGCGGTCTCGACGCGTGCACCGCAACCACGGCGAGTGCTCGATCTCGGGTGCGGCGAAGGCTGGCTGGCGCGGGCGCTGGCGGCGCGCTGGATCGAGGTCACCGGCATCGACGCGTCGCCGCCGCTGATCGACGCGGCGCGACGGGCGACGACCGGCGAGGGCAGCGGCGGCGACATCACGTTCCTCGTGCTCGGCTACGAGGAGCTGGCTGCGGCTCCCATGAGGGCCGGGACGGGTTATGACGCCGTCGTCGCCAACTTCTCGCTGCTCGGCGAGGACATGGCGCCGGTGCTGCGCGCCGTGCGGCGCGCACTCGCCCCGAACGGGTTGCTGGTCGTGCAGACCGTCCACCCGTTGGCGTGCGGTGCACCATACCGCGACGGCTGGCGGATGGAGGATTTCCGGGGGTTCAGCGGGGATGGCGGCGGGAGCGACGGCGGGGCGTGGCGGCCGATGCCATGGTTCTTCCGGACGGTCGGCTCGTGGGTCGCCCTGCTGCGCGAGGCCGGGTACGAACTGGAAGAGTTGCGGGAGCCGCTGCACCCGCAAACCGGCCTGCCGCTGTCGCTGCTGACCGCCGCAAAACCCATACGTGATGCCGGACAGTCCGGCGAAGACATGGCGACGAAATAGACACGCCGATCCCGCCGGTAGAAAGACAGGTATTCCGAAGAAAGAAAAGCGACCGGAAATATCCGGTCGGCTCAGTTTAATGGTACCTTCGCCACTCGACGTATTTTCCTAGGACCGCATCGAGTGCATCACACGGCATTCCGTGATGCGGAATTATGCGCGGCAGGCATCCATTGGCGTTGTATATCGCATCTTCTTGCAGAAGATGCAAGCGTTAACCAACTTTTAATCTGTGTTGCTTGAGTGGCAGGCGCTCAGTATCTCGCGTAGGGCTCATGCGTCGAGGCGGAGCGCCATCGGTTCCGGTGGAAATCACCCGCCTTCGCCGCGCATGCCGCCGGGACGGTCGTCCGAGGCCGCTTCACCCTCGCCTTCCATGCCGCTCTCGACCGACTCGCGGCCCTCCTTCGGCGTGCCGCCGACGCTCTCCTGCCGCTTCTCGTCGACGTCGGGGCGCTCGGTCTCGCGGCCGATGCCGCCGAGGCTCGGCTTCCCGCCCTGCGGACGGTCGAGCCGGTCCGTATCCTTCCGCTTCCCCGCCATGCTGCGCGCTCCCTCCGATCGTTAAGCGTCGATCAGAGAACAGCGGGGATGGGAACAGAGTTGCAAAGTGGTGGCTAGGAGCGGTAAAAGAAAAACGCATTTGAACCACCAAGATACCAAGAGCACCAAGGAAGTTCCGGCGCGCTGCGCGCGCTGAAAAAACCTTCTTGGTGTCTTGGTGGTTCGAACGTGTTTACTCGATCGCCTTCAGCGGCCGCGGTCGAGGAATTGACGGAGTCGGGCGAGCGCGTCGTCCTCGGCGCCGCCGCGGTTTTCTCCCTCGGCCCGGCGGGCCGCCGCGATCCGCTCGTAGAGGCGCGCGGCACCGGACAGCATCAAGCTGCCGCCGGGATCGTCGAGGAAGCGGGAGATCTCCTCCATCTCGGCG
>DASWRT010000472.1:0-5827 GCA_036403035.1 Allostellaceae bacterium | reverse complement strand
CCGCCGGCCAACGTCGCGAAGATGCGCAACGGCATCCCGCTCACCGACGAGGACCGTTGGCCGTGGCTGCGCGCGATCGCCGCGTGGATCGACAAGACGCGGCAGGCCGGCGGCCATGGCGTGGTCGCCTGCTCGGCGCTGAAGCGCAGCTACCGCGATGTCCTGATCGGCGACGGCCGGCCCGACGTCCGGCTCGTCTACCTCAAGGGCGCCGTGACGCTGATCGCGAAGCGGCAGGCGGCACGGCAAGGGCACTTCATGCCCACCGGCCTGATGAAGAGCCAGTTCGAGGCGCTGGAGGAGCCGGGGCCGGACGAACGCCCGATCGTCGTCCCGGTCAGCCACCGGCCGCGTGCGATGGTCGAGGAAATCGCCGCCGCGCTCGGGCTCGCGGGTCAGGTAATGCTGGATTTGGACGGCTGATACCGGCGGGAAGCCGGCGGGATGAGACGAGGCATCGTACGTTCACCGCTCGCCGGCGGCTCGATCCGTGCGGCCGGGGAGATGGGTGATGCGCATGGACGACAACACGCGAACGGCCGCCGACGATGCGCCGCCGCCCCTTCCGCATGCCGCGGCGGAGGATAGTCCGGCCGGTGATGCGGGTCCGCGCACGCTGGCGATCGACATAGGCGGCTCGCACCTCAAGGCGTCCGTGCTCGACGCCGCGGGCGCGATGCTCGCCGAGCGGGTGCGGATCGCGACGCCGCGCCCGGCGACGCCGGGAGCCGTGCTGGAAGCGCTCGCCGGCCTCGTCCCGGCGCTGCCCTCGTTCGATCGCATCTCCGTCGGCTTTCCCGGCGTCGTCCGCGACGGGCGGATACTGACTGCGCCGAACCTCGGGACGGCGGAATGGCGGAGCGCTCCGCTCGCCGCCGCGCTGGCCGACCTGCTCGGGCGCCCCACGCGGGTACTCAACGACGCCGACGTGCAGGGTCTCGGCACGATCGCCGGCCAGGGGCTCGAATGCGTGCTGACGCTCGGCACCGGCATCGGCTGCGCGCTGTTCCGCAACGGACGCCTGCTGCCGCATCTCGAGCTGGGGCAGCATCCGATCCGGACGAACAAGACCTACGACCGTTGGCTCGGCGAAGCGGCGCGGCAGAAGAAGGGCGACCGGAAATGGAACCGGCGGCTGCGGAAGGCCATCCCGATCGTCCGCACGCTCTTCAATTTCGATCTTCTGTACCTCGGCGGCGGCAACGCGAAGCGGATCGATTTCGAGCTGCCGTCCGATGTCCGCATCGCTGCGAACACGGCCGGGATCACCGGCGGCGTCCGGCTCTGGCACGCGGATCTCGCCGAGGTGTTCGCCGCCGCCCTCACGACGGCAGCGGCGCCTTCCGCGCCGAGCCACCTGGAACCGTTTGCGATGAAGGCCGTCCGATGACGCGGATCTCGCTCCTCCTCTCCGATGTCGACGGCACGCTCGTCACCACCGACAAGCGCCTGACCCCGACGAACCGCGCGGCGGTGCGGAAGCTTGCCGATGCCGGGATCGCCTTCACCGTAACGAGCAGCCGGCCGCCTTTCGGGCTGCGGATGCTGACCGCGCCGCTCGATCTGCAACTGCCGATCGGCGCCTTCAACGGCGGCGCCCTTGTCACTCCGGACATGCAGCCGGTCGAGCAGCATACGATCGCGCCGGACGCGGCGCGGCGCGCGATCGGGATCATCGAGGAGTGCGGCGCCGATGTCTGGCTGTTCACCGGCTCGCGCTGGCTGCTGCGCAACCCCTCCGGCGCCTACGTCGATCACGAGCGTCGGACGATCGACACCGATCCGACGGTGGTGGAGAGCTTCGACCCGCATCTCGATCTTGTCGGCAAGATCGTCGGCGTCAGCCGCGACTTCGCCCGGCTCGCCGCCTGCGAGTCGATGGCGCGGACGGCGCTTCCCGACGCCTCGGTGGTCCGCTCTCAGAAATACTACCTCGACGTCACGCCCGCCGGAGTCGACAAGGGCACCGTCGTCGACGCGCTGTCGCGCCTCGTCGGCATCCCCCGCGAGGAGATTGCGACCGTCGGCGACATGGAGAACGACGTGCCGATGTTCCGCAGAAGCGGCTTCCGCATCGCGATGGGCAACGCGACGGACGAGGTGAAACGGGAAGCCGACGTGGCGACGCTTTCGAACGACGAGGACGGTTTCGCCGCGGCGGTCGAGAAGTACATCCTGCCGCTGGCGTGCCCGCGTGGCTGAGAACCTATCTCAGTAGGGCTCCACGCCCGGCGCGGCACGATCTTCTCTCGTGCCCTCGATCTGACATTCACGGACATATTGCCGAACCGCGTTCCTTGACAGAGCCAATGCGCGCATCCATTTACCATCCAACTGGATGGTAAATGGATGGCGACATGGCCGGCAACGTACCTGAATTGAGACCGAAGGGCGGCGATACCGAGAAGATCACGATCAACCTCGGCTATGTCGATCTCGGCCATGTCGACCTGATGGTGCAGGAGGGTTTCTACTCGAACCGCACCGACTTCATCCGCACCGCCATCCGCAACCAACTCGATCGGCACGCGGACGTAGTGAGGCAGTGCGTCGCTCGAAAGACTCTCGATCTCGGCCTGCGGCACTATAGCCGACAGGATCTCGAAGCCGCGCAGGCGGCCGGCCAGATGCTCCACATCCGTGTGCTCGGGCTCGCCAGCATCGCCCATGATGTCACGCCGGAGCTTGCCCGCGCGACGATTGCTTTGGTCGACGTGCTCGGAGCGCTGCATGCCAGCCCGGCGGTGAAGGCTGCTCTGGCCGACCGGGTGCGCTGACCCCGATTTCTCACCGGGAGACCGGGTCGGGCTTGCCCGCGAGGGCGCGTCCGCTCGTTCCCGAACACCGAAAGTTCCGACTATGAACGACAGACTGCAACGCGGCATGACCGAGGCGACCCGCCTCACCCGCGCCGGCCGGCTCGCCGAAGCCACCGCGTTCCTGCAACGCCTGCTCGGCGGCGGCGGTGGCCGAGTGGCAGCGGACGCCCGGCCCGGCGACACCGGCGGAGGCGCGGACGCGCCTGTCGGACGCAACGCGCAAATCATCGATGTAGTGCCCGACAAAGTCGAGGTGGCAGATTTCAAGTCATCCGCAAGCACCGGGCCGTCCTTTACCCGCTCCCACGACGAGCAGGCCGGTTCGACCGCGGAGAGCACGGACCGCCCGTCCATGCCGGCAACGCTACGCAACTTCCTCGACAAGCTCGGCTCCGGAGGAAAGATCGACCGGGCCGCGAAGCCGGCTCCGGCGCAGGCGCCCACGCCCGCGAACGTGCCGGATAGCGGCGGGCGGTTCGTGACGGGAACCTACGCCAACGAGGCAGGAAGCCGCACCTACAAGCTCTACATCCCGAGCGCTTATCAGGGGCAGCCGATTCCGCTGATTGTCATGCTGCACGGCTGCACTCAATCGCCCGACGACTTCGCAGCCGGTACGCGGATGAACGTACTCGCCGAGGAGCATACCTGTTTCGTCGTCTACCCGGCGCAGGCGGCGGCAGCCAACCAGTCGAAGTGCTGGAACTGGTTCAACGCGGACGACCAGATCCGCGGTCGGGGCGAGCCGTCGCTGATCGCGGGCATCGCCCGTCAGGTCATGCGCGACCATGCGGTCGACCCGCGGCGCGTCTACGTCGCCGGGCTTTCGGCGGGCGGCGCGGCCGGCGCCGTCATGGCGGCGACCTACCCCGACCTCTTCGCCGCGGTCGGCGTGCATTCCGGCCTGCCCTGCGGGGCCGCGCGCGATCTGCCCTCCGCCTTCGCCGCAATGCAGCAAGGAGCGGCGGGATCGGTGCGCCGCCCCGGCGGCATCCCGGCGCCCGGACGGATCGTCCCGACGATCGTGTTCCACGGCGACCAGGACAAGACGGTGAACCCGCGCAACGGCGATTACGTCATCGCGCAGTGGCGGCCGCTCGCGGCCGCGGAATTGCGGACGGAGGTGCAGCAGGGCACGGTGCCGGGCGGGCATGCCTATACCCGCACCGCCTATATCGACGCGAGCGGGCGGGCGGTCCTGGAACAATGGGTCGTCCACGGCGCCGGCCATGCCTGGTTCGGCGGCAGCCCCGCCGGCTCCTACACCGATCCGCGGGGACCCGATGCGACGCGCGAAATGCTCCGCTTCTTTCTGGAGCATCCGCACCCCGCCACAGCGAAATGCGGTTAGCGGCGCGTCGAAGTGGATACGGGCAGCGGCGCTGCCCGTACCGACACCTACAGAACCAGTTCCGTCGCCGGGTCGATCAGGTGCATATGGCCGATATCGGCGGCGAGCCGCATCGGCTCGCCGGGGCCGGCAGCGGCTTCCGGCGCCACCCGGCCACACACCTCCGCGCCGTTCACCGTGAAATACACCATCGTCTCCATCCCCATCGGCTCGACCACGTCGAGCGTCGCCGTGAAGTTCTGGACGTCGGCGCCGTTGGCATAGGGACGCGCTTCGGTGATGTGCTCGGGCCGAAGCCCGAGGATCAGCTCCTTCCCGGCATACGGCCGGTAGCGCGCCGTCCGGGCTGCCGGCACGCCGAAGGAGAGCTGGTCGGAGAGCAGAACGGACAGCCCGCCGCCCGCCGCCTCGACGAGCCGGCACGCCAGGAAGTTCATCGCCGGCGACCCGATGAAACCGGCCACGAACTTGGTTCTCGGCGTATGGTAAAGCTCGTGCGGCGTGCCGATCTGGTCGATCCGCCCGCCGTTCATCACGACGACGCGGTCGGCGAGCGTCATCGCCTCGACCTGATCGTGCGTCACGTAGACCGTCGTCGTCATCACCTTCTGATGCACGCGCTTGATCTCCGTCCGCATCTGCACCCGGAGCTTCGCGTCGAGGTTGGAAAGCGGCTCGTCGAACAGGAAGACCTTGGGGTCGCGGACGATCGCCCGTCCCATCGCGACGCGCTGTCGCTGCCCGCCGGAGAGCTGCTTCGGCTTGCGGTCGAGCAGTTCGGTGATGTCGAGGATGCGCGCCGCGTTCTCGACGCGCCGCTTGATCTCGGCCTTCGCGAATTTCTTCAGGCGCAGCCCGAACGACATGTTCTCGTACACGGTCATGTGCGGATAGAGCGCGTAGTTCTGGAACACCATCGCGATGTCCCGGTCCTTCGGCGGCACGTCGTTGACGAGATCGCCGCCGATCCAGATCTCCCCGGACGTCGCCTCCTCGAGCCCGGCGATCATGCGCAGCGTTGTCGACTTGCCGCAGCCCGACGGGCCGACCAGCACGATGAACTCCTTGTCGGCGATGTCGAGGTCGATGCCGCGCACCGCCGGCGTCTGCTCGTAAGTCTTGACCACCTGACGAAGAGCAACTTCGGACATGCTTCGCCTCACCCCTTTGTCGCGCCGGCGGTGAGGCCGGCGATGTAGTAGTCCATCAGGAATGCATAGATTACGAGCGGCGGGGCCGCCGCGAGCAGCGCGCCGGCCATCAGGCTGCCCCACTGGAAGACGTCGGCGCGGATCAGGCTCGTCACCGTGCCGACCGTCAGGACGAGTTGGTCGGACCGGTAGAGATAGGCCATCGGATAGACGAAGGCCGCCCACGAGACGGTGAACGCGAAGATCATCGCCGCGATGATCCCCGGCAGCGCCACCGGCACGAAGATGCGCAGCAGCAGCTGGATGTAGCCGGCGCCGTCGATCAGCGCCGCCTCGTCCAGCTCCTTCGGGATCGAGGCGAAGTAGCCGATCATGATCCAGGTGCAGAAGGGCACCGTCAGCGTCGGGTAGATCAGGATCAGGCCCCAGATCGAGTTGAGCAGGCCGAGGCTGCCGACGATCTGATAGAGCGGAATGAACAGCAGCGTGTCCGGCACCAGGTAGGT
>DASWRT010000471.1:0-1837 GCA_036403035.1 Allostellaceae bacterium | reverse complement strand
CCTTCGGGAATTTGAGCTGGTCGATCTGCCCGACCGGCGGCAGATGCGATCGGTCGACGCCGCCAACCCCGGCGGCCTGCGGCTCCGCAGCGGCGGCGGCCGGCGGTCCCGTCCGGTCGGGCAGCGGCGCGAGCGGATGCTCGCCTGCCGCGGGCGCGCGGAAATAATTGGGCGCACGAACGCCGCCATGGCCGACCGATTTCGATTCCTCATAGGCGCCGCGTGGCCCCGGCGAGACCTTGAGGGAATAGACCGGGCGCGACAGCCAGAGACTGATTGTGGCGCGGACCTGCTCCGGCGTCAGCGCCGCGATGCGCTGGAGCTGCACCTTGTAGAAATCCGGATCGCCGGCATACACCGCGCCTTCGGCGAGCGCGACGGCCTTGCCGCCGAAGCCGCCGACCGACTCCAGACCTTCGATCCGGCCGGAGACGATGCGCGTCTTGGCGCGCTGCAGCTCGTCGGCCGTGGGCCCGTTCCTGATGAAATTCGCGATCACCTGATCGAGCCGGGCAGCGACCTGGTTCGAGTCGACCCCCGACTTCACGTCGGCGGTGACGACGAACTCGCTGATCCGCTCGAAAGGTTGAATACCGGCGGTGACCGCAACCGCGATCTTGTCGCCGCGGACGAGAGCATTGTCGAGCCGCGAACTGGCGAGGCCGCCGAGCACCTCGGCACCCAGCCGGAGCGCGGGATAGGCCGGATCGGTGAGCCCCGGTACGACCCACTCGCGATAGAGGCGCGTGGTCGCCACCTGGTCGTGCAATTCCTCGCTCTTCGGCGCCGGCAGGGTCGGCACGGCGGCGGCGGCCGGGATCGACTGCGGCCCGCGCGGAATGTCGCCGAAATATTTGTTCGCCAGCCTCCGCGCCGTCGGCAGATCGATGTCGCCCGCAAGGACGAGTACCGCATTGTTCGGCCCGTAATGCGAGCGGAACCAGTCCTTCACCGTCTCGAGGCTGGCGGCGTCGAGGTCGGACATCGAGCCGATCGTCGTATGATGATAAGGATGATCGGGCGGGAAGAGCGCGTTCGCCTCGGCATATTGGACGAGACCGTAAGGCTCGTTGTCGTCCTGCCTTTTCTCGTTCTGGACGACGCCGCGCTGGACGTCGAGCTTCTGCTGCGTGACGGCGCCGAGCAGGTGCCCCATGCGGTCGGATTCGAGGAACAGAGCCGTTTCCAGCGCGCCGCGCGGCACCGTCTCGAAATAGTTGGTGCGATCGTACCAGGTGGTGCCGTTCATGTCGGTGGCGCCGATCTGCTGCATCGGCGTGAACCAGCTCTGGTCGCTATGCTCGGAGCCGCCGAACATCAGATGCTCGAACAGATGCGCGAAGCCGGTCTTGCCGGTGGGCTCGTCCTTCGAACCGACATGGTACCAGACCGAAACCGCCACGACCGGCGCCTTGTGATCCTCGTGGACGAGGACGCGAAGGCCGTTCGGCAAGGTGAATTGCTGGTAGGGAATGTCGACGGCGCGGACGAGCGAGGCGACCGGCGCGGGCGCGACCGGGGCAGGCGCGGCATTTGCGGCGACCGCGGTGAGGCTGAGGCTGGCGAGCAAAGCCGACGCGAGAGCGAGCGAGCGCATGAAAAGTCCCTCCGGTGAGTCTGGTTTGAAGCGCACCATAGCGGCGGCTCTCGCCGGCGCAATATGCGTGCGGGATCAAACGCATGCGCTTTACCGCCGGAGCGAGGAAGGCCATATTGCGGTCGGCAGGGCTATTTCTGCAGAGTCGCGTATCGTCCGGACCCTCAGGTCCGGGGCACGGGAGGACAGCGCAATGGCTCGCTTCACAAATCCCGCACGGGCGATCGCGGCCAAGGCTGG
>DASWRT010000470.1:0-19217 GCA_036403035.1 Allostellaceae bacterium | reverse complement strand
GAGGAGTATGGAGAGGAGTATTAAGCGCGGTCCCTGCCCTGCTCCTCCCTGTCGCCGGCTGCACTGGCGTGCAGTCCGCGCTCGATCCGGCGGGCAAGGGAGCCGAGGCGATCGGCGGGATCTGGTGGCTGTTCTTCTGGGTCTGCACCGCGGTCTACGTGCTGGTGATGCTGACGCTGATCTGGGCGATGCTGCGGCGGCGCGGCGGGTATACGCCGTTCAGCGCGCCGGAAGTACATCCCAACCAGGGCACCGAGGGACGCATCCGTCGCGTCGTCGGCGTCGCGACCGCCGTCACGGTGGCGATCCTCCTCGCCCTGACGCTCGTGACCTACGCGACCAACAGCAAGCTGTTCGCGCAGAGCGGCGACGGCGCCTACGGGATCGAGCTGATCGGGCACCAATGGTGGTGGGAGGTCCGCTATCAGGCGGCGCAGCCGAGCGATACGTTCATCACCGCCGACGAGATCCATCTCCCGGTCGGCGAGACGGTCAAGATCACGCTGCGCTCCGACGACGTGATCCACAGCTTCTGGGTCCCGAACCTGCACGGGAAGAAGGACCTGATCCCCGGCCAGCTCAACACCCTCTACCTCACTGCCGATCGGCCCGGCCGGTTCCGCGGACAATGCGCCGAGTTCTGTGGCGCGCAGCACGCGCATATGGCGTTGGACGTCGTCGCCGAGCCGAAGGACGCGTTCGAGAGCTGGCTCGACAAGCAGCGCAAGTCCGCCAAGGAACCGCAGACCGACGAGCAGAAGCGCGGGATGCAGGTGTTCATGAGCGGCCCGTGCGCGATGTGCCATGCGATCACCGGCACGCCGGCCGGCGGCGTCGTGGGGCCGAACCTCACGCATCTCGCGAGCCGGATGTCGCTCGGCGCGGGGCGGCTGCCGAATACGCGCGGCAACCGCGCCGGCTGGATCGCCGATCCGCAGACGCAGAAGCCCGGCAATTTGATGCCGCCGATCGTGCTGCCGCCGGACGATCTCCAGGCCCTGCTGAGCTACCTCGACACGCTGGACTGAACGAGGAGGAGAACCTTGCGATGAGCCCGCCTCAAGCCTCCTCCGGCGCAGATACCGTCCTTCTTCCGGCCGAGCAGGAGCGCCGGCTCCTGGAGCGGACCTGGGCGGAGCCGCGCGGCCTTATCGGCTGGCTCAGCGCCGCCGACCACAAGACGATCGGGAAGCGCTATCTCGTCACGACGTTCTGCTACTTCCTGTTCGCCGGCATCCTCGCGATGCTGATGCGGACGCAGCTTGCCCGGCCGGAGAATTCGTTCGTCGGGCCAGACCTCTACAACCAGCTCTTCACGACGCACGGCACGACGATGATGTTCCTCTTCGCTGTGCCGATCATGCAGGGCGTCGGGGTCTATCTCGTGCCGCTGATGGTGGGAGCGCGCGAGATCGCGTTCCCGCGCCTCAACGCCTTCAGCTACTGGATGTTATTGGCCGGTGGGCTGATGCTGATCGTCGCCTTCCTGCTGAATATCGGGCCGGACGTCGGCTGGTTCGCCTACGTGCCGCTGTCCGGGCCGCAATACACGCCGGGGAAGCGCACCGACTTCTGGGCGCAGATGATCACCTTCACCGAGGTCTCCTCCCTCGCCGTGGCGGTGCAGCTCATTGTCACCGTGTTCAAGATGCGGGCGCCCGGCATGTCGCTGAACCGCATCCCGCTCTTCGTCTGGTCGCAGCTCGTGACTTCGTTCATGGTCGTGTTCGCGATGCCCGCGGTGATGATCGCAAGCTCCGCGCTGATTGCGGACCGGCTGGTCTCGACGCAGTTCTTCAACCCCGCGGAGGGCGGCGACGCGCCGCTCTGGCAGCACCTCTTCTGGTTCTTCGGCCACCCCGAGGTCTACATCATCTTCATCCCGGCGACGGGCATCGTGTCGATGATCATCCCGACCTTCGCGCGCCGGCCGATGTTCGGCTATGTGCCGCTGGTCCTGTCGCTGATCGTCACCGGCTTCCTCGCGTTCGGCCTGTGGGTCCACCACATGTTCGCGACCGGCCTGCCGCAGCTCGGCGCGAGCTTCTTCACGGGCGCCAGCATGATGGTGGCGATCCCGAGCGGCATTCAGATCTTCTGCTGGATCGCGACGCTGTGGGACGGACGGCTGATCTACCGGACGCCGCTGCTGTTCGTCCTGGGCTTCATCGCGCTGTTCGTGATCGGCGGCCTCAGCGGCGTCATGGTCGCCTCGGTGCCGCTCGACCTGCAGGTGCACGACACGTATTTCGTCGTCGCGCACTTTCACTACGTGCTGATCGGCGGGGCCGTTTTCCCGCTGTTCGGCGGCTTCTATTACTGGTTCCCGAAGATCACCGGCCGGATGCTGAACGAAACCGCCGGCAAGTGGAACTTCTGGCTCTTCTTCATCGGGTTCAACGTCGCGTTCTTCCCGATGCATTGGCTCGGCCTCGCGGGCATGCCGCGCCGCGTCTACACCTACCCCGACGGGATCGGCTGGAACGAGGCGAACCTGCTGTCGACGGCGGGCGCGGCGGTGATCGCCGTCAGCGTGGCCGTGTTCCTCGGCAACGTCGCCTGGAGCCTGCGCCGTGGCATGCCGGCGGGCGACAATCCGTGGGGCGCCGGCTCGCTGGAGTGGGCGACGAGTTCCCCGCCGCCGCCGTACAACTTCCAGCAGATCCCGATCGTCACCGGGCGCGAGGCGCTGTGGGCGGAGCAGGCAGCCGGCGAGCGCAAGGTCGCGACCGGACTGCGCGCCGACATCCGCGAGGTGCTGATCACGCATCTGGTCGATGCGACGCCCGACCATCGCTACGAATCGGCGGAGCCATCGATCTGGCCGTTCCTCGCCGCGATCGCGACGACGGCGATGTTCATCGGCTCGATCTTCACGCCCTGGGCGATCCCGATCGGCGCCGTTCCGATGTTCGTGACCTTCACCGGCTGGTTCTGGCCGAAGCGCGGCGACCAGTCCGGCGACCGGCGGCGCGCGATTCCGGCTTTGCGGCAGCACGCGGCGGAGGCCCGGTCATGAGGGTGACGCCCGTCCTCGACGTATCGGGCCTGCCGACCTACGCCTACGGGCACCGCAGCATCCTGTGGTGGGGCACGCTCGTCTTCTGCCTCATCGAGGCGACGGGGTTCGGGCTCGCGGTGATGGCGTATTTCTACCTGCGCAGCAAGGCGGTCTCCTGGCCGCCGAACCTCGGCCCGCCGCAACTGATATGGGGCACCGTCAACACCGTCCTCCTGCTTGCGAGCTGCCTGCCGAACCATTGGGTAAAGAAGGCGGCCGAAGAGGAGGATCTGCGGCAGGTCCGGATCTGGCTCCTCGTCTGCTTGGCGTTCGGCGTCGCCTTCACCGCCGTCCGCTGGCTCGAATTCCCGGCGCTCGGCGTCGAATGGGACACCAACGCCTACGGTTCCGTCGTCTGGATGCTGATGGCGCTGCACACGACGCACATCGTCACCGACGTCGCCGACACGGCGGTGCTGACAGCGCTGATGTTCACGCGGCGCGGACGGGAGGGAAAGCGGTTCGTCGACGTCAGCGAGAATGCGTTCTACTGGTATTTCGTCGTGCTGACGTGGCTGCCGATCTACGCCGTCGTCTACCTCGTGCCGCGCTTTCTCTGAGGAGGGGACCGCCGCCGATGGAACGCAGCACCGCCAAGAAACCGCTCTTCGCGACGGACGATGTCTCCTGGACCTGCCTCTTCGCCGGGCCAGTCGCGTGGTTCCTCGACCAAGAGGTCAGCTACGTTCTGGTCCCCTGGTCGTGCGACACCGGGCACCTGCTGCCGACGCACATCGTCTCGCTGGCGGCGCTGCTTCTCGCGATCACCGGCGGCGTGCTCGGATGGCGGGACTGGTCGCGGCGCCGGCGGACCAGCTCCGAGGAAGGAGACGCGGACGGGCGGGCGCATTTCCTGGCGCTGACCGGCATGCTGATGTGCGCGCTCTTCGGCCTCGTGATCCTGGTCGAGGGCGTCGCCAAATTCTATTTCGACCCGTGCCAGCGATGAGGCGGCGGACGCGACGGCGGATCGCGCTGATCGGCGCGGCGGCCCTTGCCCCTGCGCTCTGTCTGCCGGACGCCGCCCTTGCCCATTACGTCGCGGAGCATGGCGATTCCGCTGGCTCGCCCTGGCGTCAGCCGCCGGACATGGCCGTCGTCATGCTCCTCGTGGGCGCGCTGTGGCTCTATGTCAGCGGCCTGCGGCGTCTCTGGCGGCATGTCGGGCACGGGCGCGTCGTGAGCCGCGCCGAAGCGGCTTCCTTCGCCGCCGGATGGCTGACGCTCGCCGTCGCGCTGCTGCCGCCGGTGCATGTCCTGGGCGAGTCGCTGTTTTGGATGCACATGGTCGAGCACGAGTTGCTGATGGCGGTCGCGGCGCCGCTGCTCGTCCTCGGACGGCCGCTCCTCGTGATGCTCTGGACGCAATCGTCGGCCGGGCGGCGGCGCGTCGGCGGGGTCGGGACATGGTCGCCGATACGCCGCTCATGGACGTTCCTGACCGGCAGCCTCGCGGCCTTCACAGTGCACGGGCTCGCGCTATGGTTGTGGCACGCGCCCGTCCTGTTCGAGGCGGCGCTGCGGAACGAAGGGATGCACGCGCTCCAGCATGCGTCGTTCCTCGCCGCGGGACTGCTCTACTGGACCTCGCTGCTGCGCGGCGGCGTCGTCGGCAGCGGAGCCGGCCGGGGCGCAGCGGTGCTGTCGCTGTTCGCGACGACGATGCATACGGGCATCCTCGGCGCGCTGCTGACGCTCGGAACGACGCCTTGGTACGCCGCATACGGCGACGCCGCGGCGGCCTGGGGATTGACGCCGATCGAGGACCAGCAGCTCGCCGGGCTGGTGATGTGGGTGCCGGGAGGGTTCGTCTACACGGGCGTCGCGCTGGCGCTCGTGACGGCGTGGCTGCGCGACTCCGAAGCCCGGACGCGCCGGTGGGAAAGCGCGCTGCCGAAGGAGGTCGGCGGAGCATGACCGGATCGAAGGCGGCCAAGTTTGCGACCGGCGCGGCGGCGATCGTCGTCGTCGTCGCCGGGTGCCTCGCCGCCGGCGCGGCGGCGGGCGTCCTCGACATCCCGCTGTTCGGGAAGAACAACCAGGACGAGCAGGAGGCGCAAGGCCTGACCGGCGGCGACGTCAAGCGCGGCCGGACGGCGATCCGGAACTACGGCTGCGGCACGTGCCACACGATCCCCGGCGTCGCGGAGGCGCGCGGCCTCGTCGGCCCGCCGCTCGACCATCTTGCGAACCGCGTCTACATCGCCGGCGTGCTGACCAACACGCCGGAGAATCTGATCGACTGGATCCAGCAGCCGCGCCGGGTCGATCGGCAGACGGCGATGCCGAACGTCGGCGTCACCGAGGATGATGCCCGCGACATCGCCGCGTATCTCTACACGCTGAAGTGAAAGATCGAACCGGCACAGAGGGACGGCGGCATCCCCGCGTCACCGCCCGAGCTAACTCGTCGAGAGCACCACGTTGCGGACGATTGGGTAGATCTGGGTCTCCCAGCGCCTGCCGCTGAAGACGCCGTAGTGCCCGGCGCCGGTCTGCATGTGGTGCCGCTTCATGTGGGGTTTCAGGCCGGTGCAGAGATCATGCGCGGCGGCGGTCTGGCCGAGGGCGCAGATGTCGTCCCGCTCGCCTTCGACGGTGAGCAGCGCGGTCTGGCGGATCGCGGCGGGATCGACCCGCTGCCCGCGGAACGTAAGCCGGCCTTTCGCCAGCAGCGCCTCCTGAAAGACGGTCCGGACGGTCTCGAGGTAGAACTCCGCCGGCAGATCGAGGACGGCGAAATATTCGTCATAGAAGCTCTTGATCGTCTCGGCCTGTTCGTGCTCGCCCTTCACCAGATGCTTATAGAGATCGCGATGCGCCTTCTGGTGCCGTTCGAGGTTCATCGACATGAAGGCGAGGAGCTGCATGAAGCCCGGATACACCCGGCGGCCGATGCCCTTGTGCGGCCAAGGAACGGTGGTGACCAGCTTGCGCTCGAACCATTCGATCGGCCGGTCGGTCGCGAGCGCGTTCACCGTGGTCGGGTTGATGCGCGTGTCGATCGGACCGGCCATCAGCGTCATGCTGCGCGGCTGGGCGGGATTGCCCTCGCCCGCCATCACCGCGGCGGCGGCAAGCACTTGGACGCAGGGCTGGCAGACCGCGAGGACGTGGCCTCCGGGGCCGATCATCTCAAGGAAGCGGATCACGTGCGCGATGTAATCGTCGAAGCCGAACCGGCCGTCGCGGAGCGGCACGTCGCGCGCGTTGTGCCAATCGGTAATGAAGACGTCGTGCTCGGCGAGCAAGGTGCGCACGGTGCCGCGAAGGAGGGTCGAGAAATGACCCGAGAGCGGCGCCACGACGAGCACCCGCGGCTGGGCTTGCAGCGTCGCCATGTCCTTGCGGAAATGGAGAAGCGTGCAGAACGGCGTCGCGGCGACCGGAACCTCGCTGACCGGCACGTCGCTGTTTCCGACGGCGACCCGATCGATGCCGAAGGGCGGACGCTGATGGCTCAGCTTGGCGCGCGATAAAAGCTCCCAAGCGGCGGCGACCCTGGAGAACGGCCCCGAGCCGCGGATCCCGTCGCCCAGCGCATCCAGCAAAGTACGCGCCGCCGTGCGGACCGGGTCCAGGAGATCGGATTGCAGCTGGTACGTAAAGTAGAGCATCGGCCTACCCCGCCCCCCAAGGCTTGAGCGCCCGGCGGAATGGCTGGCGTAATTCTTGCTGCGCCGAGCGGTCATCCGGAGAGGCTTCTTCCGGCCATGCACGGCGATGACGCAGACGGCGGAAACAGGAGAGGACGTCGATGACGGAGGCCATACTCACCGTCGCAAGCAAGAACTATTCCTCTTGGTCGCTGCGCGGATGGCTGCTGTGCCGGATGGCGGGGATCGAGATCGAGGAGCGGCCGGCGCCGATCGACGATCCGTCGACGCGGGCCGAGCTGCTGCTGACCTCGCCGTCGATCCTCGTGCCTTGCCTGGAGCACCGCGGCGCGAGGATCTGGGACACGCTCGCCATCGGCGAGTACCTGGCCGAGCTGAAGCCGGAGTCCGGGATTCTGCCGGCCGATTGGCGGCAAAGGGCGCATTGCCGGTCGATCTGCGGCGAGATGCACTCCGGCTTCTACAATCTGCGCTCGGCCCTGCCGATGAACCTGAAGGCGCACCACCCCGGCTTCCGCATCTTTGCGGGCGCCCGCCCCGATATAGAGCGTGTCGTCGCGATCTGGCGGGAGTGCCTGGATACCTACGGCGGACCGTATCTTTTCGGGCAGCGGCTCTCGATGGCGGACGCCATGTACGCGCCGGTGTGCACGCGCTTCGAGACCTACGACGTTCCGCTCGACGCGCTATGCGCGGCCTATTGCCGGACGATCACGAACTGGCCCGCTATGATCGAATGGCGGAATGCGGCCGAGGCCGAGCCGGAAGATCTCGAGGAACTCGATGTCGAGTTCTGATGCGGCAGCGGGCGACGCAGCAGCGCGGCGGCGGCTTGGATAAATCGGCTCAGTACGGAACCTTGTCCGGCTTCGCCGCCCATTCGTCGAAGACGAGCCGCGCCTCCGGGACGAGGAGGCGGTCCGCCGGCATCGCTTGGCGGTCGAGCGGCAGAGCGATCTGCTCGTAGAGGAATGCGTCGTCGAAGCCGATGGCGGCGGCATCGACGCGGGTGTTGGCGTAGAACAGGTGCTCGATGCGCGCCCAGTAGGCAGCGGCGAGGCACATCGGGCACGGCTCGCAGGAGGTATAGAGCGTGCAACCATGAAGCGCGAAACTGCCGAGCGCGCGGCACGCCTCGCGGATCGCGACGATCTCGGCGTGCGCCGTCGGGTCGTTCGTGGAGGTCACCCGGTTCCAGCCTTCGCCGATTGCCGCGCCGTCCTTGACGATCACCGCGCCGAACGGCCCGCCGGCGCCGTCCTGCATCTTCTCCCGGCTGAGCCGAATCGCGTGCCGCATGAAGCGCTCGTGGTCGTCCTGCATCGATCGCGCCCTCTTCCATCGGTCTCGGCGACGGGCATTTTATCAACTGTAAGCCGGGCAATTGCATGTATCGTTCGTTATTTTTTGAAAGTCTTTGGATGGCCCGCGCCCTTGCCCGGCCGTTTCCGCCTGTCTACCAATATCTGTTACGCTGGAACGGCTGGCGCCGCTCGCGCGGCAGGGAGGTCGGGCTGAGCATCCTCGATCATCGTCGCGTCTCCGACATGCCGCCGCTTCGCAGCGGCTTAGAGCCGATCCCGGTCGGTTGGCTCTTACATCCCGGCGCACTGCGCTGATGACTGCCGCCGGCACATCCGCTTCGTCCGCCGGCAGCGCCGCGGACACGGGCGCGACCGGCGGCAAGCTGACGACACACGTGCTCGACACCGCGAACGGCCGCCCGGCCGCCGGTCTGCGCATTGATCTGTACCGGCTCGACGGCGAGGTCCGCCGCCGGCTCGCAAGCGTCCGGACCAACGCCGACGGCCGCTGCGACGCGCCGCTGCTGGCGGGCGACGCGCTGGCGTTGGGCACCTATCTCCTGATCTTCCACGTCGGCGACTACTTCGCCGCCGGGGCCGGGACCGGGGCCGTCGAGGACGGCAAGCGGCAGGAGCCGGCGTTCCTAGACAAGGTGCCGATCAAGTTCGGGGTGTCCGACCCAAGCGCCCATTACCACGTACCTCTGCTGGTCGCGCCTTACGGCTACTCGACCTACCGGGGAAGCTGAGCGGAGACGGTCAACGACGCCATGCCGCCATCGGGAGACGAAAGCAGCGCCATGCGCGACACGGTCAGGTTCCTGCTCGGCGGAGAGCGGCGGGAGCTGCACGGCGTCGACCCGACCATGACCGTGCTCGATTATCTGCGGCTGGTCGAACGGCGCTGCGGCACCAAGGAGGGCTGCGCCGAGGGCGATTGCGGCGCGTGCACCGTCGTGATCGGCCGCCCGTCGGAGACCGGTGGCGCCGTCCGCTACGAGGCGGTCAACGCCTGCATCCAGTTCGTGCCGATGCTCGACGGCGTGCAGCTCCTCAGCGTCGAGGATCTGAAAGGGCCGGACGGGGCGCTGCACCCGGTCCAGGAAGCGCTCGTCGAGAGCAACGGCTCGCAATGCGGCTTCTGCACGCCCGGCTTCGTGATGTCGCTCTTCGCCCGCTACTACGAGCCCGAACCGGCGGAGAGCATCGACGACACGCTCGCCGGCAATCTCTGCCGCTGCACCGGCTATCGCTCGATCGTCGCGGCGGCCGAGCGGATGCACGAGACCGGCGGCGGCTACGAGGACCGCTTCGCCCGGAACGAGCGCGAGACGGCGCGACTGCTGGCCGGATTGTCCGACGAGGAAACGCTGTGCATCAAGCGCGACGGGCGGCGCTTTCTCGCGCCGGCAACGCTCGACGCGCTCGCCGATCTGCTCGTTGCGCACCCCGAGGCGCGGATCGTCGCGGGTGCCACCGATGTCGGGCTGTGGGTGACGAAGCAGCTTCGCGTGCTCGACACGATGATCTCGGTCGGCCGCGTCGCGGAACTGAAGCAGATCGTCGAGACGCCCGAGGCGATCGAGATCGGCGCGGGCGCCACTTACACCGAAGCGGCGCCGGTCATCGCGCGGCACTATCCCGATTTCGGCGAGCTGATCCGCCGGCTCGGATCGGTGCAGATCCGCAACGCCGGCACGATCGGCGGCAACGTCGCGAACGGCTCGCCGATCGGCGACACGCTGCCGGCCCTGATCGCCGCGGGCGCGACGCTGCATCTGCGCCGCGGCGCAGAGCGGCGCAGCCTGCCGCTCGAAGAGTTCTTCCTCGCCTATGGCCGCCAGGACCGGCGGCCGGGCGAGTTCGTCGAGCGCGTGACGCTGCCGAAGCCGGCGACGGGGACGGGGACGCGCTTCCGCGCTTACAAGGTGTCGAAGCGGTTCGACCAGGACATCTCGGCGGTGTGCGGCGCCTTCAGTCTGATGCTGGAGCAGGATCGCGTCGCCGCCGTCCGCATCGCCTATGGCGGTATGGCGCCGACCCCGAAGCGGGCGGCCGAGGCCGAGGCGGCGCTGCTCGGGCAACCCTGGACCCGTGCGACCGTCGAGGCCGCGATGGCGGCACTGACCCGCGAACTCACGCCGATCAGCGACATGCGTGCGAGCGCCGAGTACCGGATGCGGGTCGCGCGGAACCTGTTGATGCGGCTCTTCGTCGAGACGACCGATCCGGCCGCCGAGACCCGGCTCGTCGGCGAGCGGAGGCTGGCGCATGCCTGACGACTCATCGCCGCCACGGGAGCGGATCCGCGGCGGCGTCCGCACGCCGCAGCCGCACGACAGCGCCCGCAAGCACGTCACCGGCGAGGCCCTTTATATCGACGACATGCCGGAACCGGCCGGTCTGCTCCATGTCTGCCTCGGCCTCAGCGAGCGGGCGCATGCGCGAATCGTCCGGCTCGATCTCGACGCGGTGCGCGCCGCGCCCGGCGTCGTCGCGGTGCTGACCGCCGCCGACGTGCCGGGGCTCAACGACGTGAGCCCGCTCGGCACCAAGGACGATCCGATCTTCGCGGACGGGCTGGTCACGTTCGTCGGGCAATCGCTCTTCGCCGTCGCTGCGACGACCCGCGATCGGGCGCGGCGAGCGGCCCGGCTCGCCGTCGTCGAGTATGAGGATCTGGAGCCCGTGCTCGACATCGAGACGGCAAAGCGGCACGGCTCCCGATGCGTGACGCCGCCGCACGTGCTGAAGCGCGGCGATACCGGGGCGGCGATCGCGACGGCGCCGCGCCGGCTTTCGGGGCGGCTCATCGTCGCTGGGCAGGAGCATTTCTACCTCGAAAGCCAGATCGCGCTGGCGATCCCCGGCGAGGACCGGGCGGTCACGATCCACTCCTCGACGCAGCACCCGAGCGAAATCCAGCACAAGATCGCCGACGCGCTCGGCGTGCCGAAGCATGCGGTGACGGTCGAGACGCGGCGGATGGGCGGCGGCTTCGGCGGCAAGGAGACGCAGGGCGCGCTGTTCGCGGCGGTCGCGGCTCTGGTCGCGGCGAAGACCGGCCGCGCCGCGAAGTTCCGTCCCGACCGCGACGACGACATGGTGCTGACCGGCAAGCGGCACGATTTCGCAGTCGACTACGAGGTCGGGTTCGATGCGGACGGACGCATACTGGGCGTCGAGTATCTCTATGCCTCGCGCTGCGGCGTCTCGGCGGACCTGTCGGGGTCGATCAACGACCGCGCCCTCTTCCACGCCGACAATTGCTATTACTACCCCGCGGCGCAGATCCGCTCGCTGCCGCTCCGCACCAACACCGTCTCCAACACGGCCTTCCGCGGCTTCGGCGGGCCGCAGGGGATGGTCGGGGCCGAGCGGGTGATCGAGGAAATCGCCTACGCCGTCGGCAAGGACCCGCTGGAGATCCGCAAGCTCAACTTCTACGGCGCGACCGGCAACGGGCGGGACGTGACGCCTTACCACCAGACAGTCGAGGACAACGTCGTCCACCGCATCGTCGCGGAACTGGAGAAGACATCGGACTACGCCGCCCGCCGCGCCGCGATCCGCGCCCATAACGCAGCGGGACCGTGGCTGCGCAAAGGGATCGCGCTGACGCCGGTGAAGTTCGGCATCTCCTTCACCGCACAGCACCTCAATCAGGCCGGCGCGCTGATCCACGTCTACACCGACGGCAGCATCCACCTGAACCATGGCGGCACGGAAATGGGCCAGGGGCTGCACACGAAAGTGGCGCAAATCGTCGCCGAGGAGTTCCAGGTCGACATCGACCGGGTGATGGTGACCGCGACCTCTACGGGGAAGGTGCCGAACACTTCGCCGACCGCTGCGTCCTCGGGCGCCGACCTCAACGGCATGGCGGCGCTGGCGGCGGCGCGGACGATCAGGCGGCGGCTCTGCGATTTCGCCGCCGCGCACTGGGGCGTGCCGCGCGAGCAGATCGTCTTCCTGCCGAACCGGGTGCGCGTCGGCAACCAGGAGATGCCGTTCGCCGAGCTGGTCCATCACGCCTACATGGGCCGCGTCTCGCTCTCCTCGACCGGCTACTACCGGACGCCGAAGATCCATTACGACCGGGAGAAGGCGGCCGGGCGGCCGTTCTTCTATTTCGCCTACGGCGCGGCGGTCGGCGAGGTGACGGTCGACACGCTGACCGGCGAGTACCGCGTCGACCGCGTCGACATCCTGCACGATGTCGGACGGTCGCTGAACCCGGCGATCGACCTGGGCCAGATCGAAGGCGGGTTCGTCCAGGGCATGGGCTGGCTCACCACCGAGGAGCTGTGGTGGGACGACAAGGGCCGGCTGCGGACGCACGCGCCCTCGACCTACAAGATCCCGGCCTGCGGCGACCGACCGCGCGACTTCCGCGTCGCGCTGCTGGAGGACTCCCCCAACCGCGAGCGCACCGTGTTCCGCTCCAAGGCGGTCGGCGAGCCGCCGCTGATGCTGGCGATCTCCGTGCTGCACGCGATCTCCGACGCGGTCGCGAGCGTCGCGGACTACCGGCTCTGCCCGCGCCTCGACGCACCGGCGATCCCGGAGCGGGTGCTGCGGACGATCGACGATCTCCAGGCGCGCCAGGCCAAGCTCGGCGTCAAGAGCGCCGCCGCCGAATGACCGCAACGCTTGCGCCCGTGCTGCGGAGGCTGCTGGAGAGCGGCGCCGCCGGGCGGGCCGCCGCCGTGCTGGTCACCATCGCCGACGCCCAGGGCTCGACGCCGCGCGAGCGCGGGGCGCGGATGCTGGTGACGGACGCGGCGATCCACGGGACGGTGGGCGGCGGGCGGCTGGAGCTGGAGGCGATCGAGGCGGCACGCGGCTTGCTTCGCGACGGGCCGGCGGAGGCCGTGCGGGACGTCTCGCTCGGCCCCGCCTTGGGTCAATGCTGCGGCGGCCGGGTCACGTTGCTGTTCGAACCGATGTCGCCGGCCTCGCTCGGCTGGCTGGAGGATCTGGAAGGCGGCGCCGGCGGCGCGATGCTGACGCGGCTTGCCGTGCCCGTGCAGCGGCGGCGGATCGTTCAGGCTGTGGAAGCGCCGACCGCGGCGCTTAGCCAGGCGGTGGAACGCGGTGCGGTCGCGACCATTACGGCCGAGGATGGCATCCGCTGGCTCGTCGAGCCGCTGCGCGAGCCCGCCCCGCTCGTCGTGCTGTTCGGCGCCGGGCATGTCGGACGCGCCGTCGCGGCGGCGCTCGCTCCCCTGCCCGTCCGGCTGCGCTGGGTCGACGACCGGCCCGGCGAGTTCCCGGCTGTCGGGGAGCGGCCGGCGAACGCCGAGATCGTCGCGACGGCGCACGTCGCCGAGCAGGTCCGAGTCGCGCCGCCCGGGGCCGCTTTCCTTGTCATGACGCACAGCCATCCGCTCGATTACGAGCTGTGCGAGGCGATCCTGCGCCGCGGCGATTTCGCCTATGCCGGACTGATCGGCTCGGCGACGAAGCGACGCCGCTTCGAGCGGATCTTCCTCGCGAAAGGCGGCACACCCGAGGCGCTGCGCCGCCTGACGTGCCCGATCGGCATCGGCCATCTCAAGGACAAGCGGCCGGCGGTGATCGCCGCGCTGGTCGCCGCGGAACTGCTGCTGGCGCTGCTGCCGGCGCGAACCGACGCTGACCGCGCCGTCGCGGCGTTGTAGAAAACGGCATGGAAGATCTCTCCCCGCCCGACGCTGCCGGCGCCCTGCCCGCCTCCCGGCTGGAGCTGCGCGGCGTCACCAAGCGTTATGCGGCGGGCGGCACGCTGGCGAACGATTCCGTCGACCTCGACGTGCGGCCGGGCGAGATCCACGCGCTGCTCGGCGAGAACGGCGCGGGCAAGAGCACGCTGGTCAAGATCATCTACGGCGTGCTCCAGGCCGACGCCGGGACGATCCGCTGGGACGGAAGGGACGTGACGGTGCGCAACCCGCGCGAGGCGCGCCGGCTCGGCATCGGCATGGTGTTCCAGCACTTCTCGGTGTTCGAGGCGATGACCGTGCTTGAGAACATCGCGCTCGGCATCGACGATGCCGGAGACATGCGGGCGCTGGCGCGGCGCATCGTCGATGTCTCCTCGTCCTACGGCCTGAGCCTCGACCCGAAGCGGCGCGTGCACTCGCTGTCGGTCGGCGAGCGGCAGCGCGTCGAGATCGTGCGGTGCCTGCTGCAAAGCCCGAAGCTGCTGATCATGGACGAGCCGACCTCGGTGCTGACGCCGCAGGAAGTCGAGCTGCTGTTCGCGACGCTGCGCCGCCTCGCCGCCGAGGGCTGCTCGATCCTCTATATCAGCCACAAACTGGAGGAGATCATCGCGCTCTGCGATTGCGCGACGATACTGCGCCAGGGGAAGGTCGTCGCCGACTGCGACCCGAAGCGCGAGACCGCGCGCAGCATGGCGCAGATGATGATCGGCGCCGAGGTGAGGAGCCTGTCGCGCCGCGCCGCGGCGCCGCCGACCACCGCCGCCGATGCAAGGCCGCCGCGGCTCTTCGTCGACGGCCTCGACCGGCCGGCCGACGAGGCGTTCGGCACCGCGCTGAAGGCGATCCGGCTGGAGGTGCGGGCGGGCGAGATCTTCGGCATCGCCGGAGTCGCGGGCAACGGTCAGGCGGAGCTGTTCGAGGCACTGAGCGGCGAAGCGCCGGCCGCGCGCGACGCGGTCATCCGCATCGACGGAAGGCCGGCCGGCCGCATGGACGCGCGCGGCCGGCGCGGGCTCGGCCTCTGCTGCGTCCCGGAGGAGCGCAACGGGCACGGCGCCGTGCCGGACATGAGCCTCGTCGAGAACGCGCTGCTGAGCGGCTACCGCCGCAAGCGGCTGCTCGGCGGCGGGGGCTTCATCCGCGGCGGTGCGGCGCGCGACTTCGCCAACGCGATCGTGCAGGCGTTCCGGGTCAAGACCGGCGGCGTCGACGAGCCGGCCGGCAGCCTCTCGGGCGGCAACCTCCAGAAGTTCATCGTCGGGCGCGAGATCCTTCAGGAACCGGGCATCCTCGTCGCGTCGCAGCCGACCTGGGGCGTCGACGCGGGCGCCACGGCGGCGATCCATCAGGCGCTCCTCGAACTCGCGGCGAACGGGGCCGCGGTTCTCGTCATCTCGCAGGATCTCGACGAGCTGCTGACGCTGACCGACCGGCTCGCCGTCATCAATCTCGGGACGCTCTCGCCGCCGCTCGTCACACGCGACGCGTCGGTCGGCGAGATAGGGCTGCTGATGGGTGGCGTGCACGGCGGCAGCTCGGACGGCGATCCTCGCGCGGTGCATCATGTCGCTTAGCATCGAACCGCGCCGCGCGCCGTCGCAGGCGATGCGGCTGCTGGCGCCGGTGCTGGCCGTGGCGCTGACGGCGCTGAGCGGACTGGTGCTGTTCGCGGTGCTCGGCCACGACCCGCTGGCGACGCTGTACCAGTTCTTCGTCGCCCCGGTCAGCACGTTCTACGGGCTCAGCGAACTGGCGGTGAAGGCGTCGCCGCTGACGCTGTGCGCGGTCGGACTCGCGATCGGCTTCCGCGCGAACGTCTGGAACATCGGCGCGGAGGGCCAGCTCACCGCGGGCGCCATCGCCGGCAGCGGCGTGGCGCTCTTTTTCTGGAACCAGGACGGCTGGTTCATCCTGCCGCTGATGGTGCTCGCCGGGATGATCGGCGGCCTCGCCTATGCCGCGCTGCCGGCCTTCCTCAAGACGCGGTTCGACGTCAACGAGATCCTGACAAGCCTGATGATGACCTACATCGCCACGCTGCTGCTGGCGCTGCTGGTGCACGGGCCGTGGCGCGACCCGGAGGGATACAACTTCCCGCAGTCCCGGATGTTCTCGGAGGCCGAGACGCTGCCGGTCCTGATCGAGGGGACGCGGCTCCATCTCGGCGTGCTGGCGGCACCGCTCGTGGCGCTCGCGGCGTGGGTGGTGATGGGGCGGACCATCGCCGGCTTCCAAGTCAGGGTCGCCGGGCAGGCGCCGACGGCGGCGCGCTACGCCGGGTTCCGGCGCAACCGGATCGTCTGGGCCTGTCTGCTGCTGAGCGGCGCGCTCGCCGGCCTCGCCGGGGTGTTCGAGGTCGCCGGGCCGATCGGGCAGCTCATCCCGGTGATCTCGCCGGGCTACGGATTCACCGCGATCATCGTCGCCTTCCTCGGCCGGCTGAACCCGCTGGGCATCCTGGCCGCGGCGGCGCTGATGGCGCTGACCTATATCGGCGGGGAGAACGCGCAGATCTCGTCCGGCCTGCCGCAGGCGGTGACCGGCGTGTTCCAGGGGATGCTGCTGTTCTTCCTGCTCGCCTGCGACGTGCTGGTGCGCTACCGCATCCGCTTCGCGGCCAAGGCATCGGCGGCAGCGCCGCCGCTGCGTCGCGCGGAGGCGCCGCAGGGATGAACCTCGACACGCTCGTCCCGATCCTCGTCACCGTCATCAGCGCGGCGACGCCGCTCCTCTACGCGGCGATCGGCGAGCTGGTCGTCGAGCGGGCCGGCGTGCTCAACCTCGGCGTCGAGGGCATGATGCTGGCCGGCGCGGTGTGCGGGTTCGCGGTCACCGCGACGACCGGCAGCGCGACGCTCGGCATCGTCGCCGCGGCGATCGCCGGCGGATTGATGGGGTTGCTGTTCGGCGTGCTCACGGTGTCGCTGCTCGCGAATCAAGTCGCAACCGGGCTGGCGCTGACGATCTTCGGCATCGGCTTCAGCGCGCTGCTGGGGTCGCGCTTCGTCGGCACGCCGCTGCCGCGCCTGCCGCGGCTCGACATGCCGGGGCTGACGACGCTGCCCGTGGCCGGGCCGCTGCTGTTCGGTCACGACGCGCTGATCTACCTGTCGATCGCCGCGACGATCGGAGTCGCGTGGTTCCTGCGCCGGACGCGGGCGGGGTTGGTGCTGCGCGCGGTCGGCGAGGCGCACGACGCGGCGCACTCGATCGGCTACGACGTGGTCCGCGTCCGCTATCTCGCGATCCTGTTCGGCGGCGTGATGGCCGGTCTCGGCGGGGCCTTCCTGTCGCTCTCCTACACGCCGATGTGGATCGAGGGCATGACCGCGGGGCGCGGCTGGATCGCGCTGGCGCTCGTCGTGTTCGGCGCGTGGCGGCCCTGGCGCGTCCTGGCCGGCGCCTATCTCTTCGGCGGCGTGACGATCCTCCAGCTCGCGGCGCAGGCGGCCGGGCTGGTCGAGGTGCCGCCGCAGATCTTCTCGATGCTGCCCTACGCCGCGACCATTCTGGTATTGACGCTGATCTCGGCAGGACCGTGGAAGGGCTGGCTCAAGGCGCCGGCCTGCCTCGGAAAGCCGTTCCATCCCGCCGCATGACGCGGCATTCTTCGCACGAACATTCGATCGATCAGGGAGACATCAGCATGTCCGTCGTGCTCACGAGACGAACGATCCTCGCCGGTGGCGCGGCCGCGACGGCCACGCTCGGTCTCAACCGGCGGCTCCTCGCCGCGGAGCCGGTCAAGGCCGGATGGGTCTATGTCGGCCCGGTCGGCGATTTCGGCTACAGCTATCGCCACGACGTCGGCCGCAAGGCGGTCGAGGAGGCGCTCGGCGACAAGGTCAAGACCACCTTCGTCGAGAATGTGTCCGAAGGACCGGACGCCGAGCGCGTCATCCGCGAGCTGGCGTCGCGCGGCCAGGACATCGTGTTCACGACCTCGTTCGGCTTCATGAACCCGACGGTCCGCGTCGCGAAGCAGTTCCCGAAGGTGAAGTTCGAACACGCCACCGGCTATCAGAAGGCGGCGAACGTCGGCATCTACAACATCCGCTTCTACGAGGGACGCGCAGTCCTCGGCACGATCGCCGGACACATGACGAAGTCGGGCGTCGTCGGCTACGTCGCCTCGGTGCCGATCCCCGAGGTCGCGATGGGCGTCAACGCCTTCACGCTGGCGGCGCAGAAGGTGCGGCCGGACATCCAGGTGAAGGTCGTCTGGGTCAACGCGTGGTACGACCCAGGCAAGGAGTCCGACGCCGCGAAGACGCTGATCGACCAGGGCGCCGACATCATCTCGCAGCACACCGACAGCCCGGCGCCGCTCCAGGTCGCCGAGAACCGCGGCGTCTACGGGTTCGGGCAGGCGTCCGACATGCGCAAGTTCGCGCCCAAGGCGCAGCTCACGGCGATCGTCGACAACTGGAACGACTATTATATCGGCCGCGTCAAGGCGGTGATGGACGGCAGCTGGAAGCCCGACGACGTCTGGGGCGGCATCGCCGGCGGCATGTGCGAGATGGCGCCTTACGCCAACATGCCGGACAACGTCGTCAAGGCGGCCGACGAGGTGAAGAACGGGATCGCGGGCGGCAAGCTGCATCCGTTCGACGGCCCGGTGAAGAACCAGGCGGGCCAAGTGATCATCCCGGCGGGGCAGCATGCGAGCGACGAGCAGCTCCTGAAGATGGACTGGTTCGTCCAGGGCGTGCAGGGCAAGCTCGGCGGCTGACGGCGGCTCGGCGCTCTCGATCGGAGCTGTGAGCGCGGCTCACCCCCACCCCGACCCTCCCCCGCAAGGGGGGAGGGAGAAGACGCCGCCGCGCTCCAATCGTCTCCCTCCCCCCTTGCGGGGGAGGGTCGGGGTGGGGGGAAACCCGAGACGCACGCGGACGGCCGGCTCATCTATCTCGACCATCAAGCCACGACGCCGCTCGACCCGCGCGTGTTCGAGGCGATGCGTCCGTGGCTTGACCCGGCCGGCGTCGGCAACCCGCATTCCGCCACGCATCGGGCCGGCTGGCGCGCCGCCGAGGCCGTCGACGCAGCCCGCGCCGAGGTCGCGGCCTTGATCGGCGCGAGCCCGGCGGAGATCGTCTTCACGTCGGGCGCGACCGAGGCGAACAACCTCGCCCTGCTCGGCGCCAGCCGTCCGGGTTCGAGCGTCATCGCATCGGCGGTCGAGCATCCGAGCGTGCTCGACTGCCTGCCCGAACTGGAACGGCGCGGACGGCGGACGCGGGTCGTCCCGGTCGACGACGTGGGACGGGTGGGTCCGGCCGCCGTGGAGGCGGCGTTGGCCGAAGCCGCCGGTCCGGCGCTCGTATCGGTGATGGCGGCTAACAACGAGACCGGGACGCTTGAGCCGACCGGCGAGATCGCCGCCCTATGCCGCCACCGCGGCGGCGGCGAAACGCTCTTCCACACCGACGCCGTCCAGGCGCTGTCGACGCTCGCGGTCGACGTGAGCGCGTCGGGCACCGATCTGCTGAGCCTGTCCGGCCATAAGCTTTATGGGCCGATG
>DASWRT010000469.1:0-10257 GCA_036403035.1 Allostellaceae bacterium | reverse complement strand
TGCTGATGCTGCATGGCGGGCGGATCATCCACGACCTGCCGCGGGCGAAGCACCCCGACCTTACCGTCGAGCACCTCCTGGAGCTGTTCGAGCGGCGGGGCGGCGGGGCCGCCGTCACCGATGCGATGGCGCTGGGCTGATTAGCGCGGTCTGCACTTCGGTTCGGAAACGCTCGACGCGGATTGCCCCACCCCGGCCCTCCCCCGCAAGAGGGGAGGAAAAAAGCCGAAGCCGCACTCGGAATCGTCGCCCGCTGTTTCGGGAAAACCATCATCGGTACGGACGGCATGCACTGCGACGCGGCGGAGGATCAGCCGTCCGCGCCGGTCTTGGGCGTCGCTGCCCCGCGGCCCATGATCGCGACGAGCGGCTTGCGCGGCACCGCCGGGTCGGACCGCCGCATGATCAGCCCCTCGCCGGTGATCTCGACATTGGCCTCCGGATAGGCGGCGAGCGCGTTCTTCAGGCTCTCGGCGAAGGTGCGGCGGAATTCGCTGACCGGCTGCTCGGTCATGCCGAACTGCCGCATCATGTCGCTCCAGGTCAGCCGCACCTTCTCGCCCGCCGGGATGCGCGGCAGCCGGAACCCCAGATAGAGGAAGAAGTCCATCGCCGCGGCCGAGTTCGAGATCAGCCGCAGCCGCGCCGCCGCGATCGGCACCGACTGCTCGCGGAGCCGCCGGTGGGCGTTGTCGGTGAGGCGCAACGCCTGCGGCCAGGAGAGTTTGGCGTACTTCTCCTCGCGCCACAGCTCGATCTCGCGGCCGGCGATCGTCCCCGTCTCGATCAGCATCTCGTTGTGGAACCAGACGCGGTCCTCGCCGTCGACCGCCATCATCATGTTCCAATGCGAGAAGCTCAGACGGATCAGCTGCTCCTTGGTCGCGGCGATCGAGCCGCGCGGGCCGCCGCTCGGCGTCACGCCGACCGATCGCAGCCATTCGGTGACGCGTCCGAACTCGATCCACCGGTCGTCGGCGTGGCGGCGCGGATCCTTCAGTTCGGTCGCGATGTACATCGACAGGAGCCGTGCCTTCGGGCCGTACGGCACGCCGATGATGATTTCCCCGCCGTCGGGCGTCCGGTATTCGCCGCCGCGCACGGTCAGCGCGAACTTGCCGTCGCTGCGCTTCCACGCTTCCAGATCGTCGGCGGGCCGGCGCAAGGGCAGGCCGCAATGGCAGAACCCCCGGTGAAGAAAGGAGATGTCGCGGCCGTCGTCGAGGAGCGCCTGCTGAGCAATGTCGATGCGAGCCGCTTCCTGAGGATCATCCGTACGCCGCTTCAGCTCCTCCGCTCCGAACAGCATCAATTGCGCAGCACGATTCGCCATCCAAGCATCCCCAAAATGACTTCTTACAACCGAAGGTCATGAGGCCCTAAAGGTCTATAGGTGTAAAGAGTAGAGGTGAATCATTAGATTCAATCGGGGAGATTCATTGTGGAAAACCCGGCAAATCACGGAAAATCATCATGGCTGCCGGGGAAACCATCACGATGCCTGGGAAAATCATCGCGGTCCGGGAGTCCGGCCAGATCGAAAGGGAAAGTCATCGTGGATTTCCGACGCAACCTTAAGTTTTGCAGCGAGTCGAAGCGACCGGTTCCCCGGCGCTGTCCGGGAAAATCATCGCCGGCGACTCCGAACGGCCGCCGAGTCGCCTGTGGACGAATCGGTTGCGTGGGAAAATCATCGTGAAACCATGTCGCCGCGACTCGCGAAAGGCCGCGAATCGGCCATGTTGCGCTGCGGCAACGGGAGGCGAGTCGCCCAGGCGTGATGATTTTCCCAACCCGGCGGACCGGCCGGATCCGGCTGTAGTCCGGGATTCCGCCGCCCGCGCCGGGCTGGGAAAATCATCGCCGGCCGGAAGCCGCGCGCACGAGACATGACCGGGAGAGGAGAGACGCCATGGGACCGCTCAAGGGCATCAGGATCGTCGAGATCGCGGGCGTCGGTCCCGGCCCGTTCTGCGCGATGATGCTCGCCGACATGGGCGCCGAGGTGATCCGCGTCGACCGCGTCGAGCCCGTCGAGCTGGGGATCGACAAGGCCCCGCGTTACGAACTGCTGAACCGTGGCCGGCGCTCGGTCGCGATCGATTTGAAGCGCCCCGACGGCGTCGAGGCGGTGCGGCGGCTCGCCGGCCGGGCGGATGGCCTCATCGAGGGGTTCCGGCCGGGCGTGATGGAGCGGCTGGGGCTCGGCCCGGAGCCGTGCCTCGCGGCGAACCCGCGGCTGGTCTACGGGCGCGTCACCGGCTGGGGCCAGGACGGGCCGCTCGCGGGCGCCGCCGGGCACGACATCAACTACATCGCGCTCGCCGGGGCGCTGGGCGCGATCGGCCGAGCCGGCGAGAAGCCGGTGCCGCCGCTGAACCTCGTCGGCGATTTCGGCGGCGGCGGCATGCTGCTCGCCTTCGGGATGGTCTGCGCCCTCCTGGAGACGTCGCGCTCGGGCAAGGGCCAAGTCGTCGACGCGGCGATGATCGACGGCGCGGCGCTCCTGATGATGATGATCGTCGGCCTGCGCGCGGGCGAGCTGTGGAGCGACCGGCGCGGCGAGAACGTGCTCGACGGCGGCGCGCCCTGGTACGACGCCTACGAGACGGCGGACGGCGGATACGTGACGATCGGCGCGATCGAGGGCCGGTTCTACGCGCAGCTCCTGGACCGGCTGGGGCTCGCGGGCGAGGCGCTTCCGGCGCAGCACGACCGCGCCGGCTGGCCGCTGCTGCGCGAGCGGTTCGCGGCGGTGCTCCGGACGCGGACGCGCGACGAGTGGTGCTCGCGGCTGGAAGGGTCGGACGTCTGCTTCGCGCCGGTGCTGACGATCGGCGAGGCGCCGCGGCACCCGCACCACCGCGCCCGCGGCGCCTTCGTCGAGATCGACGGCATCGTCCAGCCCGCCCCTGCCCCGCGCTTCAGCCGCACCGCGCCGGACGTGCCGGCGGGCGCCCCGGCGCCGGGCGCCGACACCGACGCGGTGCTGCGCGACTGGGGCTTCGCGGACGCGGAGATCGCGCGGCTGCGCGAGAACGGCGCGATCGGCGGCTGAGCCCCGTCAGCCCGCTGCGGCGCTTGCGCCGTCAGCCCCTTGCGGCGCTTGCGGCGTCAGTCCGCTGCGGCGCCCTGCGCGCCGTCAGCCCCCTTGCACGGCTGCCGACGCGGGGGGCGCCGCTTCCGGCTCGCGGTGCGCGAAGACGGCGAGCGCGTCGCGGTCGGCGATCTCGACCCGCGCGCCGCGCGTCACGACGCCCTGGCGGCGCAGCGTCGCGAAGGCGCGCGACAGGTGCTCGGGCGTGATCGCGAGCCACGAGGCGAGGACGCGCTTGTCGAACGGCAGCACGATCGTCGCCGCCCGCCCCTCCTGTTCTTGCGCGAGGTCGAGCAGGTAGCTGGCGAGCCGCCGCGCCGCCGAGTGCAGCTTGATGTCGCCGAGCTGCCGGACCAGCGCGCGGTACTGCGTCGACACCGACGCGAGCATCACCATCGCGAGGCGCGGCTCGCGTTCCAGCATCGTGCGCAGCTCGTCGGCGGGGATGCAGGCGAGCACGGAGTCGCGCAGCGCCCGCGCCGACATCAGGTACGGCATGTCGAGCAGCGCCGTCGCCAGGATGAAGTGGTCGTATGCCCCGATCACCTCGACGACGCCGGCCCGCCCGGTCGCGGGATCGGGGCCCGCATGCAGCGCGATCTGCCCGGTGAGCACGATGTAGAGGCAGTGCGGGCACTCGCCGCGCGTGAACACGACCGCATCCACGGGGAAGATCCGCCGTACCGCGATCGAGGCGATCCGCTCCAGCGTCTCCTCGCCGAGATCGGCGAAGATCGTGACGTTGCGAAGGATCTCGACGGATACTCCCACCATGACGGCCGGCCTTTCCTTCCCGGCAGCCCCGCTATCCGACCGACCCGCGCAGCGACGCCGGATGGCCCGGAAGCTTCAGCCGCTTGCCGGTGTCGACGAGCTTCCCGCCATCGACCTTCAGCACCCACAGGTCGGAATCGAGGAAGTTGCCGACATAGAGGTAGGCGCCGTCGGGGCTGAACGCCATGCCCTCGGGCAGGCCGCCGACCTCGACCTCGTTCACGCGCGTCACGTTCTTGCCGTCGATCTTGAGCAGAACGATGCTGCCGTTCTTGTTGTAGAAGAACGCCTTCTTGTCCGAATTCGAGCCGCGCAGCAGCGCCACCGCCGCATAGTCGCCCTTCGGGCCGATCGTCAGCCCCTCCGGCCCGTCGCCGACGGTGACGAAGTCGATGACGCGCGGCGGGTTCGCCTCGACGTCGATCACCGACACCGTGTCGACGTTGCCGTCCGCGGCGCCGGCGAAGCCGTTGTTGGCGGTCAGCGCGATCTTCCCGCCCGCCGCCACGTCGACATTGTACGGGAAGACGCCGACGGTCATGTCGTATTTGTCGTAGGTCAGCTTCCCGGCGTCGTACTTCAGCACCGCGACGCGGTTGATCGTCGGCTTGACCGCGAAGGCGAGCCGCGCGTCCGGGGTCATCGCGACGGCCGCAACGGTATCGCCGACCGGCACGGTCTCCGTCAGCTTCAGCGTCTTGCCTTCGATCGCGACGACGGCGACCGAGTTGTCGGCGCGATTGGTGACGAGCGCGTAGCTGCCGCGCGGGTCGACCGCGATGCCCGAAGGCTGCTTGCCGACGTCGATCGTCGAGACCACCGCAGGCGGCTTCGCCTTGAGGTCGACGAGGTGGAGCTTGGTGTCCGGTCCCGGCTTCCAGGCATCGCCGTCCTTCTTGCTCTCGATCGAGCTGGCGATCAGGGCGAAGTTGCCGGGCGGCACCACGGCGAGGTTGGTCGGCGGCCCGACAACCGAGTTGTTGAGCGGGATCTCCCCGGCGATCTTCGGGTTCTCGCGGTCGGCGATGTCGACGACGATGAACTTGTCGTTGCCCGGCGGCTGGTTGACGAGCTGTCCGGCGTCGTTCCACGTCGCCTTCTCGTCGGTGCCGATGATCAGAACCTGCGCCTGAGCGGCCTGCGCCGCCGCGAGCAGCATCCCCGCCGCCGCCACGCCGGCCATCGCCGCCGTCCGCCATGTCCCCTGCCGCATCGCCTTCCTCCTGCTTTGTCAACCTTTTGTCGACCATGCTGGAGGAGAAGCGTCGGCGACGCAACAATCAGCCTTTGCTCATGCCCCCCGCGATCCCCCCGAGCAGCGGTTGCAGCGCGTTGGCGGGGAGCTTCATGTAGCCCGGCGGCAGATCGAACAGGCCGGCGTCCTGCGCGCCCACGCGCACGTTCGACAGCTCCATCGAGAACGGCGTCGGCTTGCCGCCGTTGCCCTTGCCGCGGACCTCGCCGTCGAGCCGCATCACGATGCCCTCGGCGCTGACCCACAGATAGCCGTCGGCGGTGGTGCCGTCGCGCGCGGTATGCTCGACCCGGTGCTTGGTGGTACGGACGCCGTTGACCGTCTCCTGCCCCAGCGGGGCGCCGCGCAGGCTGGGGTCGCTCAGCTCCGCGACGGCGCGCGGGAAGACGAACTCGACGTAGCTCTTGAGGCTCGGCACGACCAGCCAGCCCTGGGCGTGGTCGGCGCGCAGGATGACGACCTGCTGGATGCCTTCGAGCATCTGCTCGTGCCGCTGCCGCCCCGGCGTGTGGTAGACGCGGCCGGAGAAGGTGCGGCCGTTGACGGTGAGGGTGCGGTCGGCGCTGAACGGCACGCGGGCGTCGCCGAGGAGTTCTCCGGCAGGCGCCTGTGCGGGCCGGGGCGCCGCCCCCTGTTGGGCGAGGGCGGCGCCCGCCGGGACGGCAAGGGACGCGGCAAGGAGAGCGACGGCGGCGGCGGAGCGGAGGAAGGAGCGGCGGGTGCGGAGCATGGCGAGGAAGCCGATCGAGCGGAAAAACTGTTGCGGATCATAGCGCCGGATTGCGGCCGTTTCACGGCGTCGGCGGCGAGAGGACGGCCGCCGCCCTGTCTGCCCTGCCCTCTCCCCGTGGAGGAAGCGAGCGGTTATCCTGCCGCTTTCCCCTCACCTGCACATCAGCGGAGAGCGACACATCATGGCCGGACGGATCGAGGCGCGCCTCAAGGAACTCAGGATCGAGCTGCCCAACGCGAGCAGCCCGGCGGCGAACTACGTCCCGTTCGTCAGGACCGGCGCGCTGCTGTTCCTGGCCGGGCAGGTCTGCCAGTGGAACGGCGAGCGCCGCTTCATCGGCAAGCTGGGCCGCCAGTTCGACGTGCCGCAGGGGCAGCAGGCGGCGCGGCTCTGCGGGCTCAACCTGATCGCGCAGATGCGGGCGGCGCTGGACGGCGATCTGGACCGCGTCGTGCGGGTCGTGCGGCTGGGCGGCTTCGTCAACTCGGCCGACGATTTCCTCGAGCAGCCGCAGGTGGTGAACGGCGCCTCGAACCTGATGGTCGAGCTGTTCGGCGATGCCGGCCGCCACGCTCGCACCGCTGTCGGCGTCAACGTGCTGCCGTTCGACGTGGCGGTGGAGGTCGAGGCGATCGTCGAGGTGCGGTAGGCGCCCTGCTGTCCCCTCGCCCCGAGGGGAGGGGATGACGATCGGAAGCGCCGCCAAACCTTGCCTTCGCGGCCGGGATGCCAATGTTTTCGTTCTTCCGCCGACGCTTGCAGCGGCAGCAGCAGGAGAGACGATCCTTGTCCGCCGACGGACGCGACAGAAGCGGCAGCAGCAAGAGCAGCGGCGCGGCGGCGGATGCCGCCGCCTCCTTCACGGTCAAGGTCCACCCGCGGATCGCCGACATCCCGGCGGCCGAGTGGGACGCCTGCGCCGGCGGCGACAACCCGTTCCTCTGCCATGCCTTCCTGGAGGCGCTGGAATCCTCCGGCTCGGCGACGGCGGAGAGCGGGTGGCTGCCGCAGCATCTGGCGCTGGAGGCTCCCGGCGGCGGCGGGAGTAGCCGACTGCTCGGCGTCGCGCCGCTCTACCTCAAGAGCCATTCCTACGGCGAGTACGTGTTCGACTGGGGCTGGGCGAACGCGTACGAGCGGGCGGGCGGGCGCTACTACCCCAAGCTGCAATGCGCGGTGCCGTTCACCCCGGCGACCGGGCCGCGCCTGCTGGTCCGTCCCGACGCGCCGGACCCGGACGCCGTGGCGCAGGGCCTGACCGCGGCGATGGTGGAGCTGGCGCAGCGGCACAAGGCGTCCTCCGTCCACGTCACCTTCCCGACCCGCGGCGAATGGGAGCGGCTGGGCGAGGCCGGGTTCCTGCTGCGGCAGGGGCAGCAGTTCCATTGGGAGAACCACGCCTACCGCAACTTCGACGACTTCCTGAACGAGCTTGCCTCGCGCAAGCGCAAGCAGATCCGGCGCGAGCGGCGCGACGCGACGGCGGACGGCGCGCTCGCGATCCGCGCGCTCACCGGGCGGGACATCGAGCCGCGCCACTGGGACGCGTTCTTCCGCTTCTACCGGCAGACGAGCAGCCGGAAATGGGGCTCGGCGTACCTGACGCGGCGCTTCTTCGACCTGATCGGGGAGCGGATGGCCGACCGGATCGTGCTGATGATGGCGGAGCGGACCGCGGACAAGCGGCTGGTCGCCGGGGCGCTCAACCTGATCGGGCGCGACGCGCTCTACGGCAGGAACTGGGGCGCCGTGGTGGACGTGCCGTTCCTGCATTTCGAGATGTGCTACTACCAGGCGATCGATTTCGCGATCGAACGGGGCCTCGCCCGCGTCGAGGCCGGCGCGCAGGGCGAGCACAAGATCCAGCGCGGCTATCTCCCGACCCCGACCTACAGCGCCCACTGGATCCGCGACCCCGGCTTCCGCCGCGCCGTGTCCGACTTCCTGTGCCGCGAGCGGGACGCCGTGGGCTACGAAATGGCCGCCCTCAGCGACCTCTCCCCCTTCCGCCGCGGCCCCAACGGCGAGACCGAGGCGGAGACGGAGTAGCGGCGGCCGCCGGCCAGCGGCGGCCCGCGGGTTCCCCCCACCCCAACCCTCCCCCGCAAGGGGGGAGGGAGAACGCGCTGAACGCACTGAGTGTTCCCTCCCTCCCCCCTTGCGGGGGAGGGTCGGGGTGGGGGGCAATGCCGCGCTTCCCGAGACAAGACCGGCCGCAGCTCACGCCATCCTGCCCGTGTCCAACCTGTTTACTAATCGAGCCATCCGACAGCTTGTGTCGCGGGCGGATGGAGGGTTGCCGGGGATTTCTCCACCGAACCAACAAGTTGCGGGACGACTCTGCGGGATCGGACGAAGCCCCGGCCGCGCATCCGCAGGGATGCTCCTGTTAAATACAGGCGGCGACAATGGTTTAACTCGTTGATATAGAAATATTCTCTGCCTGAAAAAACAGGAAACCGCTCCTGTTCTTCACCTGTTATTTTCCTGTTATCGTCCTGTTCCGGTCCTGTTTTCGAGGGGACCGGCGCGATGTTATTCACGATGAGAAAGAGCCGGGCGGCGCGTTCCGCCGCCTGCGGCAGCATATGTCCAAAAAGGAAAAACCGCAACGGCGTCGCGCTCCGGCCGCCGCCGCCCTGCCCTCGCCGGTCTCGCCGCGCGTCAGAACACGCCGAGCGCCAGCCCGGCGGCGAGCGCGGCGCCGAGTTCCTCGCACTGGCGGAGATCATCCGCGCCGATCGCCTTGGGCGCCAGGATCGCCTCGGGCGTCTGCGCGCGGGTGCAGACGATCAGCGGCTCCGCGACCGCGCGCAGCCGCCAGCCCGTGGCGATGCGCGCGACCTGCCGCGCGGCGTTCGAGCCGTCGCTGCCGGCGCAGACGAGCTGCGCATAGGGCCGGCCGTTGATGCGGTCCAGCGCCGGGTAATAGGTGCGGTCGAAGAAATCCTTCATCAGCCCGGCGATCGCGGCGAGGTTCTCCGGCGTCGCAAAGACGTAGCCGTCGGCGGCCAGCACGTCGGCCGGCCCGGCGTCCGGGGCGCGCAGCAGGCGCACGTCCACCCCCGGTTCGCCGCGCGCCCCTTGAGCGGCGGCCTCGGCCATCTGGCGCGTGCCGCCGGTGAGGGAGTGGAACACGATCAGGAGGGTCTTCGAGTCCACGGCGTCACCGCGAAGGCGGAGCCATCGTTCCGTCGGCTCCGGGTCTGAGAGGAGGCATGCCGCAGGCGGTATACGCCTTTTGCCCTGACGCGGGAGTGTATCCGCCTCTGCCGCACGCCGTCGCCGACCAGACTATGATGGATCGTATTTCGATTAGAGAAGCTTTTCGCTAGATCTTGACACGTGCCGAGTGATGAATTGAAAAAATAACGATCGAACCACCAAGACACCAAGAAAATCCTGCGCGCTACGCGCGCTTAAAATCATCTTGGTGCTCTTGGTGTCTTGGTGGTTCGATCGTTATTTTTTATTTAGGATAAACATGCCATCGGTGCAAATGTTGTTTTGCTCCGTCATCGGCGCGGCGGATGAGGGACGGATCATGCCGGGACGGACTTTCTCGTCGATGGCGGGTCAAGCCGATAGCCAAGCGACTCGGAACAGGCCAACATAACCCAGGGGTGGAGAGTGCGGCCCTGCCCAGCTTTGGACATGTCGGATCTCGGGAGACGCTCGATGCGGCGTACGCTGACGATGCTCTGCACCCTGTTGATGCTCGCGGCGGCCGGCGGCGGCGCCGCGCACGGCCAGAACGGCCCCCGCACGCCCTCGCCGCCCGGCGCGCGGGTCTATTTCGTGAACGTCAAGGACGGAGCGACGATACCCCCGAACGCGACGATCCGTTTCGGCGTCGAGGGAATGAAGGTCGTCCCGGCCAGCGTCAACGAGCCCAATACAGGGCACCACCACCTGATCATCGACAGCGACACGCCGCCGCTCGACACCGAACTGCCGAGCGACCGGAAGCACCTCCATTTCGGGTCCGGCCAGACCGAGACGGAGATCGATCTGCCGCCCGGCAAGCACACGCTACAGCTCGTCTTCGGCGACATGAACCACATCCCGCACGACCCGCCGGTGGTATCGGAGCGGATCACCGTCACGGTGCGGCAGGGCGCCGCTGCGCTGCACTGAGCGTCCGGGGACGAGGTCCGCGGCGGCAGATCAGCGCAACCTTTCGAGTTCCCGCCCATCCGGCGCAAGCCGCAGATCGCCCATCAGCAGCGTTGCCGCGCGGCGGCAGTCGGCCGGCGTGAGCAGCGCCGCCGTGCCGTCGCCGCAGTCCGGCGTGTCGACGAGCCCGAGCCCAATCCCCTCCCCCCGCGCGTCGACCAGGCCGCAGAGCCGGCCGGGCGCCAGCCCGTGCCGATCGTCCGGCGTCAGCGACACCGAAGC
>DASWRT010000468.1:0-18108 GCA_036403035.1 Allostellaceae bacterium | reverse complement strand
GCGCCGCTATGTCCTGCGAGCGGCGCAACTCCGGAGACACCCGGCTAGGAGCCTATCTTAGCCGGGCGGCACTGACCGGTTTCTACCGACAGACGAACGGACGAGCCTCCACGAGCCGGGCCGGCCGGCTTGCGCCAAGTTCTTCGTTGTGGATGACTGCTGCGGAGGACCACCGGGAAAGGAGCACCTGCATGTCCGTCGAGCACTGGCTCGCCTTCGCCGCGGCGTCCGCCATCCTGGTCGCCATCCCCGGCCCGACCGTGCTGCTCGTCATCTCCTACGCGCTCGGACATGGACGGCGCTCGGCGGCGGCAACGGTCGCGGGCGTCGCCCTCGGCGACCTCACGGCGATGACGGCGTCGATGCTCGGGCTGGGCGCCTTGCTCGCCGCCTCGGCCGCTATCTTCACCGGACTGAAATGGATCGGCGCCGCCTACCTCGTCTATCTCGGGCTGAAGCTCTGGCGCGCGCCGGTCTCCGACGGCAGACCGAACGGTGAAGCTGCGGCGGAGGCGAAACCGCTCCGGATCCTGCTCCACGCCTATGCGGTGACCGCGCTCAATCCGAAGGGCATCGTCTTCTTCGTCGCGTTCCTGCCGCAGTTCCTCGACGCGTCGATGCCGGTGCTGCCGCAGATGGTCATCTTCGGGGCGACGTTCCTGGTGCTGGCGACGCTGAACGCCCTGGCTTACGCGCTGACGGCCTCGGCGGCGCGCCGGACCATACGGAAGCCCGCCGTGCAGCGCGCGGTCAACCGGGTCGGAGGGTCGCTGCTGATCGGCGCGGCCATCGCGGCGGTCACGTGGCGGCGCGCCGCAGCGTGACGCGCCGGCTTCATCCGTTCCAGACGGCGATCTTGAGCAGGTGGTTGGCGATCGCCTCGGCGCGGTCGCCGACCGTGATGGAGCCACCGCCCTCGCGCGCGACCTGCTCCAGCGTCACGCCGGGATAGCCGGCGATCGCGTCGATCCAGTTGCGCACGTTCGCCGAGGTGACCCGCTCGCCGCGGGCGGCGGCAGCCGCAAGCGCCTGCGTCGCCAGGACGTGCGCGAGCAGATCGGTCAGCACCATGCGCTGCGCTTCGGCATTCGGGCCGGAAGCCGTGGCAGCGTAGATCCGCTGCAGGAGATCCAGCATCGCGCCTCCTTCGGGCAGTGGGGACGGGGACGGGCAGGCATGTACCAACGCTCACGCCTTCCGCTTGTCCCGCCAGCCTCATCTTTACCCCAGGCGCGATTTTCCTCCAGTAGCGGGTTAAAACAGTCGCGGCGCAGCGCCCTCAGGCCGCGTCGGCAGCGAGCATGCCGCCCTGGAGAAAGGCGTCCCAGTTCTCGCGCGTCATGAAGGTGCGGTACTCCGCTTGCATCTCGGGCGTCAGCGCCTCGATGAGGAACCTGTTCTCGACCCAGATTTCGACGACGCGGAAGAAGCCCTCGCCGCGGCTGCATGTCAGGCTGTGCCAGCCCTCGCGGGCGGCGATCCGATGCAGGTCGGCCTCGCTGCACGGCACGCCGATCGCGAGATGCGTTTCCGACGGGCGCTCGCCGTCGTCGATCCGCGCGGATGCAACCTCGCGCTCGCCGGGAAAGAGCGCCTGGCCCGCCGGCTGGATCTCCACGGCCGTTCCGCGATCGTCGCCGGCCAGCGCGATATAGGCGTTCGGGAACGCCGGGAACGGATAGGCGCTGCCCTGCCACATCTCGGCGAGCACGGCGGCGACACGAGCCGGATCACGGGCGGGAATCGATGCATGGAACAGCATGGCAAGGGACTCCGAGGCGGTCGTTAACCAATCACGCCGCCTCTTTACGCCCTCGTCCCGGCAACGTCTGTGATGCGGCTCACAACCCGGCAGGGAGCTGGGCGCAACCGTCGTCCGTCAAGCCTACTCGGCCGGCTCGAGCGCAATCGGCGCGGCACGGCGGGGAGCGAGGAGGCGCCGCCGCAGCACGTCGCGCGCCGGACGCTCGATCCATGCATGCACCGCCGCGCCGGCGATGACGACGCATCCCACGGCGAGCGGCACCAGCGCGTACCGCGCGGGCATGGGCAGGTGCGGCTGAAGCGCGGCGAACACGCGGCCGGCCGTGCCCTGCACGAGCGCCTGCACCATGTAGACCGAGTACGAGACCTCGCCGAGCCAGACGAGCGGCCTCGCCTCCAGGCAGTGCGAGACGGCGTTGCCGCGACTGTCGCCGCACACCCAGACGATCGACCAGAGCAGCACGACGACGGCAAGGTCGCGCCATGCCGTGTCGAACGCCAGCACCGCGCCCGCGGCGGCAGCGCCGAACACGGCGAGCGGCACCCACCGCCGCGCAGCGACCGCCGCGCTCTGCGAGAGACGATACAGCACGCAACCGGCCGGAAACTCGAAACACACGCGCCAGAGGCACAGCTCGTCGAGACTGTATCCGAGCACCAGCGCGTACACCGCGGCATACAGGGCGAGGATGCCGAGCAGGAGTACGCTGCACCATCCGGCGCGGATCATGCGGCGGAACAGCAGCGTCAGCAGCGGGAACGCAAGATAGGCGGTCCACTCCGCCCCGACCGACCACGCCGGGAAGTTCCAGCTCAAGTGGAACCATTCGACGAGGAAGATGTGGCGGAAAAAGCCCCCGACGCTGTACCGCCCTCCCGAGTCGATGGCGATCGGAACGCCGGCCGGCAAATGCGCCACGCCCACCACCAGGACGAGAAAGCCGAGCATCATCGCGAGATGCACCGGGTAAATGCGGGCGAGCCGCAGCCCGAGAAAGCGGCCGATCGCCGACGGCGCCAGCGTGCGGAAATCCTCGCTGTGCACGTGCATCAGCACGAAGCCGCTCAGGATGAAGAAGAGGTCGACGCCGAGGTAGAAGCAGGCCATCGCCGGGACGTAGCCCGGCAGGCCGAGCGTCGGAAAAACCGCCTCGTTCAGATGGAAGAGGACGACTGCGAGCGCCGCCAGCGCCCGCAGCCCGGTCAGGGCGTCCAACCTTTCCCTCACGGCTCGCTCCCGACGGGCAATAGCCGGCGCCTGCGACTTCCGGATGCAGCCTCAGCAAGCGACGACCGGCGAGGAGCGGACCTGAGCGGCCGTTCCCGGCATGCGGCCTCGTCCCCGGCGCCGGGCAGAGTCGTTGATCGGATTGTCACTCTGGAACGGCTCTATCGCTGGTTGGACTCTTGAGCCCGCGTCAACGACCTCAACCGCTGATTAGTTCCTCCCACGCACCGAGCGATAAATCCGCGAACTCTCTAGCAATCGGATCGTGCCGCTGCCGGGTCAATGGACGGGCCATTCCGGAAATGACGGAGCACCGGCAAATGCCGGCGCATGACCGGCGCCACATGCGTCATATGTGCGCAGCTGTCCCTGGCGGGATGCAGCGAGATGCGCGTGCAAGGCGTTGACGTAGGTGAGTTGATGCGGAGGGATCCGTCATGTTCCGGCTTTGCGCTACCCTTCTGATCGCGGCGAGCATCGCGGCGTGCAGCACGATCGGCGGCGGCATCGACAGCGGCGGCCAGTGGATCACCAACACCGCCGAGCGGATGAAAAGCCGGTAGCCGCCTCGTCGTCATCGGGCAGGGCGAAATAAAAAAGCACCTAGCCGGTTCCGGCTAAGTGCTTGAAAGGATGGTGGGCGCGACAGGGATTGAACCTGTGACCCCTACCATGTCAAGGTAGTGCTCTCCCGCTGAGCTACGCGCCCGTCCGGCGTCGGCCCGTCGAGGCCGTCCGCGAAACGTGAAGCGCGGTTTATCGCAATCCGGGCGGGCTGGCAAGCCTGGAACGCCGGGGCGATTCACGCCCGGCGAAGGACCCCAGACTCCCCGGCCGGATCAGCTCTGCAGCGCCTTGTCAACCTCGGCGACGAGCTGGCGCAGATGGAAGGGCTTGGCGAGCACCTTGGGCTGACGCCGGGTGAAGCCGGGCTGGCTCATCGCCACGGCGGCGAAGCCGGTGATGAACATGATCCGGAGGTCGGGCAGCAGGACGCTGGCGCGACGGGCCAGCTCGACGCCGTCGATGCCGGGCATCACCACGTCGGCCAGCAGGAGGTCGAACTGGCGCTGGTGGACGAGCGCAAGCGCGGCCTCGCCGTCGCCGACGGCCTCGACGTCGTAGCCGGCACGTGCGAGCGCGCGCGCCAGGAACACGCGCATATTGTCGTCATCCTCGGCCAGGAGTATCCGAGCCATCGTCATCGCCGCCCCCTGCGCACCTCGGCAACCACCGGAGAGCGCAGCCGTTCGTAGCACGGGCCCGGTTCGCGGGAAAGCGCCTGACGGGAGCACGGCGGCGGGTGGCGACGCGGAACGGGCGACGCCAGATCGTGACAGGCCGGCTCCTTGCTCCTAAGTTGCTCGGAATGGAAGAAAGCGTCGAACTGTGACGGCAGCAGCTCTCGATCCGCCGGTGGAGGTGCTGCAACCGGCGCCCCAGGCCTTGCCGCTGGTGCTCGCCTCGCCGCACAGCGGCACCGTTTACCCGGCCGACCTGATCGCCGCGTCGCGGCTCGATCCGCACGCGCTGCGCCGGTCGGAGGACAGCTACGTCGACGAGATCTTCGCGACGGCGGCGGCGTCGCTCGGCGTGCCGCTGCTGCGTGCCCGGTTCGCCCGCGCCTATCTCGACGCGAATCGCGAAATGTACGAACTCGACCCGGCAATGTTCGAGGAACCGCTGCCGAGCTTCGTCAACAGCCGGTCGCCGCGGGTGCAAGTCGGGCTCGGAACGATCGCGCGGATCGTCTCCTCCGGCGAGGAGATCTACGGCCGCAAGCTGCGCTTCGCCGAGGCCGAACAGCGGATCGAAACGCTCTACAAGCCCTATCACGAGACCGTGCGGCGGCTGCTCGACGCGACCCTCGCGAGCTTCGGCTTCCATATCCTGGTGGACTGCCACTCGATGCCGTCGGCCGGCGCCGAGGCCCGCATCGGCGGGGTGGCCGCCGGACGGGGGCGGGTCGACATCGTGCTCGGCGACTGCCACGGCACGTCCTGCCATCCGCTGGTGCACGAGACGGCGCATCGGGTGCTCACCGCCCGCGGCTATGTCGTCGCACGCAACGCACCATATGCCGGCGGCTTCACGACGGCGCATTACGGCCGTCCTGCCGACGAGCGGCACGCGATTCAGATCGAGATCAACCGCAGCCTCTACATGGACGAGCGGACGTTGCGGCGCCGCCCCTACCTTCGGCAGCTCGCCGCGGACATGGGCGAGGTGATCGCGGCCTTGGGCACGCTCGACCGGGCGGCGCTTCAGCCGCAGCGCCGGGCGGCAGAGTAGTGCATCTCCGCCGCCGCTTCGCACCGGCAGGCAACCCAGGAAAAAAGCGGCGCATCCGGCAATCGACCGGCGCACGCGGGCGTTTACGAACCGGGTGCGCGCTGCCGCCCGCTCGTTCGCAGGTGCAGAAAAAAAACGGGCCGCAACGATGTGCGGCCCGAGTTTAGGGAGGAAACGCCTAGAAGACGTACGGCAGAACCATCAGAGATGATCGATGCCGCACTGCACAAAATAAGGTGAAGCCGACCGCCGCGCAAGCCCTTTTTGCGCAAGTGCGAGAAGATGTAGGGGTTGCATTCGACGAAGGGTTGGTTGATGTCGAGAGCCATTGCCGCAAAACCTTTGCTGCGGCGCACAACAATGCATCGCTGCATGCCCAACGAACAGGCGCCCTGCCGCGATGCTCGGCAGCGCTGCGCATGACCGGCACCGACCCCGCACGGCTGCCGCCCCCTCCCGCGCTCCGCGACGCCGCACTCTTTCTCGACGTCGACGGCACGCTCGTCGAGTTCGCGCCGACGCCTGACGCCGTGGCGGTTGCACCCGGCCTCGTCGACCGTATCGAGCGGCTCCGGGCGAAGCACGGCGCAGTCGCCTTCGTCAGCGGCCGGCCGATCGCCCAGATCGACTCGCTGTTCGTGCCGCTGCGCCTCCCGGCCGCCGGCATTCATGGACTGGAGCGGCGACGTGCCGATGGCACGGTGCTGCGCAACGATCCCTCGGGCACGCTCGCCAGCCTCAAGGCGCCGCTCGCCGGCTTGGCCGAGACGCACGAGGGCGTGCTGCTGGAGGACAAGGGCCTGACGCTGGCGGTGCATTACCGGCTGGCGCCGGACCGCGGGCCGTTCGTGCGGGAGGCGGTGGCGGCGCTCGTCGCGCCGCTCGCCGCCGAGCTGCGCGTGCTCGACGGCAACATGGTCGTCGAGATCAAGCCGCGCAACGCGGACAAGGGCAAGGCGGTCGCCGCGTTCATGACCGAAACGCCGTTTGCCGGGCGCACAGCCTTCTATTTCGGCGACGACGTGACCGACGAGGATGCGTTCGCCGCGGTGAATGCGCTGGATGGCGTCTCCGTTCTGGTCGGGCCGCCGCGCCCGACGGCGGCGCGCTGGCGCCTCGACTCGGTCGCGGCCGTCCATGACTGGATCGCCGCGCAGCAGGGGGGCTGAACAGGACACCCTGACGCTCCGGCCCGCTCCGCCGTGGAACGCCGCGGTGCGGAATACCGTTGGCGGAACACCCCGTGCTGCCGCAAGGAAGAGCGCCTGATGCCTCCGACGCTCCTGACGCCGCCCCGCGACGATAGCAAAACCCTCGAAACCGACCTGCCTTCAGCCCCTCCGGTCGTGGCGCGCGAGCCCGTCGTCATGCGCCGGACGAGCCGGCGCGGCGGCGAGCCGAAGCGCCGGCTCGTCGTGGTCTCGAACCGCGTCGCGATCGAGAAGAAGGGGAGCACCGGCGGCCTTGCCGTCGGCATCCTCGCCGCCTTGAGCCAGAGCGGCGGCATCTGGTTCGGCTGGAGCGGCAAGGTTGCCGATGGCGGCGGCGCCCCACATCTCGTCGAGGCCGGCCCGCTGACCTACGCAACGCTCGACCTGAAGCGCCAGGACTACGAGGAGTACTACAACGGCTTCGCCAACCAGGTGCTGTGGCCGCTTTTTCACTTCCGTCCGGACATCGTCGACTTCAAGCGGCAGGATCTCGCCGGCTACCTCAGGGTCAATGCCCGCTTCGCCGCGGCGCTGACGCCGATGCTGACCCAGGACGACCTCGTCTGGGTGCACGACTACCACCTGATCCCGCTCGGCGAGGAACTGCGGCGGCGCGGCGCGCAACAGCCCCTCGGCTTCTTCCTGCACACGCCGTTCCCGCCGGCCGAGCTGCTGCGCATCCTGCCGAACGACCGCGAGATCATGCGGGCGATGTGCGCCTACGATCTCGTCGGCTTCCAGACCGCGGACGATCTCAACGGCTTCCGCGATTATCTCGTCCGCCATGCCGGCGGGCGTGATCTCGGAAGCGGGCGGATCGAGGCGTTCGGGCGGGTGGTACGCGCCGAGGTGTTCCCGATCGGCGTCGACCCCGACGCGCTGGCGCGGGCCGGCGCCGAGGCGACGGGGTCGCGCCAGTGGCGACGCTTGTGCGACAGCCTGCGCGACCGCCAACTCGTGATCGGCGTCGACCGTCTGGATTACTCGAAGGGTCTGGTGGCGCGGTTCGAGGCGTTCGAGCGGCTCATCGAGAATTTCCCGGACACCCGCGGCAAGGTCACGCTGATGCAGATCGCGCCGCCGAGCCGGAGCGACGTGCCGGAGTACCTCGAGATCCGGCACGCGCTGGAAGCGGCGGCCGGCCAGCTCAACGGCCGCTTCGCCGAGTTCGACTGGACGCCGCTGCGCTACCTCAACAAGAGCTTCAACCAGCGGACGCTCGCCGGCTTCTACCGCGCTGCCCGCGTCGGCTTTGTGACGCCGTTTCGCGACGGCATGAACCTCGTTGCCAAGGAGTACGTCGCAAGCCAAAATCCAGATGAACCGGGCGTGCTGGTCCTGTCCTGCTTCGGCGGGGCGGCGCGCGAGCTGGGCGACGCGGTGCTGGTCAACCCTTACGATACCGAAGGGATGGCCGAGGCGCTGCACCGTGCGCTTGCGATGCCGGTCGGAGAACGGCGGGAGCGCTGGCAGGGCATGATGCAGGTTCTGCGGCGCAACACGATCACGGCGTGGCGCGAGAACTTCGTCCGCCGTCTCGGCCAGATCGGATACCAGATCGGACAGGGGAGATGACCGCAGCGGGCCAAGCGAACGAGGAGATTACCGCAAGCGCCGTCATCGCCGACATCGGTGCGACCAACGCCCGCTTTGCCCACGTCCTTCGCGACGGCCGCATCGTCGACCAGCGCGTCTATCTCTGCGAGGACTACCCGACCCTCGAAGAGGCGCTCGATCACTATCGCAGCGAACTCGGCGTGAAGCTGCGCCAGGCGGCGCTCGCCGTCGCCTCGCCGGTGACCGGCGACCGCGTGACGTTCACCAACAATCCCTGGTCCTTTTCGATCGCCGAGGTGCGCAGCCGGTTGGGGCTCGACCATCTCGCCGTCGTCAACGACTTCCTGGCGAATGCGCTGTCGATCCCGCGGCTCGATCCCGGCGACTGGCGGCAGATCGGCGGCGGTACGCCGGCGCCGGGCATGCCGGTCGGGATCATCGGCGCCGGCAGCGGGCTCGGCGTCAGCGGCGTCGTTCCGGCGGCGTGCGGCGACCGAACGGCTTGGGTGCCGCTCGCCGGCGAAGGCGGGCACGCCACGCTGGCGCCGACGACGGCGCGCGAGAGCGAGGTGCTCGACCGGATGCGGCGGCGGTACGACCATGTCTCGGCGGAGCGCGCGCTGTCCGGCCCCGGCCTCGTCAACCTCTACACGGTGCTCGCCGAGATCGACGGCGTCCCGGCCAAGCCGTTCACCCCGCCGCAGATCACCGATCCGGCGACCGGGGCCGAAGAGCCCCTGTGCCGCGAGGCGGTCGAGATGTTCTGCGCGATGCTGGGGACCGTCGCCGGCAACCTCGCGCTGACGCTCGGCGCCCGCGGCGGCATCTACATCGCGGGCGGCATCGTGCCGAAGCTCGGGGCAATGTTCGACGGCAGCCAGTTCCGTCGGCGTTTCGAGGCGAAAGGCCGGTTCCAATCGTACTTGGCCGAGATTCCGACCCGCCTGATCACGCACCCGATCCCGGCCTTCGTCGGCCTCGCCGGGCTGCTTCGCCCGGCGTGACGCTACGGAAGCCGACGGTACAGGTCGGGCGTTTTACCGCCTCGCGATTTGCGGCCCGATATCGGCGACCTTGCCGCTCGGCGTGCACGTGACCTTGATGCGCTCGTCGGCGGCAAGCTGCCGGCCGATTTCCGTCTGCGCTACATATGCCTGCCCGTGCATGAAGCAGGTCACGGGGCTCGCAAAGTCCTCCGGAACGCGCAGCACGTCCATCGCGCTACTCTGGTCGCACGCCCGAAGATCGGGCGTAACCGTCAAGGAACAAACCAACACCAACGCAGTCAGCATCACATTCTCCAGGTACGAGCCTTGCCCCTTCCTCCCTTTGTTGCAGCGCAATATTGAAACTTCCGTAGCAAGCCGCGGGCCAACCCGCATTTTACTGCGATGCGACATGAATCCGGCCTCGTACGGAAAGCCGAATCGACCGGCCGCGCACATTGCCGCGTCAACCTGCTTCCGTCGGCACCAGCGGGACAGTGCCGGCTGCGGCGTCACCGCCCGCCTTCCGCGAGGCGCAGTCCGACGACGCCGGCGATCACCAGGACGAGCGACACCAGCCGCAGCGCCGAGACCGGCTCCTTGAACCAGAGGATGCCGATCGCCGCGATCGTCGCCGTGCCGATCCCCGACCAGATCGCGTAAGCCGTGCCGAGGCCGATGCTGCGCAGCGCCATCGCCATACAGGAAAAGCTCGCGACATAGGCGACGAGCATCGCGGCGCTGGGGGCGAGCCGGGTCAACCCGTCCGAGAGCTTGAGGCAGGTCGTGCCGCCGAGTTCCAGGGCGATCGCCGCACCGAGCCAGAGCCAGCCGCTGCGCACGTCAGACGCCGCCGCCGACGTCGCCGTCGGCACCGGCGAACTCGTGGCGGATCGCGTCGCTGTGCTCGCCTGTCCGCGGCACCGCGCCCCGCGGCGGCGCCTCGTCACGGACGGCAGGCGGCATCGGCACGGCGACCGGTCCCTCCGGCGTCGGCGTCTCCAGCCGGCGCAGATGAGGATGGCGCGACAGATCCTCGACCCGGTTGAGGCTGCCGAACGCGATATCGGCCGCCCGCAACTTGGCGGTCAGCGCGGCACGGTCGTGGCGGGCGAAGATGCCGGAGATCATCGTGTCGAGGGCGGCGCGGTTGGCGACCCGCCGCACGCCGTCGCTGAAGCGCGGATCGGCGGCGAGCGCGGGGTCGCCGAGCACGTCGCGGCAGAAGCGGCCCCATTCGCGCTCGTTCTGGATCGAGATGATGACATCGGCGCCGTCGGCGGTCGCGAAGACACCGTAAGGCGCTATCGACGGGTGACTGAGACCGACGCGCTGCGGCGACTTGCCGCCGTAGTCGTGATGGAGCAGCGGCACTGCCATCCACTCCGCCGTCGCGTCGAACAGCGAGACGTCGATCGCGGCGCCCTGCCCGGTCCGCCCACGCGCGAGCAGCGCCTCTAGGATCGCGGCGTAGGCGTTGAGCCCGGCGGCGATATCGGAGACGGAGACGCCGACCCGGCCCGGCGCCTCCGGCGGGCCGGTCAGCCAGGCAAGCCCGGTCTCGCCCTGGATCAGCAGATCGTATGCCTTCATGTCGCGGTACGGGCCGCTCTCGCCATAGCCGGAGATCGAGCAGACGATCAGCCGTTCATGCTGCCGGCGCAGCTCGGCCGGATCGAAGCCGGCACGCGCTGCGGCGCCTGGCGCGAGGTTCTGCACGAACACGTCGGCCTTCGCCAGGATGCGATGGAGGAGCGCCTTGTCGGCCTCGTCCTTGATGTCGAGGGCGAGCGATTCCTTGCCGCGGTTGAGCCAGACGAAGTAGCTGCTCTGGCCGCGCGCCGCGCGGTCGTAGCCGCGTGCGAAGTCGCCCTCCGGGCGCCGCTCGATCTTGATGACCCGCGCGCCGGCGTCGGCAAGCCGGCAGGTGCAGAGCGGCGCCGCGACGGCCTGCTCCAGCGCCACGACCAGCAATCCTTCCAGCGCGCCGCTGCCCGGCATGGCCCATCCCCTTCTTCGCGGTTCGGCCGGACATTAGGGAAGATCGCCGGCCCGCGGCAACCGCGCTATGGTGGCATGTCCGAACAGGAGACTCAGCGATGGAAGCTGACGACGATCTCGCCGCCCTGCCCCGCCGCCGGCACATGGAGGTGATGAACGAGCTTCTGGTGCTTCCGGGCAGCCGCATCGTCGATGTCGGCTGCGGCGACGGCGCGCTCGCCCGGGCGCTGACCCGCGAGGGTGCGCGCGTCGTCGGCGTCGAGACCGAACCGACAGCGCTCGCGGCAGCCCGCGCCGCGCCGCCGGTCAATGACGAGACCTACCTCGAAGGCCGCGCCGAGGATCTGCCGCTGCCCGAGGCGAGCGCCGACATCGTCGTGTTCCTGAACAGCCTGCACCACGTTCCGACGGCCCGGCAGCACAAGGCGCTCGACGAGGCGGCGCGCGTGCTCGTGCCCGGCGGCGCGCTCTACGTCGTCGAGCCGCTCGCCACCGGCAGCTATTTCGAGTTGGGCAAGCCCGTCGAGGACGAGACCGCGGTCCGCAGCCATGCCTACGCCATGGTCCTCGACGCGATCGGGGTCATGATGGTCGGCGAGCGCGAGGTGATGTATCGCCAGCCCCTCAAATTCACCGACTTCGCCGCCTGGGAAAAGTCGATGCTCGCCGCCGCCCCGAGCCGGAAGGCGACGCTCGACGCCCACCGCGCCGAGCTGGAAGCCAGCTTCGTCAGGCTCGCCGAGAAGGCCGAGGACGGCTTCCGCTTCGACCAGCCGATCCGGGTCAACCTGCTGCGGAAGCGCGGGTGAGACCGAATCCACCGTTGTGGGGGCGGCGCCGTTGCAAGCGACATTGCTACCCGGGCGGGTATTGCACCCCGCCCGATGACCGGCGTCCGTCCGCCTCCATGGAGCATCCTGGTGGCGGCGATGCTCCGGAGGTCACCGCAGCTTTGCATTCTACGGCGAGGACCTTCTCCGGTGCGGGCACGACCATGCATCCGCCATCTCGACCAGCGAGCAATCGGCGTCGATCTCGGCGGCCAAGTCCTCGAACGCGGCACCGAGTTCGAGGACTGCCTTGCGCAACTCCGGATTTCCGGGAGTTTGAGCGAATGCGCGGCAAAGGGCGGCGTTGGCCCTCATTTCGGCCGCCGCCATGGCCTTGGCGGGTCAGAGTATACACGTGAAGCTCTCTGCTCGGCTTCGGCGGCCATCGCTTCGAACCTCCTTGCCATCGAGAGAAGTTCGGACACCATTTGAGGATGTTCGATCGACTGAGCGCGGCGTCGGTATTCGGCAGCCTTTCCACGCAGATACTGCATAGCCTTCGCTTCAGGCATAAACACCCCCAATCCCGGGCACAACACTGAATGTGATAGGAGCGGAGGCGCGCCGGCATGACTCCAGCGGGCACTTTTTGGAACGTCCCTTTGCCGTCGGCCTCGCTCGGTGGCCGATGCCGCCCGGATCGGCGCCACGCAGGCTTGACCACGGCCGCTGGGTCGAGCCCAACGGCCGTCGGCGTATATTGTCCGCGCGCCGCGGAGGAAGCGCGGTCCGCATTATTTCATCGGGTGCTGCGGCCTCTCCGGGCACCCGATCAGGCGGCCCGCTCGCGCGGCTTGTTCCATTCGCAGCGCCAGCGCGAAAGCATCCATTTCGGGTGATCGGCCAGCCATTCCTGGGCGACCTGCTGGCCCAGCACCGTGCAGCCGATAAGCGTCGTATCGGGCATTTCCGGCCGCACTTCTTGGCAGTGTGATTGCCAAACCGCAAGGCACGCTACGATCACCAATGACATCATCCGATCTTCCCTTCGTTCACAACAAAGATTCCCCTCGGCCGCGATGACGTGGCCGCTGCTTGGCACAAAGCAGACGGAGAGCCGCGCGGCACCGAAGCGCGGTGCCGCATGGACGCCTATCCCTTCAACATTCCGCTTCCGGGCAAATTCCGGCCACCCCACACAGATCGACGGCCGGAATAACCAATGTAAAAATCTCGCGCGCTCCTGCGTCCCGATCCGTGTACCGGCCCTCGGGAATGACCGCTATTGTGGACTGTTGAACCCCATGCGCGGGAGGGCGTCGGCTTGTCTCGAATCCGAGCCGCTGTCCGTCCCCGTCGCGCAACGCAGCGCGTGTCGCGCAACGATCGCGCAACTGGCGGCTTGATAAATCATCGGATAATTGAGAAGCGCTCACGCGCCCCTTGAGGAGCGCCCGAGGAGCGATGGGAGACAAAATGTTCGAGAGCCTGTTCCGGCTGTTCAGCGAAGCCGATCTCAGCCCGCACGGCTTGTGCCTGCTATGGCGACCGGAACTGATCTGGCTTCACATCCTCTCGGACAGCGCCATCGGGCTTGCCTACTACTCGATCCCTCTGGCCCTGGCGTACTTCGTCTGGAAACGGCCGGACGTCGCGTTCGGCTGGGTTTTCTGGATGTTTGGCGCATTCATCGTGGCCTGCGGCACGACTCACTGGGTCGAGGTCTGGACGCTGTGGCATCCGGACTACACGGCGCAGGGTCTCCTGAAGATGGCGACGGCGATCATCTCCGTCGCCACGGCAATCATGCTCTGGCCGCTCGTGCCGCGGGCTATTGCTTTACCATCGCCGTCGATGTTGCGTCGTCTGAACGACGAGTTGCACGAGCAGGTGCGAGAGCGGAACCGGGCGCTTGCCGTCTCGCGCGAGAGCGAGGAGCGGTATCGGACGCTCTACAACAAGACGCCCGTCGCACTTCAATCCATTTCGCCCGACGGGCGCCTGGTCGAGGTCAGCGACGAATGGCTGAAGCTCCTCGGCTACGCGCGCGAGGAGGTCATCGGGCGCCCCGTGGCCGACTTCCATACCCCTCGTTCGGCGAAAGGGCTGATCAAGGAGGTCTGGCCGACGCTCCTGCGCGACGGCGAGGTCTCGTCAGAGCGCCAATTCGTCAAGAAGTCGGGCGACGTCCTGGACGTCGTCGTAACCGGCCGCCTCGAACGGGACGGCCAGGGGAACATCGTCCGCGCTCTCGGCGTCGTGAGGGACATCACGGCGCGCAAGCAAGCCGAGGAGGCCCTGCGGCGTGAGGCGCAGGAGCGGCAACGTGCGGAGGAGGCGCTCCGGCAGGCGCAGAAAATGGAGGCTCTCGGGGAACTGACCGGCGGGGTCGCGCACGATTTCAACAACCTGCTGATGGTCATCAACGGCAACCTGGAGTTGCTTCGGCAGAAGGCGATGCCCGCCGGCGCGGACCGCCGGATCGAGGCGATCGAACGGGCGGTGCGCAGCGGCGAGGACCTGACAAAGAAGTTGCTCTCCTTCTCGCGCCGTCAGGCGCTTCAGCCCAAGATCGTCGACCTCAATCATCGCATCCCGAAACTGGCGGACCTGCTCCGGCATTCCTTGCGCGGCGACATAGAGATCCGCGTCGACGTGGCGCCCGACCTATGGCCCGTCGAAGTCGATCCCGGCGAACTCGAACTCGCCTTGATAAACCTTGCCGCCAATGCCCGCGACGCCATGCCGAAGGGCGGCACCTTTTCGATATCCGGCCGGAACGTCACGCTGCACGGCGAAGACGAGAATGCCGGCGACCTGACCGGGGAGTTCGTCAGCATCGCCGTCACCGATACCGGCACCGGGATACCGGAGGATATCGTCCAGCGGGTCTTCGAGCCCTTTTTCACGACGAAAGAAGTCGGCCAAGGTACCGGCCTCGGTCTTTCCCAGGTCTACGGCTTCGCCCGGCAATCGGACGGCACCGCGACCGTCCGCAGCCGGCCGGGCATGGGCACGACGGTGACGCTGTACCTGCCGCGTTCGACAAAATCGCTGGTCCCCGAAAGCGTCGAAGCGGCCTTACAGGCGCCGCAGCGCGGACTCGGGATGGTGCTGTTGGTCGAGGACAACGACGAGGTGGCCGAGGTCACGGCGGCGTTGCTCCAACAGCTGGGATACCGCTGCGAGCGCGTCGAGGGGCCGCACCCGGCGCTCGACAAGCTCCGGGAAGGCGAGAAATTCGACCTCGTGATCACCGATCTGGTCATGCCGGGCGGCATGAACGGCATCGAGCTCGCGCGAACGCTCCGGGGTCTTTACCCAGGACTGCCGGTCCTGCTCACGACGGGATACAGCAGCGCCGCGCGCGATGCCTCCTCGGAGGGCTTTCCAATTTTGAAAAAGCCTTACCACATGGCTGCGCTCAACCGCGCCGTTCGGCACGCGCTGGACGAACGGGCCCATCGTATGCCGAGCTGAGACACCCGGCGCCGGATAGGCTCTTACCCCCAGAGCGCCGGCTGGGGCGGATAGATGAGGCTGCCGTGGATGCGGAGGCCGGGCTGGCGGTCGGCGGCGAGGAGCAGCGGACCGTCGAGATCGACGATCTCGGCATCCTGGGCCGGGAGGAGCGCCGGCGCCATCGCCAGCGACGTGCCGACCATGCAGCCGACCATCACGCGCAGCCCCTTTGCACGCGCCGCCGCGACAAGGCGCAGCGCCTCGGTGAGGCCTCCGGTCTTGTCGAGCTTGACGTTGACGAACTCGTACTTGCCGACGAGCGCGTCGAGGTCGGCGGCGAGGTGGCAGGATTCGTCGGCGCAGAGCGGCACCGGATGCGGGATGCCGCGCAGCGCCTCGTCCTTGCCGGCCGGCAGCGGCTGCTCGATCAGCGCGACGCCCAGTCCGGCGAGCGCCGGGCCGTAATCCGCGAGGTGATCGGCCGTCCAGCCTTCGTTGGCATCGACGATGATCCGGGCGCCCGGCGCCCCGGCACGCACCGCGCGCACCCGGTCGACGTCGCCCTCGCCCGTCACCTTCAGCTTCAGCAGCGGCCGGTGCGCCTCGCGCCGCGCCGCCTCGCCCATCGCCTCCGGCGTGTCGAGGCCGATCGTGAAAGCGGTCGTCACCGCAGCCGGCGGCGCGGAAAGCCCGGCGATCTCCCAGACGCTCCGGCCCGTCTGCTTGGCTTCGAGATCCCACAAGGCGGCATCGACCGCGTTCCGGGCCGCGCCGGCCAGCATCGCCGCGAGCAGAGCCTCACGGCCGAGCCCCTCGGCGATGCGGCCGGCGACCGCCTCGATCTCGGCGATCACGCCTTCGACGCTCTCGCCGTAGCGCGGGTACGGCACGCTCTCGCCGCGACCGCGGGCGGCGCCGTCGGCGATCTCGACGACGACCACCTCGGCTTCGGTCTTGGTGCCGCGCGAAATCGCGAAGGGCCGCGCAAGCTTCCACCGCTCGGCACGGACGGTCAGGCGGCGCATCGGCGACCCCCTCCCCGCGTCAGAGCCGGTCGACGATCGGCGCGACGCCGGTGCGGACCGGGTCAACGCACGGCAGCCCGAATGCGTCCTCGGTCTGCCTCAGCAGGCTGTTCGCGGCCGAAGCGTCGAGGTCCTGCGTGTTCATCGCGATCGCGACGACGCGCGACGCCGGACAGGTCAGCCGCGCCGCCGCGACGTTGGCGTCGAGGCACTCGCGCAGGCTCGGCACGTTGTAGTGCGGCAGGCCGCGTATGTGCTTCCGCGTCGGCTCGTGACAGAGGACCAGCGCCTCGGCCTGGGCGCCGTGCAGCAGGCCGAGGCTCACGCCGGCGAAGGACGGGTGGAACAGCGAGCCCTGGCCTTCGACGAGATCCCAATGGTCGGGGTCGTTCGCCGGCGACAGGTACTCGACCGCGCCGGAGATGAAGTCGGCGACCACCGCATCGATCGAGACGCCTGACCCGGCGATGAAGATGCCGGTCTGGCCGGTGGCGCGGAAGTCGGCCTTCCAGCCGCGGCGGCGCATCTCTCGTTCCAGCGCGAGCGTCGTGTACATCTTGCCGACCGAGCAGTCGGTGCCGACCGCGAGCAGGCGCTTGCCGGTGCGGAGCTTGCCGCTCCCGACGTCGAACTCGCGCGTCGGATGGCGCACGTCGAAGAGCCGCCGCCCGTGCCGCTCCGCCGCCTCGCGCAGCTCCGGCACGTCGGAGAGCCGGCTGTGCAGGCCGCTCGCGAGATCCATGCCCAGCTCGATCGCGCGCTTGAGCGGCGCGATCCACTCCGCGCCGATCACGCCGCCGCGGTTCGCGACGCCGACGATCACCGTACGGACGCCCTTATCGGCGGCGGCCTCGATCGTCATGTCGGGAAGCTTGAGATCCGCCTTGCAGCCGGGCAGCCGGAACTGCCCGAGGCACCATTCCGGTCGCCAGTACGCGATGCCGGCGGCGGTCTTCGCGGCGAGCTGATCCGGCGCGTCGCCGAGAAACAGGAGATAAGGCGCGTCGATCTTCACGAGGGTCACCTGTGCGGAGCATCTGTCATGCCGCGCATGGGGCGCGCGGATCTCCACGGATGATAGCGCAAACATCGGCGGCGCGGGCACGCCGGATCGCGCCGGCCGGCGAAAGCCGGCCGCCGGACCGGCGCGCTGCTGCGGCGGATTACCCGCCGCGCCTGTCGCCGGGCGACGAAACGGGTTCTACGGGCTGGGGTTGGTTGCCGGTGCCGAGAACCGGCGTCTCCGCGCGCATCGCCTCGGTCATCCGCGCCCTGAGACGCCGATAGACGTCGTCGATCGGCGGGCGCGGCGCCGGGGCGCGCTCGAAATCGATTCCGGCGGCCCAGCGGCGGACATACTCGCAGAGGTCCGGATCGGCGAGGATCATGTCGGCGACCTGGTTCTGCGTGCCTGGCAGCGGCGCGCCGTTCTCGGCGGTCAGGTCGCGATACAGGGCGACGACGTATTCGAGGGTGGCGGTCCGCACCTCCTTGTCTTCGCTGGTCGGGTATTCGATCATTGGTGTCCTCCTCCTCTCCCAGAGCCAACGCGCGCAATGCGCATCGGTCGCACCCGGACCGCATCCGCGCTCCGTCGCGGAGGACATCGGGCAATGCTCTGCGGCGGAGCGGCCGGGCATCGAAACTGCCGGCCCGCGCCGGCGTGAGCGCCCGCGGCGCTGGCGAACGCCGGTCCTGCTACTACATCTCCCTAAGAGCCTATCCCGGTAGGGGGGGGGGGGGGGGGGGGGGGGGGGGGGGGGGGGGGGGGGGGGGGGGGGGGGGGGGGGGGGGGGGGGGGGGGGGGGGGGG
>DASWRT010000467.1:0-12791 GCA_036403035.1 Allostellaceae bacterium | reverse complement strand
GCCGCCGCCGCCGGGTTCGCGGCACCGCGCGAGGCGGCCGTGACGGCGGAACATCGTGCCGGCGCCGTCACCGCCGCCGCGTGGATCCCGACTTTCGCGCAGACCTTCGGGCTCACCCTCGCGAATCCGACGACGATCCTCTCCTTCGCCGCCGTCTTCGGCGGGCTGGGTCTTGCCGAGACGGGCGCGGGCGGCGATGCGGCCGCGCTGGTCGCGGGCGTCTTCGCCGGTTCGCTCGCTTGGTGGGCGGCGCTCGGCGGCGCGCTGAGCGCGGCGCGGGCACGGATCACGCCGCGCGCGCTCGCCTGGATAAACCGAAGCTCCGGCGCGATCCTGATCGGTTTTGCCGCGGCGATATTGCTGGAGCTGCTGAGGGCATCGTAGGGGCGCCGCGACAAGGCGGACGCACGGACAAGCCCCGAGTCGCGAATCGGGGCGCGCAGGATGCGGCGGGAACGAACGGTTAAGGCGATTTAAGCCATTCCCATGCTCTTCCTGATCGTCATGGATCGCTCCGGATCCACCCTTTGGGCGAGCCGGAGGAGGGGGATTCTCCGATTGTTCTTGATCCGTTCGCCGGCTGCATTACGGTGCTGGCCGATCAGGTCGGGCTGGCGACGCAGTCGCGCCGAGGCGGGGTGGCGGAGGACGAGGACAGCCGATGCGGGGGGATGCGTCCGACGCGGTCGATGCCTACCTGACGGATACATACGGCATCGGATTGGAGCAGGTGCTCGCAGAAGCCACCGCCGGGTCGATCAGTCTGGTGCTGGCCGACATCGTCAAGATCCTGTGCGAGCGCGTCGCGGCGTTCACCCACACCGACGGCGGCATCAGCGAAACTTTCCTGGGCCTTCTCACCGTCGCCGACGTCACCTACCGGTTCCGCTGCTCGGTGTTCAACGATGCCGGCGGCGAGCGCTTCGTGGCCGACATCGAGGAGTTCTCGGCGCTACGCTGGCAGACGAAGCTGCCGCTGCCGAAGGGGTGACATCGGCGGCTGCCGCGCGCCGCAGGCGTCACCGCGCCGATCGGCGACCGATGCGATCGCAGCCTGTGGAAAAATCTGTGGGTGAACTCCCCCGCCGTTGCGCTACTTCTTTCGGGAACGGCCGGAGACAACCGCGGAGGGAGTCGAGTCGGCGGAGGCAAACTATTGATTTTCATCAAGAAATAGCTACACACCTCGACTATCCCATCGTCGAACGACAAGCCGGCCGGAACCATAAGACCGATGTCGCCATTGTGCAAAATTCAATTTCCTGTGGAATCGAAATAATCGATTCCTTGTTTCAGTGTAACACTACTGTCGTCAGCCCGTCATAGAACCTACGCGGAAGCGTTTCGCTGGCGAGGAAGCCGGCACGAGAGCTGCCGCGCGGCAGACCGCATGCACTGGCCGGCGTCCCTATCCGGAGTCGTCATGCCTCGCTTGGCGGCGGTGTCCGCCGCCAGCGGCAAGGCCGTATCTTCAGGGCGGCGCCGGCTGCGCGTCGCCGGACGCCAGCACTGCGCGGACGCTCCGCCGCAGCGCCTCCAGCGTGAACGGCTTCCGGATCACCGGGTCGACGCCCGTCTGCTGCGCCGCGAACCCGACGCTCTCGGCATAGCCGGTCGCGAACAGGACGCGCAGCCCGGGGCGGATCTCGCGGGCGCGCCGCGCCGTCTCGGCGCCGTTCAGCCCCGGCATCGCGACGTCGACGAGCAACAGGTCGCAAGCGACGCCGGCGCCGAGCAGGTCGAGCGCCGCGCCCCCGCTCGCCGCCGCCGTCACCTCGTGGCCGAACTCGCGCAGGCACTGAACGGTCATTTCGCGCACGTCGCCGTCGTCGTCGACGACGAGGATCCGCGCGCCGCCTCCTTCCGCGCCGGCCGACGGCAGCGGAGCGTCGGCGCGCCCGGCCGGCAGCAAGCCCGCGCCGGCGGCGGCATCGGCGGCGCGCGGCAGGAGGACGCTGACCGTCGTCCCCGCGCCCGGCCGGGTCTCGATCATCGCGGTGCCGCCCGATTGCTGCGCCAAGCCGTACACCATGCTGAGCCCGAGGCCGGAACCGCGGCCGATCTCCTTGGTCGTGAAGAACGGCTCGAAGGCGCGGGCCGCCACCGTCTCGCTCATGCCGGTGCCGGTGTCGGAAACGGCGATGCGCACGGCGCCGCCCTCGCACGCGCCGAGATCCGCCGGGAGCGCCGGATCGCCGGCCGGCAGGTTCGCGGTCGCGATGGTCAGCGTGCCGCCTTCCGGCATCGCGTCGCGGGCGTTGATCGCGAGGTTGAGCAGGACCAGCTCGATCTGCGTCGGATCGACGAGCGCCGGCCAGAGTCCGGCGGCGGGCCGCGTCCGCACCTGCACCAGCCCGCCCATCGTGCGCCGCAGCAGATCGTCCATCCCGGCGACGACCTCGTTGAGGTCGACCGGCTTCGCGACGAGGTGCTGCTTGCGCGAGAAGGCGAGGAGTTGCCGGGTCAGCGCGGCGCCGCGCTCCGCCGCGCGCTTCGCCGCGCGCGCCTGCCGCAGCACGGTCCCGTCGCCGTCGACATCGGCCCGCATCTCGATCAGCTCCAGATTGCCCGAGATGGCCGTCAGCAGGTTGTTGAAATCGTGCGCGACTCCGCCCGTTATCTGGCCGACGGCCTCCATCTTCTGCGCTTGCCGGAGCTGCTCCTCAAGCTGCTCGCGCTCCGTGATGTCGCGGGCAGTGGTGATGATGAAGCGGTCGCCGACGCCCTCCGGTCCCGCGTCGTCCTGCTCCGGGACCAGGGCGAACATCACGTCGATGGTGCGGGTAACACCGTTCATCGTCCGCCGCAGCGCATAGCGCTGCGTCTCGCCGGTGCGGACGCAGGCGTAGGCGTGGCGCAGCGGCACCTCGGCCCCGGGCGGGCCGAGCACTTCCTCGAGCGTGCGCCCGATCACCGCATCGCGCGGCATCCCGTAGGCCTGCTCGGTGGTCGGGTTGAGATCCTCGTACCGGACCTGGCCGTCCGGCGCCACGCGCAGCAGCGTCAGCCAGTCCGGCGAGTTCTCGAAGAAGGCGCGCAACCGCGCGCGGCTCGCGGCGAGCTGGCGGGAACGCTCCTCGGTCAGGCGCTGGAGCTGCTCGTTGCGCCGGCGCAACTCGCCTTCGAGCCGCTTGCGGGCGGCGATATCGCGGAAATAGATCGAGAGCCCGCCGGCATCGGGAGAGACGCGGACCGCGATCCAGTCGCCGGTCTGCAACGACATCGTCTCGAACTCGACCGGCCGGCGCTCGCGCGCGGCGCGCACGATCTCCTGGTAGGCGTGGCCGCCGACATTTTCGGGAAACTCGTCCCAAAGCCGGCGGCCGAGCAGCTCCTCGCGCCCCCGCCGCCAGATTCTTTCCGCTGTCCGGTTGACGTAGGTAAAGCGCCATTCGGCGTCGACCGCGTAGAAGGCGTCGCTGGTGCCCTCCAATATCTCGGCGGTCCGCAGGCGGGCGGCGTCGAGCGCGGCGACGGTGACCGGCAGCGCGACCAATGCCGCCGCCTGCCGCGCGAGCGCGCCGAGCGCCGCCGCCTCGTCGGCATCGAGCCGGCGCGGAGCATGGTCGAGGACGCATACCCGGCCGATGACCGGACCGCTTCCGCCGCCCTCGCCGGCACCTTCGAGGATCGCGGCGCCGGCCAGGAAACGCCACTCCTCCGCGGCGGGCGACGGTAGCGGTGGCGGCAGCAAGCCTGCGAACCGGCCGTCGGCCGGGAGATCGGGGACGACGAGCAGGTCCGGCTGCCGGAATGCAGCCGCCGCGGCGGATCCGGCGGCGAGCGCGATCTCGCCGCGGGCGACGCCGAGCGCCGACTTGAGACGGAAGCGGTCATCGTCGATGAACCCGATCATCGCGGCCGGCGCCCGGCACAGGCGAACCGCGAGCTTGGTCAAGTCGTCGAAGCCGGATGCGGGCGCGGTATCGAGGATCGAGCGGTCGCGCAGCGCGGCGAGCCGCCGTTTCTCGTCCGGCGAAATGGCCTGCGGCATGGTTCTTCCGTCGATCTCCCGCTCGCCGTCCATCATACCATCCGGCGCGCCAATCCTATGACGTCAAAGCCGGTGCGAGACAAGTGGAACGGGAGACGGCGGCGCGACGGTTGCGCGACGGGGGAAACCTGCGCAAGCTCGCGGCAGCCCCCGGACCGGCATCGGCCGGGCTAGGAATAGACGACCATGCAGTGGAGGACACGCCGATGCGGTTGATTTCATTGCTCATCGCCGCCGCCACCGGCGCGGCGCTCGCGGTGCTGGCGCACGGCCCTGCGACCCGCAGCGCCGCCGCGGCGGTGCCGGACAACGAAGTCCGGATCGGCGTGCTGACCGACATGACCGGCTTCGCCTCGGACTCGACCGGCATCGGCTCCGTCGTCGCGGCGCAGCTGGCCGCCGAAGACGCCGCCGGCCTGCTCGGCGGCATGAAGGTCGACGTGGTGCAGGCCGACCACCAGAACAAACCCGACGTCGGCTCGGCGATCGCCAAGCAGTGGCTGGAGAACGGGCGCGTCGACGCGATCGCCGACGTGCCGTTCTCGTCGGTGGCGCTCGCCGTCAACGAGGTGGTGCGCGCCAACCCGAAGGCGGTGTTCCTCGCCTCCGGTCCCGGCACGGCCGACCTCACCGGTCCGAAATGCGCGCCCAACACCATCCACTGGACCTACGACACGTGGTCGCTCGCCAACGGCACGGCGAAGGCCGTGGTGCAGAACGGCGGCGACACCTGGTTCTTCGTCACGGCCGACTACGCGTTCGGGCATGCGCTGGAGCGCGATGCGATGACCGTCGTCAAGGCGATGAACGGGACGGTGCTCGGCAGCGTGCGGCATCCGCCGAACGCCTCCGACTTCTCGTCCTTCATGCTCCAGGCGCAGGCATCGAAGGCGAAGATCATCGGCCTCGCCAATGCCGTCGGCGACACGATCAACTCGGTGAAACAGGCGGCGGAGTTCGGCATCCCGAAGGGCGGGCAGACGCTGGCCGCGCTGCTGATGCAGATCACCGACGTGCACTCGATCGGCCTGGAGGCGGCGCAGGGGCTGTATCTCACCGAGGCGTTCTACTGGGACATGAACGACGGGACGCGCGCCTTCGCCGACCGCTTCGCGAAGCGCACCGGCGGCAAGCGGCCCGGCATGATCCAGGCCGGCGTGTACGCCAGCGTGCTGCATTACCTGAAGGCGGTGAAGGCAGCGGACACGACGGACGGCACCGCCGTGGCCGCGAAGATGAAGGCGATGCCGACCGACGACCCGCTGTTCGGCCATGGGTCGATCCGTGCCGACGGGCGCCACATCCACGACATGTACCTGTTCCAGGTCAAGGCGCCGGCGGAATCGAAGGGGCCCTGGGACTATTACAGGACGGTGCAGACGATCCCGGCGGCGGAGGCTTTCCGGCCGCTCGCGCAGGGAGGCTGCCCGCTCGTCAAAGGTTGACCGCGGCGTCCCCCGTCGGGCGCTTGCCGAGCTGGCCCGGATCGGCACGCGCCCGACGCCGGGAGCGCGCGAGCGCGGGTTGCATCGGCGGCAGCCGGCGGGTTCGACTCACGGGCCGCTGCCGTTACGCCGGCCCGCCTGCTGCCGATCAGCGGTAGAACACCGTCGCCGGACGCAACATCCTTTGCGCGATTCACGCCGGAGCGGGTGGAACTTTTTTCGCGACCGGCGGTCGGCACATTCCCCGAAAGAGGTGGCGGCCGCGCATCACGGCCCTGCCCGCGTGCACCCCGAATTTTCAAGCTCTTACGCGCCCCGCCTGCCGTCTTGCGGAATCCGGACCGACCGCGGCATGACGAATACGGTATTCCTGTCAAGCGGTATGGTTAATATAAAATTGTTGCGCCTGCGGAATCGGCAGAGGTAAACATCCCAACGGGCACCGCACCGTACGATTGCAGTGCAAATTCCAGAATCTCTGTAGAAGGCAGGAGTTCCACTCCATGTCGCTCATCTATTATTTGCGACAAGAGGCAGCCCGCTGCCGGCGCCTCGCGGCGTCGGTCGACGATGTCGAGCTTTCGCACAGGCTGTATGGGCTTGCCGAGCGGTTCGAAAACCGCGCCACGGCGCTGGATGCACCGCCGGCCGGCGGCGGCGTTGTCGTGCCGCAGGCGGCCGCCGGCGATCGCCAGGGGCCGTTCGATCCGGGCTCCGCGGCCGCCGACAGAATCGGTCGAGCGACGGCGGCGGACGACATCCTCGAAAGGGTGCGTGCGCGCACCTGACGAGGCCGACCGCAGCGGCGGCGCTCCCGGCCTGCCTGCCGTCCCACTGTTCACGAACCTTTTTCCGACGAGGAGAGATATGTTCCGCAAGCTTCTTTTCGGCCTCGCCGCCCTCGCCATTCTCGCCGGCTGCGACGCTCCGCCCGAAACCACGAGCGCCGACCGCGGCGGCGGTGCGCCGGTCACCGGGGGCGTCGGCGGCCCCGGCGGCATCAACCGCTTCGGTACGGGCGTCGATGCGAACGGCGGCGACCGCAACGGCGCGAGCCGCACCGCGCCCGGCTCGCAGCAGGACCTCGCGCAGAATGTCGGCGACCACATCTACTTCGAGACCGACCGCGTCGACATCAACCCGGAGGCGCGGCGCATACTGGAACGACAGGCCGAATGGCTGCGCCGCTATTCGAACGTCACCGTGACGCTCGAAGGCCATGCCGACGAACGCGGCACGCGCGAGTACAACCTCGCGCTCGGCGAACGCCGCGCTGCGGCGATGAAGAGCGTTCTCGTCGCGCTCGGCATCGACACGAACCGGCTCAACACCGTCACCTTCGGCAAGGAGCGGCCGGAGGCCGTGGGGTCCAATCCGGCCGCCTGGGCGAAGAACCGCCGCGGCGTGACGGTCGTCAACTGAGCATCCGGCCTGCCCTCTCCGGCACGATTCCGGCAGACCCGCGGGTGGACGGGCAGGCGGATGCCGTTCCCGGCGCCCGTCGGTCGAGGCGGCGCCGCAGGGGCGCCGCCGCCTCTCGCCCGCATTGGCAGTACCCGGCCGCCGGAATGCTCACTAAGTACGTAAAGTTTCCGGCGATAAACTCGCGACGAAATCAACTGACAGTTACTGAGTGAAATTGCGAAATTCCTTTGCGCCGCAAAACAAAATTGGTTAATACTTTCTGAACCAGAAGTTGACGTCGCAATCCCGTTTTGTCCCTGATTAGGATCATCCCCGTTGCAGGGAGCTGACAGGCATGTCGTCTGATCTACATCGCCTCGTGCGATCGACCTATACACGTGCCATGCGCCGCCACGCCGGCAATGCCGACGCGTTTGACGAAGCGGTGAGCGTGCTGCGGCGCGAGCTTCCCTCGCTGCCGCACGTGCGCATCCGGCGGATGGCCGCGCTGATGCTGGCGCAGGAACCCGACATCACCGATGACGTGCCGCTGGAAGAGATGCTGCTGTCCGAGGTGCCGTAAGCACCCGCCATCGTCGGCCCAGGCGACAAGCCACGGCCTAAGAGTCCCTAACCCTCAGCTTCGAGCCTATCCCGATAGGCCAGCGTAGTCCGCGCCGCCATCGTCGTCCGCCCGCACCGCCGCCGCCTGCACGAAGATCGCCGCGAGGGCGATGCAGCCGCGCCGGTCCTCCTCGTCGAACCGCGCCACGACCGGGCTGTCGAGGTCGAGAACGCCGAACGGCGCACCGTCGACGGCGCGCAGGAGCGGCACGACGAGTTCCGACCGGGATGCGGCATCGCAGGCGATGTGGCCCGGAAACGCCTCGACGTCCGGCACCAGCAGCGGCTCGCGGCGTGCGACGGCGGTTCCGCAGACGCCCTTTCCCACCGCGATCCGGACACAGGCCGGCTTGCCCTGAAACGGGCCGAGCACCAGCTCGCCGCCCTTCAGGAAATAAAATCCCGCCCAGTTGAGTTCCGGCAGGCCGTGATAGAGGAGCGCCGCCGCGTTGGCCGCATTGGCGACGAGGTCCGCCTCCCCCTCAAGCAGCGCGTGCAGTTCGCGCGCGAGGTCGCGGTAGAGCGCCGTTTTCGGGCGCGACGGGTCGAACGACGGAATCGTATGCATCGGGCGATCCTTTCATGCGGCGAACGCACGCAACGGCCGTGCGCCGCCCCTGCCCTGCATCGGGCGAGGAGCGGAGCCCATGACTGGGGGCAACCGACAATACCGGTTCCACCCTGCGACGCGAATCCTCTGCCGGCCCGGCCACGCCCCCCGTCCGGAGGCACACCGCCGTGATCTCGCCCTAAAGGATGGTGGCCGTTAATTTGTGTTACGACAAATCACAATTCGTAACAGCGCGACACCAACGCCCGTTACATCGCGTTGTTACAACTTTCTCCACACACGCTCATTTGGTGGGGAAGACGCACATGCACGCCGTTCACACTCGTATCGCCGATGAACTGCCGAGGCTTCGCCGTTACGCCCGTGCCTTGATGAAGGACCCCGATCGGGCCGACGATCTCGTTCAGGAGACTGTCGTCCGGGCGCTTTCGAAGGCGCATCTCTGGAAGCCTGACACGGACCTGCGGGCGTGGCTGTTCACGCTGATGCACAACCAGTACGTTAATGCGATTCGCTCGGCGGTCCGCCGCGGCTCGCACTCCTCGCTCGACGCCGCGCTTGAGATCGGCCGCCCCGGCAACCAGACCGAGCACCTGGAATTGCGCGATTTCCGCGCGGCGCTCGAGCGGTTGCCCGCCGAGCAGCGTGAGGTCGTGCTGCTGATCGGACTGGAAGGCTTGAAATACGAGGAGGTTGCGGAGATCACCGGCGTGCCGGTCGGAACCGTCCGCTCCCGTTTGTCCCGCGCCCGCGAGACGTTGCGCGAGATGATGGACGCGCCGGACCGCGGCGGCCGGGTCAGGACGCCGGCCGAGGCGGACGCAGGACGCAGGGCGGCACGCGCCGCCCCGGCCGCGCCCGAAGGAGCCGCCGGCTTCCTCTGATCGCGGCCGGGGCGGCCGGCTTTCTTAATCCGGCCGCCGCCGCCTATCCCCCAAAGGGATGCGGCGGAATTAACGGCCGCAACCGGTAGCTGACGGGGCAAGGGGATCTTAACGTTTGCGGCTCAGAGTCGCTGCAATGTGGTCCCCGCTCCGGATTGCAACTTTCCTCATATCGCTCCTCTCCGCCGCCGCCGCATGCGCCGTCTCCGTGTCCGGGCATGCCGCGGCCGGGGAGCAGCCGCCGTTGCCGCGCCTCCATCTCAAGGTGGTCGGCGGACTGGGCGACGCGCAGCAATTCGCGCAGTACGAGGAGCCGTTCTGGAACCGGCAGCTCGCCGAGCATTCGGGCGGGCGGATCACCGCCGAGGTCTCGGCCTTCGATGCGATCGGCCTGCGCGGCCCCGAGGTGCTGCAGCTCATGCGGCTCGGCGTCATCGCCTTCGGCACGCTGTCGCTGAACCTGATCGCGAGCGAGGACCCGGAAGCGGCGGGCGTCGACCTCGTCGGCATGAACCCCGACATCGCCTCGCTGCGCCGCAGCGTCGACGCCTATCGCGAGACGTTGGCGACGCTGTACCGCGAGCGGTACGGCATCGAGATCCTGGCGGTCTGGACCTATCCGGCGCAGGTCCTGTTCTGCAACCGCCCGATCGCCGGCCTGCGCGACGTCGCCGGCCTGCGCGTCCGCGTCGCCGGCGTGACGCATGCCGATTTCGTCGAGAGCCTCGGCGGGATCGGCGTGACGCTGCCGTTCGCGGGCATGGGCGACGCGCTGCGCAGGAAGGTGGTCGATTGCGCCGTCACCGCTGCGATGTCGGGCTACCGTCTCGGCCTGCAGCACGCGGCGACCCACGTCCACAGCATGACGCTGAGCTGGGGGCCGAACATCCTGGCCGTGAACCGCGCCACGTGGCAGAGCCTCGACTCGGCGGCGCGGGACTTCCTGAAACGCGAGCTGGCGACGCTTGAAGCTGCGATATGGGACTCGGCCGAGCACGAGAGTCGCGAGGGGATCGCCTGCCTGACCGGCAGCGGCGGGAGCTGCACCGTCGGCAAGCCGGGTCATCTGCGCCTCGTGCCGACGCGCGGCGAAGATACGGTCCTGCTGCGCAAGGCGCTGGTCGGCACCGTCCTGCCGCGCTGGGCGGAACGCTGCGGCGCGGAGTGCGTCGAAAGCTGGAACGGCACGGTCGGCCGCAGCCTCGGCATCGCCGCCGCCGCCGCCGCGATCGAGTGAGGCCGCCGCATTGACCGGACCGTTGCGGCACCGCCGCCTGCGCAATGCCCTGATCTCCGCGAGCGGGGTCCTCGTCCTCTGTTTCGGCCTTGCGCTCGGACTGGGCCTGTACCGCGAATACCGGGAGGTCACCGCGGACGCGGATGCGGCGCTCGAAACCCTGGCGCGCTCCGCCGAAATCAACACCAACCGGACGATCATGGCGGTCGACGCCATGCTGGTCGGGGCGGCGAGCTTCCTCGACACGACGTACCGGGACGCGCCGCTCGACGGCGCCGAGGTCAAGGCGCTGCTGCGCCAGCTCAACGAGCAGACGATGCCGGTTCGCGACATCATCCTGATCGACGCCGTCACCGGCCGCCAGATCAACAACGGCGCGTCGACCCCGGTGCGATCGCGCAGCCTCGCGGACCGCCCGTTCGTCGCTGCCCACCATGCGGCGGACATGCCGGCGCTCGTCATCGACCGGCCGGAGCGAAGCGAGCTGACCAGCGGCTGGTCGGTGATGATGAGCCGTCCGTTCGTCCGCGGCGAGTTCCGCGGCGTGCTCGCCGCCGAGGTCCAGATCGACTCCCTCACCAACCTGTTCGATTCGATCACGACGGCCGGCGACGTCCGCATCAGCCTCTTCTTCGAGGACGGCGTCATGCTCGCGACCGCGCCGCACGACGAGACGATGATCGGCCGCTTCGCGAGCGATGTCGGCCCCGTGCTGCGGCACGCGCCCGAACGGCGCTCGGGCATGATCGCGGCGGCGGCGGATGGCGATCAGGCTGCGCGCCGCATCGCCTATCGCCGGGTGCCGGCGCGTCCGCTGGTCGTCGTCGCGGCGCGCGACCGCGACGACATCCTGCACGGCTGGTACGAGGTCGCCCGCAACTCCGTCGCGATGTTCGTGCTGTTCGCGCTGACCGTCGCCGGGCTCACCTGGGGCTTTGTCCGCGCCCTGGCCCGCCGCCGGCAGGCGACAGCGGAGCTGGCGAGCAGCGAGGCGCGGTTCGAACGGCAGACCGCGCTGCTCCAGAGCACGTTCGAGCACATGGGCGAGGGACTGGCCGTGTTCGACGCCGACCGGCGCCTCGTCGCCTGGAACGCCCATTTCCTCGACCTGCTCGACTTGCCGGCGACCGTCGGCGGCATGCGCCTCGACGAGATCGTGCACCTTCAGGCGATGCGCGGCGATTTCGGCGCGGCAGCCGCCGCCGACGCTGACGCAGCGGTCGCGCACCGGATGGCGCAGCTGCGCACGGATGCGACGCTGCGTATCGAGCGCGCGACCCAGGACGGCCGATTCCTGCGGATCCGCCGGAACCCGAAGCCGGACGGCGGCATCGTGATGCTCTATTCCGACGTGACCGAGCAGAGGCGCGCGGAGATCGAGATGAGCGAGGCGCGGCGGCAGGCGGAACTGGCCAATCGCTGCAAGAGCGAGTTCCTCGCCAACATGAGCCATGAGCTGCGGACGCCGCTGAACGCGATCATCGGCTTCTCCGACGTGCTGCAGCACGAGCGGTTCGGTCCGCTCGGCAACCCGAAATACGCCGGCTACGCTGCGGACATCAACATTTCCGGCATGCATCTCCTGGACCTCATCAACGACGTCCTGGACATGTCGAAGATCGAGGCCGGCAAGTTCGACCTGCACGAGGAGGAGATTTCGCTCCAGGAAGTCCTGATGGCCTCGCTCTCGATGGTGCGCGAGCGGGCGCGGAAGCGCGGCCTGACGCTGCTCGCCGATCTCGACCGCAACGGCGGCGAGATCGTGCTCTGGGCCGACGCCCGGGCCACCAAGCAGATCCTGCTGAACATCCTGTCGAACGCCGTGAAGTTCTCGCCCGATGGCGGCACCGTGACGGCGACCGTCGCGACGACCTCCGACGGCGAGACCGCCATCGAGATCCGCGACGACGGCATCGGCATGAGCCCGGCCGAGCTGGAGCGCGCGCTGGAGCCGTTCGGTCAGGTGCAGAGCGCGACGACGCGGCGCTACGCCGGCACCGGCCTCGGCCTGCCGATCACCCGCCGGCTGATCGAGCTGCATGGCGGCCGTCTCGACATCGACACGCGGCCGGGCGCCGGCACTTCCGTCCGGATCGTCTTTCCCGCCGAGCGGGCGCGGCCGCCCGCGTCGGCCGCCGCCGCGGCGAAATGGATCGCCTGACCGCCACCGGCAGGAGCCCGTCCCGGCCGGCGTGACCGGCCTCCTTGCTTATAGCCTATCCCAGTAGGCCGTCATGGTCTGCGACGCGGTGTCGTGCCGCCGGGGTAGGAGCGCGGCTCTCAGCGAAGCTCCGCTTCGCCTGCCGCCGTCAGCGCAAGCTCTGCTTGCGCGAGAGGCGCGCCGCGATGCCGGGACATCGGCAAGGCCGTGCGGCGCAGCCGCCGGGCGTCGGAGCGCAACCCGCAGGGACGCGGCGTCGTGCCGCCGGGGTGCGTCGCGCGTCGCAGACCACGACCGTCTACTGGGATAGGCTCTTAGGCGTCGCAGGATGCCGGCCGGACCGGAGCGCGGTTCCGGCTCGCCGCCGCCGCATCGGACGGATCGTCGCATGCACGCCGCCTCAGGCGTGGCAATCCGCTGATCCGGCATGCCGGCCCTGCGCCGCCGTTTCCACAACGAGCTTGACCTGTC
>DASWRT010000466.1:0-5583 GCA_036403035.1 Allostellaceae bacterium | reverse complement strand
AGCACGGATCGCAGCGGTCGGCGAATGCATGATCGAGTTGAGCCAGCGGGACGAGACGACGCTGTCGCTCGCATTCGGCGGCGATACGCTCAACACTTCGGTCTACCTCGCCCGGAGCACGCCGCGCGACCGCGTCGCCGTCGATTACGTGACGGCGCTCGGCGACGATCCCTACAGCGACCGCATGCTCGCGATGTGGCGCGAGGAAGGCATCGGCGCGGACCACGTGGCGCGGCTCCCCGGACGGTTGCCCGGCCTCTACATCATCCGGATCGACGAGCACGGCGAGCGCCGATTCTTCCACTACCGGTTGGCGGCGGCGGTGCGCTCGCTCTTCGTCGAGCCGAGCACGCTGCCGCTGCTCGCCCGGCTCGCCACGGAGTACGACCTCATCTACTTCTCGGCGATCACGCTCTCGGTGCTGGCGGCGGAGGCGCGCGACCGGTTCGGCGAAGCGCTCGCCCGCGCCCGCGCCCGCGGCGCCCGCGTCGCGTTCGACAGCAACTACCGCGCGACGAACTGGCCGGACCGGGAAACCGCGCAGCGCACGGTCGCCCGCTTCCTCGCCGAGGTCGATATCGGCCTGCCGACCGCCGATGACGAGGCCGCCTTGTTCGGCGATGCCGACGCCGAGGCGACGATCGCCCGCTACCATGCGGCCGGGGTCGCCGAATTGGCGCTGAAGCTCGGCCGCGACGGCTGCGTCGTCATCGATCGCGTCGGCGAGGATGGCGGCAGCAGCCGGACGCCGGTGCCGACGCAGCCGCTCCGTCCGGTCGACACGACCGCGGCCGGCGACGCCTTCAACGGCGGTTATCTTGGACGCCGTCTCGTTGGTACCCCGCCGACGGCGGCGGCCCGCGCCGGCAACCGGCTTGCCGGCGCGGTGATCGGACATCGTGGCGCGATCATCCCGCGCGACGCGACGCCGGATCTCGCGGACTGACTTCTTATTTCGCCGCCTCGGCCGTTGACCGATGCCGAGCGGGTGTCGCTCAAATGGCGCGCGAGCTCAACCACCGGCCGATGAGCCAAGTTCAGCGACCGGGGGTCTTACATCGCTCGGTTGCTGACGATCTGCCACGTGCCGTCAGCTTGACGGCAGGCTGTTCCGACGCCCTGCTGCGTCTGCCCGCCGACCACGATGGTCTGCTGGAACTCGCGGCAGACTTCGCCATTCGACTGCTCCATCGTGCGAGTCGGCGTGACCGTGCCGTAATGACCGTTGTCGGGATTGCGCCACGTCGATGCTTGTCCGGTCGAATTCGACTCGAACGCCTGTCCGGCAGTGCGTTCGGCAGCGGCATGATCGGCACGGTCGAGCGATTGACCGACGTTGCTGCCGGCGAGTGCGCCGAGCAGCACGCCGATCGCCGTCGTGGCAAGCTTACCGCTGCCGCTGCCGAGCTGCGAGCCGGCAAGGCCGCCGAGCCCGGCGCCGACCAGCCCACCGCCGGTCGTCTTGTTGGCGCCGAACTGCTGATCGGCGGTACAGGCGGCGAGAGAGGCGGACATCGCGAGGACGGCAACCATCTTCATGGTGTGATGCATCGAAAACCTCACCGCTGCTGACTATGGATGGAGGCGTGGCGGACCGGCCTCACATGGCTATGAACGGCGAAACCGGTCGCATGCTGCGCGGAAATAGGCACGGCCGCCTGCAATTCAACCCAGCCCAGGCAGCGGCGATGCTGGCCATGTTCGCCGTCCTCTCCGGCGCCGCGGCTGGCTGCGCGACGGCGCCGACGCCGTCGGAGGCCCCCGTGACGCCGGCCGCCGGCCGCGACGGCGCGGCGTTCTTCGAGGCGCTCCGCGGCCAGGGGATCGGCGCCGTCTTCGCGGCGCTCGGCCAGCCGGCCGGCGTGCGGCCGGTCGCCGCATCGGCCGGCGCGTATATCGTCGCATGGCAGCGTGCCTGGGTCGTCCAGGACTCCGACAATGCCTCGGCTAGAGGGGCCTGCATCGTGCAGGGCGCCGTCACGCGCGCGGGCGTCGTTTCCGACATCTTCGTCGAAGGCGACGTCACCCTGTGCGCGCGGAGCTTCCGCCGCGGGTCGTAGCCGCACGATCACCCGTGCGGCATGCCCGCAGGGGCTCCGATGATGGAACGCGCGATCGGGGATGCGACAAGGCGTCGGGTTGACGGTTCCGATCGCGAGACATAATTTCTTTCTCGTGACGGGGATGGAGTCCCCCGCAACCGCCTTTCCAGGCTGATGACTCCTACTGCGCGGAAACGGGCGGTAGGTGTGTCTCCGCAACCCGCAACCATGGCGGGTGCCGCTGTCCCACTCCGCGCATGCGTCGAGTCGGACTTGGAAAGGATCGGAAATGTTGTTTTCCATCATCCTTCGGAATCGCCGTCGGTCGTGCATCGCGGCCGCTTCATGCGACGGAGGCGGCCGATGAACGCGGTCGCCGCCTACCTTTACGTCGGGCTCGGCAGCGCGCTCGGCGGCATGGCGCGGTACGGCGTCGGGCTCGCAGTCGCCGAGAGGTTCGGCGAGAGCTTCCCGTGGGGCACGCTGCTGATCAACGTCACCGGATCGTTCGTCATCGGACTCGTCGGGACGGTGACCGCTCCTTTCGGGCTGCGGCCGGCGAGCGCCGAGATGCGTCTTTTCGCGATGGCCGGGCTCTGTGGCGGCTTCACGACTTTCTCGGCGTTCAGCATCCAGACGTTGCAGATGCTGCGCGAAGGCGAAGCGTGGCGCGCGGTCGCCTACGCCGTGTCGTCGGTGCTCGCCTGCATCGCCGGCGCCGCGCTCGGCCAATATCTCGCGGCCGGGCTCGGCGGCGACACCACCCACGGCAGCAGCATCGGCGATACCGCGGGCTTCCGGACATAGGGCCCTTCTCGATGGGCGCTACGTCCCGCTCCGGCGTCGGCGATCCGCTTGCGGTCGTCCGCTACACCACCCGCGTCAGCAGCGGCTGGCCCGCGAAATGGGCTTTCAGGTTGTCGACGACGAGCTGGCCCATCGCTGCCCGCGTGTCGTGAGTTTGGCTGCCGATGTGCGGCAGCAGCACGACGTTGTCCATGCCGAACAGGACCTCCGGGACCCGCGGCTCGTTCTGGAACACGTCGAGGCCGGCGCCGCCGACCTTGCCGGCCTGAAGCGCCGCGACAAGCGCCGCCTCGTCGATCACCGACCCGCGGGAGACGTTGACCACGACGCCTTCCGGACCGAGCGCTTCCAGCACCGCCGCACCGATCAGGTGGCGCGTCGCGGCGCCGCCCGGACAGGTGACGGCGAGCACGTCGCTGTCCCGCGCCATCGCGACGAGGTCGGGATAGAAACGGTACGCGCCGCCTTCAGCCTTCTCGCGCGGCCCGTGATAGACGATCTTCATGCCGAAGGCCGCGGCGCGCTGCGCGACGGCGAGGCCGATCCGCCCCAGCCCGACGATGCCCATCGTCCGGCCGCCGAGCTTGCGTCCATAGGGAAAGCCGCTCGTCGGCCATTTGCCCGCGCGGACGAAGCGGTCGCCCTGGCAGATCTGGCGCTCGACGGCGAGGGTCAGCGCCAGTGCGATATCGGCGACGTCGTCGGTCAGCACGTCGGGCGTGTTGGTGACGGCGATGCCGCGGGCCTTGGCGGCGCCCAGGTCGACAGCGTCGACGCCGACCGCGAAGCAGGAGATGATTTCCAGTTTCGGCAGCGCATCCATCAGCGCGGCGTCGGCGCCGCGCCCGCCGGGCGTCGCGATCGCGCGTACCCGGTCGCGCACCGAGGCGAGCAGCGCCGCCGGATCCTCCGCCTTCCACAGATGATGAGTGGTGAAGGTGTCGTCGAGCGCCTGCAAGGTTGCCGGATACATCGAGCCGGTGACGACGATCTCTGGTTTCATGACGCCGGGCGCTCCTCTGTCGATCGTTTCTCTGATGATCGGCCGGCCCGGTCTGCGAGGCCGTCCGCGGACGGGCTGCATCCTTCCATCAAACGGCGGAGCCGCCAAGGGGCGCGGACGCATTTCCCGCATCGTTTGAAAGCGCTGGCCGGAGGCTGTATCAAGGCACGAAGGCAAATGCGGACCGGGCGTCGTGCCCGCCGTCGGCGCCGCGCGGACCATACGCTCGCCCGCAGCGCAGAACAGGGAGAGAGAGTTCGAGATGATGAAACGCCTGCTCGCCACGGCCGCCGCCGCCGTTCTCGCCGCCGCCGCAGCCGAGCCCGCGGCAGCCCAGACCGCGCCGAAGGTCGTCCTCGCCATCAGCGGCTGGACCGGGTTCGCGCCGTTGACGCTCGCCGAGAAGGCGGGACTGTTCAAGAAGAACGGCGTCGATGTCGAGATCAAGTTCATCGCGCAGACGGACCGCCTCGCGGCGCTCGCCTCCGGCGACGTGCAGGGCGTCGCGACGACGGTCGACACGCAGCTCCTGTGGGCGACGACGCTGCCGGTGACGCAGGTGCTGGTGCTCGACAACTCGAACGGCGGCGACGGACTTGCGGCGCGCGCGCCGATCGCCGACGTGAAGAGCCTGAAGGCCAAGACGATCGCCGTCGACGGCGCCGGCACCACGCCGTACTTCGTCCTCGCCTACGTGCTGAAGAAGAGCGGCATGAGCATCAAGGACGTCCACACCGTGACGCTCGCGCCGCAGCCGGCCGCGCAGGCCTTCGTCGCCGGCCAGTACGACGGCGCCTCGACCTACGAGCCGTATCTCTCCCAGATCCGCGACATGAAGGACGCGAAGATCGTCGCGACCACCGTCGACTACCCCTGCGTCATCGACACCCTCTCCTTCCAGCCGGACTTCATCCAGAAGAACCGTAAGGCGGTGGAGGGAATCGTCGCCGGCTGGTTCGACGCGCTCGACATGATCAGGACCGATCAGGCCAAATCCTACGAGATCATGGGCGCGGCGGTGAAGCAGACCGGACCGCAGTTCGGCGATTCGGCCAAGTACATCAAGTGGATCGACAAACCGACGAACGAGCGGCAGATGACCGGGATGATCCCGGAATTCCAGAAAGCGGCCGCGGAGATTCAGCTCGAGGCCGGCGTCATGAAGAAGACGCCCGACCTCGACAAGATGCTCGATCCGAGCTTCGTGAAGTAAGCCGCCCGCCCTGCCCGCCTACGCCCCTGCCGCCGCCGTCGCCATCGCCGTGGATTCGCGTTTCCTCACCCCGCTCCGGCCGATACCGCCGGGGCTCCGCACTGCGCTCGGCGTCTTGTTCTTCGTCGTGCTGTTCGCGGCATGGGCGGGGGCGACGTCGAGCGGCCTCGTCAAGCCGCTCTTCCTCGCCGACCCGGTGACGACGCTCCGCGCCGGATGGGACCTGTTCACCGAATACGGGTTCGCCGCCGATATCGGCGTCACGATCTGGCGCGTGATCGGCGGCTTCGTCCTGGCCGCGCTCGTCGCGGTGCCGCTCGGCATCGCGATGGGCGCGTTCAAGGCGGTCGAGGCGTTTTTCGAGCCGTTCATCTCGTTCGCCCGCTATCTGCCGGCATCCGCCTTCATCCCGCTGCTGATCCTGTGGGCGGGGGTCGGCGAGGCGCAGAAGCTCTCGGTAATCGTGATCGGCTCGGTGTTCCAGCTCGTGCTGATGGTCGCGGTGATCGTCGGCGGGA
>DASWRT010000465.1:0-30858 GCA_036403035.1 Allostellaceae bacterium | reverse complement strand
GGCATGGTAAAGCGGTCCGTGATGCGGCTGTAGACGCCGTTCCCGGCCAGGCGGCCGATCGTATTCAGGCGATCGACGTCGACATGCAGGTCCGTGTCGACGATTCCCTCATGGTAGTGAATACAGAGAACCTCCCCGATCACGAGGTTGAAGGGCGTACGGCCCAACGTCAGTATCTCCGCCACCTTGCATTCGAACTGCACGGGGCAGTCGGCGATGCGGGGCGGCCGCACGAAGCGCGACGGCTCAGTCCGGAAGCCGGCGAGCGCCGACTCGTCGACGCCGTGCGGATACTCCGCCGAACAGATGTTCATCTTCTCCTTGGAGGCGTCGTCGACGATGTGCACGACGAACTCGGGAAGGGCCCGCAAGTTCGTGAGCGTATCCTTGTCGGTGCCTTTCTTCGGTCCGACGGTAGGGCCGATCGAGATGATCAGCATCATCGGATCGACGCCTATCCCATTGAAGAAGCTGAACGGCGCCGCATTGGGACCGGCCGGGCCAAGCGTCGTGACAAGGGCGATGGGGCGCGGGATGACCGTGCCGATGAGCAGCTTGTACTGCTCGCCCCAACTCAAAGTCTCCAAGTCGAATGTGACGGTCTGCCGCCGAGGCGCCGGATCGTGCGACGTCAGCGCCGGGCCGGCCGCCGCCGGAGCGGAATGGGACATGCGGGAAATCTCCAAGCTAAGGGGATGGGCAAAAATAGAATTCCCCTTTACCGCAGAGAGCGCAGAGGAGACGCGGAGATCCGCAGAGCGATCGGCTGCACGCCTGCGGCCCGCAAGAAATCATAACTCCGCGTACATCAGCGGTTCTCCGCGTCCTCTGCGGTGAAAAGGTTGTTCCCTGACAAGCCCTAACACTACTCCGCCAAAACCATGTCACCTCGGAGCGATATCAATGACTTAACGGCACGAGATCAATTCGATAAGCCTTTGATTTCGCTACGAGAACCGCAATCCTGGCGGAGTAATGCTAAGTCGTCAAGTTGGCATGAAACACCGTTCCAGTGCGCAGGAAAGTGCGGGAAAGGCGGTGGCCCACGGCGGATTCGACACGAGGTCGATCTGCTTGAGAGCACAAATCCTGCGCAGCCTGCCGATGTTTCACGCCAACTTGACGGCGCCGATCCAAGCTCCGGGCGTGTCGCTTCCGTCAAATCCCCGACTACTGGGGTACGCCATTGATGGCGAAGTTGCGGTATTTCGCGTGTTTTTCCCCCACTTTCCGGGTTTGCCTGTACTCCGGCGAGTTAAACCATCCTTGAAGTTGCTCCATGCTGTCCCAGACCATAAGGACAACCCGCGATTTCGGCGGCTCTCCTGCGAACGGCGTGGCAGGGCCCACGGCGAGAACGCGACCGCCGTGCCCCTTGATCAAGGATTGCGCGAGCGGAAGGTATTCGTTCTTGTATCCCTCCGGATCGGTCAGATCGATTTCCCCGATGAAATAGACCGGGGACTTGGTTTCCGCACTCATGGACACATCCTCCCCTGTTCGATCAAGACAATGGGTTAGGCGGGGCTAGGCGGGAATGTCCGGATGAATAGTCTTTAACTGCGACGTTTGTCGCTGCTGCGTCGGTTCGACATACTGCCGCGTTCCGCGTCGATTGACAATTGTTTTGCCCTAAAAAAGTGTAACGAGAAAATGGGCGGCGGCCGGATGATCGGTCGCGGCAAGCCAAAGCGGCCAAGTCGACGACGCCGTGACCAGTTCTGATGCGGCATTCTTGGCAGCGGCGTCCTTTCATAAAGCTCTTGACCGGGAGCGCCGCCGGGCCGATATCGCAATCAGTTTGCGGCTCCGGGCCCCTCTGGCAGTCACTCGCTGGCTGCGATGTCGGAGTCCTTCATCTGCGCGTGCGCCCCAACGGCGCGCCGTACACTGGAGGAACTCGTGACCGCTGCGCCCGATGCGTCCATCGATCAAAGCTTGGCGACCGCCGCGGTCGCGCCGTCCGGGCGTCGGCGCGCGCTGCTCGTCGTGAACCGCGACAGCCGCTGCGGGCGTGACGGCGTACAGGCTGCGACGGACGCGCTTGTCGAGGCCGGGATCGAACTCGTCGAGCCGGACTGCGCGGACACGGCGCATTTCGACGGGCTTATCCGGGGGCACGCCGCCACCGTCGATTGCGTCATCGTCGGCGGGGGCGACGGGACGATCAACGCAGCGGCTCCCGCGCTCGTCGAAACCGGCCTGCCGCTCGGCATCCTGCCGCTCGGGACCGCGAACGACCTTGCCCGGACCCTTGAAATACCGGCCGATCTCGCCGGGGCCGCCAAGGTGATCGCGACCGGCAAGATGCGCCGCATCGATGTCGGACGGGTGAACGACCGGTTTTTCTTCAACGTCGCGAGCGTAGGGCTCAGCGTCGCATTGACCAGCGAGCTGACGCCGGAGCGGAAACGGCGCTGGGGCCGGTTCGGCTATGCGCTCGCGACGATCCGGGTCCTGTCGCGGGCTCGTCCCTTCTCGGCGTGGATCACCGCCAACGGCGAGACCCATGCCGTCAAGACCGTGCAGATCGCGGTCGGCAACGGCCGGTACTACGGCGCCGGCCTCGCGGTCGAGGAGCGGGCCCGCATCGACGACGGAAAGCTCGAACTCTACAGCCTGGAGGTCAGCCACCCCTGGAAGCTGGCGCTGATCTATCCGGCCTTCCGGCACGGGCGCCACAAGAGGTGGAGCGACGTCCGAGCGCTGAACAGCGAGGCGATCGAGATCCGCACGCGCAAGCCGCGCCGGGTCAATACCGACGGCGAGATCACGACGACCACGCCGGCCCGCTTTTCGGTCCTGCGCCACGCCGTGACCGTCTATGCACCGTGAGCCGAACGGCTCCAGACAATCCAAAACGATAAACGGAATTGGGAACGACAATGGAGTGGCTGACCGACCCGAACGTCTGGGCGAGCCTGCTGACGCTGACGGTGCTCGAAATCGTCCTCGGCATCGACAACCTCGTGTTCATCGCGATCCTCGCGGGTCGCCTGCCGGCCGAGAAGCAGGCGCGTGCCCGGCGCTTCGGGCTCGCGCTCGCCCTCGTTTCGCGGCTTGGCCTGCTCGCGTCGATCTCGTGGCTGACCAAGCTGACGGCGCCGCTCGTCACGGTGATGGGGCGGGGACTGTCGGCGCGCGACCTCGTCCTGATCGCCGGCGGCCTGTTCCTGCTCTACAAGGGCACGCGCGAGATCCACGAGCGGATCGAGGGGGAGCGACAGGGCGCCGACGGCACGGCAGCGGCGGCGGCGCCCGGACTCGCCGGCATCGTCATGCAGATCATGGTGCTGGACATCGTCTTCTCGCTCGACTCGGTCATCACCGCCGTCGGCATGGCCGACCATCTCTGGGTGATGGCGTCGGCGGTCGTGCTCGCGGTCGTCGTGATGCTCGTCGCATCCGGTCCGCTCTCGCATTTCATCGACCGTCATCCGACGGTAAAGATGCTCGCCTTGAGCTTCCTGCTGCTGATCGGCATGACGCTGGTCGCCGACGGCATCGGCTTCCATGTGCCGAAGGGCTACATCTACGCGGCGATCGGGTTCTCGATCCTGGTCGAGAGCCTCAACATCACGGCGTCGAAGCGCCGTCACCGGCAAGATGCCGCGGCAGCGAACCAGCCTGGCGGCATGGGCTCCGCGGCGGAGTAGGGGAGCGCAATAAGAAATGGCCCCGGCGGGACATCCCGCCGGGGCCATTGATCGAAGGCGCTGATCGCCGAGGCGGCGCTCAGGCGGCGCGGGTCCGCGCTCAGGCGGCGCGGGTGTTGATGCCGCGCGTGCTGAGCAGCTCCTGCAACTCGCCGGTCTCGAACATCTCGCTGATGATGTCGCAGCCGCCGACGAACTCGCCCTTGACGTAGAGCTGCGGGATCGTCGGCCAGCTGGAGAAATCCTTGACGCCCTGGCGGATCGACGGATCGGCGAGCACGTCGACGCCTTTGAACCGGACGCCGAGGTGAGTGAGGATCTGGACGACCCGCGCCGAGAACCCGCACTGCGGGAAGACGGGCGTGCCCTTCATGAACAGCACGACCTGATTGTCGGTGATGTCCTGCTTGATCCGATCGAAGACGGCGTTGTCGCTCATGGCAATGGTCCTGAACTGAGGAGGGGGATCACTCTTCGGGAACGCTGGTCTGCAGAGCCAGCGCATGCAGCTCGTTACCCATCCGGCCGCGCAGCGCCTGATAAACCATCTGGTGCTGCTGCACGCGACTTTTGCCCTTGAAGGCCGCAGAAACGACATGCGCCGCGTAATGGTCGCCGTCGCCCCGCAGATCCTCGATGGTGACGCGCGCATCGGGCAGGCTTTCCTTGATCAGCCCCTCGATCGTCGCCGCATCCATCGCCATGGAACGTCCTCCGCGTCGCGTCATCTCGCCGTTGCCGCCATATAGGCCGGGAGCCACGCCTCGTTCACGCGGCGCAACTCCGAGTTCGATATGGCACCTACCCCGGCCAGTGTCAACGCGTCGCCCCCCGCCGTGCCGAGCCGGACGACCGGCACGCCGGCCGCGTTCGCCGCCGCGATCACCGCATCGGGATCGGGCACGGCGAGGAGATAACGCGCCTGATCCTCGCCGAACAGGAAGGCATGCGGCGGCACCCCGCCGGTAACGTCGTCCCCGAGCCGGATCTCCGCGCCGACGGCGCCGGCCATCGCCATCTCGGCAAGCGCCACCAGCAGCCCGCCGTCGCTCAGATCGTGACAGGAAGCGACGCGCCCGGCCGCGATCTGCGCGCGGACGAAGTCGCCGTTGCGGCGCTCGGCGGCGAGGTCGACCGGCGGCGGCGCGCCGCGCTCCTCGCCGGCGATCTCGCGCAGATAGAGCGAGCAGCCGAGATGGCCGCGCGTCTCGCCGATCAGCAGAATCGAGTCGCCGGCACGCGCGAAGCCGATCCCGACGGTCTTCGCCACATCCTCGACGATCCCGACGCCGCCGATCGCCGGAGTCGGCAGGATGCCCTTGCCGTTGGTCTCGTTGTAGAGCGAGACGTTGCCGGAGACGACCGGGTAGTCGAGCGCGAGGCAGGCCTGCCGCATGCCGTCGATGCAGCCGACGAACTGCCCCATGATCTCCGGCCGCTCCGGGTTGCCGAAATTCATGTTGTCGGTGATCGCGATCGGCGTCGCCCCGGCCGCGGTCAGGTTGCGCCATGTCTCGGCCACCGCCTGCGCGCCCCCTGCGGCCGGGTCGGCCTGGCAGTAGCGCGGCGTGCAGTCCGTGACGATCGCCAGCCCCTTGCGGCCGCCGTCCTCGAGACGGACGATCGCGGCATCGGCGGCGGCGGGGCGCCGCACCGTGTTGCCCATGACCAGATGATCGTACTGCTGCCAGATCCACCGCTTCGAGGCGAGGTCGGGGCAGGCGAGGAGGCGCTTCAGCGCTCCGATCGGCTCGGCCGCGGGAACCTCGGCCGGCGCGACGACGGGCTGCTGCGGCGTCGCGACCCAGGGGCGGTCGTAGACAGGCGAGTGCGTCACCAGCGGTTCGACCGGCAGTTCGGCGGCGACCTGCCCATGCATCCGCAGCACCAGCTTGCCGGTCTCGGTGACGCGGCCGATCACCGCGAAATCCAGCTCCCACTTCTCGAAGATGCGCCGCGCCGCGTCCTCGCTGCCGGGGCGCAGGATCATCAGCATGCGCTCCTGGCTTTCCGAGAGCATGATCTCGTAGGGCGTCATGCCGGTCTCGCGCATCGGCACGTTGTCGAGATCCAGCTCGATGCCCAGCCCGCCCTTGTCCGCCATCTCGACGGAGGAGGAGGTCAGGCCGGCGGCGCCCATATCCTGGATCGCGACGATCGCGTCGCTCTCCATCAGCTCCAGGCACGCCTCGATCAGCAGCTTCTCTGTGAAGGGGTCGCCGACCTGGACGGTCGGGCGCTTCGATTCGGACTCCTCGGTGAACTCGGCGGACGCCATGGTCGCGCCGTGGATGCCGTCGCGGCCGGTCTTGGCGCCGACATAGATCACCGGGTTACCGGGGCCGGCGGCGGCCGAGTAGAAGATCCGGTCGGCGCGCGCGACGCCGACCGTCATCGCGTTGACGAGGATGTTGCCGTTGTAGGACGGGTGGAAGTTGCACTCGCCGCCGACGGTCGGCACGCCGACGCAATTGCCGTAGCCGCCGATCCCGGCGACGACGCCCGAGACGAGGTGGCGGGTCTTCGGATGGTCGGGGCTGCCGAAGCGGAGCGCGTTCAGGTTCGCGATCGGCCGCGCGCCCATCGTGAACACGTCGCGCATGATGCCGCCGACGCCGGTCGCAGCGCCCTGGTACGGCTCGATGAAGGACGGGTGGTTGTGGCTCTCCATCTTGAAGATGGCCGCCTGCCCGTCGCCGATATCGATGACGCCGGCGTTCTCGCCGGGGCCGCAGATGACGCGCGGACCGGTGGTGGGCAGCGTCTTCAGCCACTTCCGGGAGGATTTGTAGGAGCAGTGCTCGCTCCACATCACCGAGAAGATGCCGAGTTCGGTGATGTTCGGCTCGCGGCCGAGGATCTCGACGGCGCGGCCGTACTCCTCCGGCGTCAGGCCATGCTGGGCGACGATCTCGGGCGTGATCTTCTGCGGGCTCATCTCGTCAGCGCTTTTCAGAAAAATGGTCGCATCGCCGCCGCCGCTGCGTCAGCGGCCGCCGGCCAGCGCGGAGACGAGGCCGTCGAACAGCGGCTTGCCGTCGGTCGAGCCGAGCAGCGGATCGGTCGCGTCCTCGGGGTGCGGCATCAGCCCGAGCACCGTCTTCGTCTCGTTGAAGATGCCGGCGATGTTGCGCGCCGAGCCGTTCGAGTTCGCGGCGTCGGTGACCTCGCCGTCCGACGTGCAGTATCGGAAGGCGACGAGGCCGTCAGCCTCCAGCCGGTCGAGCGTCGCGTCGTCGGCGAAGTAGTTGCCGTCGTGATGGGCGACCGGCACGCGGATCGTCTGGCCGGTCTCGTAGCCGTGCGTGAACAGGGTCTGGCTGCTCTCGACGCGGAGATGCACGTCCTTGCAGTGGAACTTCAGCGTCCGGTTGGGCAGCAGGGCGCCGGGCAGCAGCCCCGCTTCGGTCAGGATCTGGAAGCCGTTGCAGATGCCGAGCACCGGCGTGCCCTTGGCGGCGCGGTCCTTGATCTCGTGCATGACCGGCGAGTGCGCCGCCATCGCGCCGCAGCGCAGGTAGTCGCCGTAGGAGAAGCCGCCGGGGATCACAATTAGGTCGGCGTCGGGAAGCTCGGACTCGCGGTGCCAGACGACGAGCGGCTTGCGCCCCGTGCTGCGCTCCAGCGCGGCGCAGACGTCGCGCTCGCGGTTCGATCCCGGAAAGACGACGACGGCGGCTTTCATGATCGCAGGCCTCAGCGGTATGTGGGGGGAGCGACGGTCAAACGATTACGCGAGATCGATCGTGTAGTTCTCGATCACGGTATTGGCGAGCAGCTTCTCGCACATGTCCCTGACCGCGGCGCGCGCCCGATCGGGATCGGTCTCGGCGACTTCCAGTTCGATGAACTTGCCCTGGCGGACCTCGCCGACGCCGCCGAACCCGAGAGAGGCCAGGGCGTGGCCGATCGCCTTGCCCTGCGGGTCGAGGACGCCGGGCTTGAGCGTGACGTGGACGCGCGCCTTCATCAGGCCCTCCTGATCTGGAAAATGCTCACTGCATCACCTTGGGACCCTTGAGGTCCGCCGGACCGCCCTCGGGCAGGATGCCGAGCCGCCGGGCGACCTCCTGGTACGCCTCCGCGACCTGTCCGAGATCCTGCCGGAAGCGGTCCTTGTCGAGCTTCTCGTTGGTCTTGGCGTCCCACAACCGGCAGTTGTCCGGGCTGATCTCGTCGGCGAGGATGATCCGCATCTCGTCGTCGGTGTAGAGCCGGCCGAACTCCAGCTTGAAATCGACGAGCTTCAGATTGGTGCCGAGGAAGAGGCCGGTCAGGAAGTCGTTGATGCGCAGCGCGAGCTGCATCATGTCGTCGAGATCCTGGGTCGTCGCCCAGCCGAACGCCGTGATGTGCTCCTCGGAGACCATCGGGTCGCCCAGCTCGTCGTTCTTGTAGTAATACTCGACGATCGAGCGCGGCAGCACCGTGCCTTCGGGAATGCCGAGCCGCTTCGACAGCGAACCGGCGGCGATGTTCCGGACGACGACCTCGATCGGGACGATCTCGACTTCGCGGACGAGCTGCTCGCGCATGTTGAGACGGCGAACGAAATGCGTCGGCACGCCGATCTCGTTCAGCTTCGACATCAGGTATTCGCTGATGCGGTTGTTGAGGACACCCTTGCCGGTGATCGTGCCCTTCTTCTGGTTGTTGAAGGCGGTTGCGTCATCCTTGAAGTACTGAACGAGCGTCCCGGGCTCGGGTCCTTCGAAGAGGATCTTGGCCTTGCCTTCGTAAATCTGCCTGCGTCGGGACATCGCCGGACCTGTTTCGTCCATATAGCGGATACCGCCCGCGGCGACGGACGGGTCGGCGGACGGTCGGAAGACCGCGGGCTGTATAGCAAGGGGTCCCCCGCGAAACAACGTTGCCGGACGCGGGGCTCGGGTGCGGCTGTCGTCGGCGGGATGCCGGTTCCGCTCAGCCGGCGTCGCGCAGCACGTCCCGCCAGGGGCCGCTTTCCGGCAGGTGCGAAGCGAAGCGGAAGGCGGGCGTGGTGCCGCGCCGGTGCGGCGCCGGGAGCGCAACCAGCGCGCTCGACACCGTCGCGAACCCGTTCGGCATCTCGAAACGCATTGCCGCCCGCTGGCTCTCCGCCGCGTCGTGGACGCGACTCGCGAGCAGCGCCTCCCATGCCGCCCAGTCGTCGCGGTCGGGGTCGGGCGCGTCGGCGCGCCGGAAGAGCGGCAGGTAGGCCCGGACCCTCGGCGATCCGTCGACGTCGTCAAGGTCGGACGACGTGATCATCGACAGGCCGGCCGGCGCCGGCCGTGCTTCGATCGGGCAGCCGTCGCCCGAATCGTCGGCGTGGCGGAGCCAGAAGGCGTCGCGGTTGTCGGCGACGATCAGGTTGAACGGCCGGTAGGCGGCCGGATCGAGCGCCGTCAGCGCGTCGGCGGCGTCGGCGGCGTCGGCATGGTCGAGCGCCTCCAGCACCAGCTCGCCGCGCGAGCGGCGTCCCGCCGCCGGGCCGAGCGTGCCGGTGCGGTTGAGGATCGCGGCGACGACGCCGGATTCGTTGAGGCCGAGCCAGGAACCGCCGGCCTCCAGGTCGAGGCCGGCGACGACGTCGTCGCGGTCCGGCCAATGCCGGCCGGGAGGACGCCACGGGCGGCTCGCCATCTCGTCGCGGTTCGCGCCGAGGATCAGCGGCCAGTCGTGGCCGGGACGGCGCAGCAAGACGACGGTGCACATTCCGTCACGCCGCCGTCGCCGCTGCGGGCACCGTAAAGCCCCGTATCGCCAAGCGGCGTAACGAGCGGTATAGGATTCGGACAGCACCGCCGCGATGCGGCGGCGATCGAGGAGGATGATAGCGACTCATGCCCACCTTCAATGACCGTGAGAAGGGCTACGAGACCGAGTTCTCGCACAGCCAGGAAGTCGGCTTCAAGGTCACGGCGCGACGCAACAAGCTGCTCGGCCTTTGGGCCGCGCAGCAACTCGGGCTGTCGGCCGATGCCGCGTCGGCCTACGCGCTTGCGCTCGTCGATCTGGCGGTCGAGGCGCACAGCGATGCTGCCGTGCTCGACAAGGTCGTGCGCGATCTGGAGGCCAAGGGCGTCCCATGCTCCCAAGAGCAGATCAAGGACCGGATGCAGCGCCTGGCGGCGGAAGCCCGCAAGCAGCTGCTGTCGGAGTGACTGGAACAACCGGATAGGCGTAAACGCGACCGGGGCGCCGCGCTGCGTACCGCGCCGCATGCGAGCGCAGTACCGGCGCCGTCCCGCCGCCCCGTTCGATCACCCCATATCGACCCGGCGCCGCCGCCCGACGTACCCCACCCGTCGAGCGGCGAAGCGTCGGGCGCTATTCCCTCGCGCCGCCGCTGAGCACGCGGGCGAGCTGGCTGAACGCCTCCTGGTGGCGGACGTTCTGGATGTCGCTGAAGTTGCGGGCCAGCTCCAGCAGCATGCGTTCGCGGGGGTTCGGCTGCTTCGTCGCCGATTCTCCCTCGGCCTGCACGCCCTCGTAGAAATAACCGACCGGCACGCTCAGCACGCGCGCGATCTCGAACAGCCGGCCGGCGGACACCCGGTTTATGCCGCGTTCATACTTGTGCGCCTGCTGATAGGTGACGCCGATCAGGTCGGCGAGCTGCTGCTGCGTCAGCCCCATCATGATCCGGCGCTCACGGATCCGCGCTCCGACGTAGCGGTCGACCATTTGAACCGTCGCGTTTCTTTTCATTCGGGCTCGTTCTCCTCTGCCGCAGTTGCACCCTCCGGAGAGGGCGAGCACGTCCCCGCACCGGCCGCGGGGTTTTGCTTCCGCGGGCAAACAAATAGAAGAACGATCCGCTGCATCTAGTGACAAAATGGTGAGCTGGTCCGCTGCCGTGCGCGCAAAGCGCAATATCGGCGGCGCGATTGAGCGTTTTCGGCGTCGCTTCCTACTGGCAGGTGTAACTCTGATCTTCTGTTCCGTTCCTCGCCGTCTGACCGGAAGGTGCAGGGGCCTTTCCCCACGCGTTGCAGTGCTTACGGGCGATGTCGCTGCCCGCACCGTTCCCCCCGTTCCGCGTGTTGCCGGTCCGGACCGTGACGCTGTCGGGCGAGTTACTGGCCGCCGGCACCGTGCAGGCGGCTGCGGTCAGCAGCACGGCGCCGAGCGCGGCTGCCGCCGCTGCAACGGTGGCTCGACGCGATGACCGCCGTACCTCGAAAGGCCGATTGGGGGCGCTCACTTCTCTTCTTCCCGGCGGGCCGTATCCTCGATCTTGTCGCGGACCGTTCCGGCCGGCTTGTCGCCGCCATAGGCGTCCTGCGTCGTGCCGGCCATGTCGTCGAGTTGCCCCTCGACGACGCTCTCCTTGCTGCCGACCGCCTCGCTGCCCTTCTCCCGGAATTCCTCTTTCATGTCGTGGACCGCGTCGCCGCCTGGAGTCTTGGTCATCGGAAACCTGCCCTGCCTGTCTTGGACCATTCGCCTGATCCGTAAACACGCAGGCCGGCGCGACGTCTCGCGGCACCGCCATGCCGCGGCCGCGGTGCCGTGGCGCGATGTCGCGCTCGTGGCGCATCGCATCACGGAAATGCGTTCGGTTAGGAGGGAGAAAAATTCGGCGGCGGGGATGGACGAGCGGAAGCTCTCCTATTAAGCACCGATTGATCGTTACCGGGTAGCTTCAACCTATGTACCGTTTCTTCGTCTACATCGGCATCGCGACCGGAATTGCGTGGTCGCTCGTTTCAGTGCTCGCCGTCGCGGGCATCTTCTAAAACCGGAAATCCGGCCGGACGGCGCGCCTGTCTCAGCGCCGCGTTCGTGGCGACGGGACGTGCGGCGGTGCCGACGATCGCGTCGGCCAGCAGCCGGGCCATGCAGTCGTACCCGAAATCGTTCATATGCAGGCTGTCCGGCGCCAGCATCGCGCCGAAATCGACCTGCGCCGCCTCGTGCAGGTACCGCATGATCGCAAAGCGGTGGAAGAGCGGTACGTCGGTGTCGCGGCCGATCGCCTCCAGCCGTCGCTCCAGGTCGGCATGGCCCGCGGCGGCGAGCACCGGCGGCGCGTATTGCGGGTCCATCACGATGATGTCGATGCCGGCCGCCTTCAGCCGCTTGATCCCCTGCCGCAGCACGACATCGTAGTGCGAGAGATCGTCGCCGCGGACGACCGCGTTGGTGCCGACCTGCCAGACGACGAGGTCCGGATGCAGCGGGAACACGTCGCGGTCGAAGCGACCGAGCATGTCTACCGCCGTCTCGCCGCCGACCCCCTTGTTGAAGATCTCGACCCGGCCGCCGGGCAGCCGGGAAGCGAGCAGGACGGCAAGGCGGGCAGGGTAGGCGTGCGTCGGCGAGCTGGCGCCGACGCCGGACGTCGAGGACGATCCGATCGCCACGATCCGCAGCAGCCCCTGCCGGCGCATCCGGTTCGCGGCGTGCGGCAGGGGCGCGGTGAAGCGGATCAGCGCGGGCGGGGCGGTGCAACGCGGCGCCGCCGACGTCGCGGCTGCGGCGTCGAAGGCCGGAATTCCTCCGATGGCGAACAGCAGTGCGAGTGCGCGGCGAAGCGCACGCCCCGTCATCGCGCCACTAGCTCGATCGCATCGGCAAGCCTGCGCGCCACGCAGTCATAGACGCGCGCCGCAAGCTGCGCCCCGGCTTTTGGCCAGTTGTCGAAATCGAACACGCCGTTCTCGCTCCAGTAACGCATCATCTGGTAGCGGCGAAAGACGTAGATGTCGTTAATGTCTGCGGCGTGGTGCAGGGCGTTGAGGTAACTGTCGAAATTGATGACCGACGCCGTCGCGCGCGAGAACTGCATGTCGATCAGCATCGCCTCGATCTTGCTGTCCTTCAGCCGGTCGAGCCCGCTCTGCATCGTCACCGCGAACTCCTCGGGATCGACGCCGCGGACCGCATCGGTGATGCCGGTCTCCCAGATCGCGAGCGTCGGCTGCTCGTCAATGACATCGCGGTCGAAACGGTCGAGCATCTGCTGCGCGCTCTGGTGCGCCAAGCCTTTGTTCTCGACGACGATCGTGGTGCCCGGATGCCGCTCGGAGAGGATCTCCTGAAGCCGGCGAGGGTACGACTTGTCGGTCGAGCCGGCAGCGGTCCCTGCCGTCGACGATCCGCCGATCACGACGATCTTCAGCGTCTTGCCGGGTGCGAGATGGGCCTTCGTCATCTCCAGCCGGGAATCGTCCTGGAGCAGTTCCTCCGGAATGGCGCATTCGTCGGCGTGCGCCGGCCGCATCGACGCGGCAAATGCCGAGAGGGCGGCCGCGGCGAGTCCGGCCAGGATCAGGACGGGCAGGGAACCGGCTCGCCGCCGACGGTGCGCCGGTAGCATCATGCGCTGCCGGGCTCAAGGTGCCGGCGCCCGGCGCCCGGCTTGCCGGCTCCCGCCGCCGGTGACGGCATGCTGGCCATCCTGTCCAGCTCCTTGTACCAGCTGAGAAGCTTCGCAGTGCCGATCATCACGGCGATGCCGCCGGCCGTCACCAGGAGCTGGGCCAGAATGTCCGGCCGCCACTCGGTCAGCACGAAATGGCCGAGCAGCGACAGCAGGATACTGAGGCAGAAGATCTGCAACGAATGCTGGCCGCAGGTGATGACCGGCCGGGCGAACGCGCTCCGCAGCATGGACGAAGACGGCGGAATCAGCCGCGCGACGACGTACGCCAGAATCAGAAATTGGGCGAGGCGAAGCGGCGCCAGATTGCTCTTGTTCATCGGCCAGAGCTGCTTCAGGAAGAGCGCCGGCACCGGGTCGTAAACATCGTGAATCGTCCAGCTCACTTTTATGATCGTCGCGACGGCCAGCAGAATAACCGCCGTCGCGAAGAACTTTCCCCCTTGGGGTAGGATAACCCGGTGCGCGATTTCCGCATACCCCATTGTCGCGCCGATGACGAACAGGAACTGCCACGCGAACGGGTTGAAGAACCAGACGTGGCCCGCCGGGTAGCCGTGCACCGAGAACCCGAGCCAGCCGACCAGGGCATAAAGGACGAAGGACGGCCCCAGCGGCAGCAGCACGTGGACACGCTGCGCCAGCAGCACGAGCGGGAAGATCGCGAGGAGGACGATGTAGAGGGGCAGGATGTCGAGGAACGTCGGCTGGAACTGCAGCAGCAGCGCCTTGATGATCGCGACGTGCGGCTCGGCCAGGAAGTCGCCGACCCGCAGCTCGTCGTTGTACATCGGGTTGTTGAACCGCTCGACGATGTACGACACTTCCGCCGTGAAGATCACGAAGAGGAAGATGTGCGCGACGTAGAGCTGCCAGACGCGGCGGAAGATCTGCGCGGTGCTGAAGAGCGGACCGGTCCGGAGCATCGCCCGCCCGTAGACCAGCGCAGCCGTGTACCCGGAAATGAAGATGAAGATCTCGGCGGCGTCCGAGAAGCCGAACGTCGACAGCGTCAGCAGGCTGAGCGTGTTCTCCGGGATGTGGTCGACGAAGATGAAGAACAGTGCCAGGCCGCGGAAGAAATCGAGCCGCAGATCGCGCCTTCCGTTTGCTGCCGGACGCTCGGCATCGGTGATGGAGACGGCCGGGCCGGAGGCGGTCCGATCGGGAATAGCGCGCTGCGCGGTGCGGGACTGGAACAACATCGGGATCCTAGACGTGAGCCGACCGGCGAGCGACTGCCTTCCCGTGGAGAACGCGCCCTGAGCGAAACTCGCCCGATCGGTCCTGCTGTCCGATACGTGTCGGTCGGAGTTCGGCTCTGAGACGCGTCGCAACATGCACGGTTATCGCCGTGGCCCTGCTGCCCGTGGCGATACTCGCGCACGATATTATAGTTGGGCCGTTGCGCGCCAATCCCTATCCGTCGCTCATCCGCGAGAGCGGCCTGTGGTCCATGCGACTGCTCGTCCTCGGCTTGGCCATCCAGCCGGCGGTCGCGCTGAGCGGGCGCGGCGGCCTGATGCGTCAGCGGCGGACGATCGGGCTGTTGGCCGCTGCCTATGCGTTGCTCCATCTCGTCGCCTGGGCGGCGGATTACGGCTTCGCCTGGGCGTTCCTAGGCGGCGAACTGCTGGCCCGTCCCTATCTCGCGATCGGCGCCGGTGGCGCGCTCCTGCTGGCGCCACTTGCCGCGACCTCGACCAAGGCGGCGGTACGCCGGCTCGGCGGGCAGGCGTGGCAGCGCCTGCACCGGCTCGTCTACCCGGCGGGGATCTTGGCCTACGTGCATTTCCTGCTCGCGACCGCCGTGCCGGGGCCCGAACATCTTGCCGATGGCGTACTGCTGGGCTGGCTGCTCGTCTGGCGGCTGATAAAAAGAGGGTCGCTCCGTGGGGGAACGGAGCGACCCGCGTGACGGTGTGTCATCACCTCGCCGAGCCGGTGCGGCCCGGCAGTCCAACTCTATAGCTGCCGGCGGCAGCCGGAAATTGCTCTTAGGTGCACGAGCCTAAAGGGTATTGCCGCGCCTCTCCTTGCAACCGGCGGGCGACTTCTCCGGCGGCGCTCTCAGGCGAAATCTCCGAGCTCGTCCGCCACCTTTTCCGGCATGCCCGGCTTTTCCGTCGCCCTGTCGCCGGACGGCGCCGGGCGGTCTGCCGCCGGGGATGGATGTCCCGGCGCGGTGTCCTTGCCGCCGCTGCTCTTTGCGCCGCCATGCTCGGCGCCGCCGTCCCGTGTCTCCGACATGCTTTCGTGCCTCTAATAACGTCGCGCCGACGCCGCCTTACGACGGATACGGCAGCCTTATCCGTTCAACACCGTCGGTGGGTCATGGCTCCCGGCAAGCATCATGGGCAGCCGAGATGGTCCGCCAGATCTCCGAAATCCCGCGCGACGACGTCGAACTCGTGCTCCGCCGCGAGGTCACGATTCTGGCAAGGGCTATATTCGGCCGGACGGGCGACGAAAGCGGTGCGCAGCCCCTCGGCGCGGGCGGCGGCGAGATCCTCGTTATGCGCCGCCACCAGCATCAGCTCGTGCGGCGCTACGCCCAGGAGCGCGGAGGCCATCCGATAGACCTCCGGGTCCGGCTTGTAGTGACGGCACAGTTCGGCGGACAGGATGCAGTCCCATGGCAGCCCGGCATGCTTCGCCATGTCGACGAGCAGCGCCATGTTGCCGTTCGACAGCGTGGACAGGACGTAGCGCCGCTTCAGGCGGCCGAGACCGGGGAGCGCGTCCGGCCACGGCGCGAGCCGGTGCCACGCCGTATTGAGCTGCCCGACATCCGCGGCGGACAGGTCGCCGCGGATGCCGAACTCGCCGAGAAGGCGGTCCAGCGTCATCGCATGCAGCCGGTCGAGGTCCGTCCACGGCAGCTCGCCGCGCCGCACGCGGTCCATCATCGGCTTGTACGCGGCGCGCCATTCGTCGACGAAGGACGCCCAGTCGGCGGCGATCCCTCGTCCGGCGCCGAACGCCTCCAGCTCGCGCAAGATGCTGCCGCGCCAGTCGACCACGGTCCCGAACACGTCGAATGCGAGCGCCTTGATCCCGTCCGGCTCCACCATTGTCGGATCCTCTTTTCGTCGAGCCCGTATTTCCCACAAGGAGCAGCGCTGCTCCTTGTGGGAAATACGGGCTCGGCTGCGGCCCGGGGCGGAACCGCCGGCCGGCGGTTCCGTTCGCGGGGCAAGGAAGATGGAAGGTTGCAGGAGAAGCCCATGTCCGGGCAAGCCGGCATGGGCTTCTTCATGCCCATTCGTGCGCGTCGCGGTGCGAAACGCCCCGTCCGCGACCGCCGGAGCGGGGCGGCTGCCCTCCACACAAGGCGGCACGGCGTGGCCGATTGATGCGCCGCGCGAAAGCATCGATACTTGACCGGCAAAGAAGCTGGAGAGGAACTATGGCGCTTCGCGTGACGCCGCTTCATCCGCACATCGGCGCCGAAATCGTCGGCGTCGATCTTACGCGGCCGATGCCGGCCGACGTATTCGCCGAGATCGAGGCGGCGTTCAACCGGCATGCGGTGCTGGTCTTTCCGGATCAGCCGCTCACCGACGAGCGGCAGATTGCATTCAGCCGCCACTTCGGGCCGCTGGAAGTCACCCCGAACTATGCTGGCGACAAGCTCCGCATCCGGGCCGACGTCGCCGACATCTCCAACCTCGATCACGAGGGGCGGGTCCTATCGGCCGACGACCGCCGGCGCGTGTTCAACCTCGGCAACCAGCTTTGGCACACCGACAGCTCGTTCAAGCGCGTGCCGGCGAAATGCTCGCTGCTTTCGGCGCGCGAGATTCCGCCGACCGGCGGCGAGACAGAGTTTGCCGACATGCGCGCCGCCTACGACGCGCTGTCCGAAGAGCGCAAGCGGCAACTCGATGGATTGGTGGCCGAGCACAGCATCTACTACTCGCGGAGCCGGATCGGCTTCGGCAACTTCAACGACGACATCTCCCGGCAGCTCCCGCCGGTGCCGCAGCTTCTCGTCCGGCGCCATCCCGGCTCCGGCCGAAAGAACCTTTATCTCGCCTCGCACGCCTCGCACGTGATCGGCTGGCCGGTCGAGCAGGGCCGCGCGCTGATCGACGAGTTGATCGCCTTCGCGACGCAGCCTCGCTTCGTCTACTCCCATCGCTGGCGCGTCGGCGACCTCGTGATGTGGGACAACCGCTGCACGATGCATCGCGGCCGCCCGTACGACGAGACCTGCCGGCGCGTCATGCATCGGACGACCGTTTCCGACACCGCGAATTCCGTGGAGCAGGAGAGGGGAGAGCAGGAGAAACCGCCGATCCCTGCCGCCTAAGAGCCTATCCCGGGAGGCACTAAGGGCGGCTGCCGTTCCGGCGTGATACGTCTGCCGGGAGTATGTATGATCCGGCGCCGCGCGTCCGCCCATGGCGGCCGTGCGGTTGTTCATTCCGAACCTTGGAACTGTCGGATCACGGTGATGCGCACGCGATGCTCCGACCGGCGAACACTCCGGTGATGTCGTGGCGGATGCTTACCCGATAAGGCGCCACGTCTATGAGACGGTCGATCCGGCGACGCCGCATGCGGCGTCGCGGATTTTCCGGGCGGTGCATCATCTCGCGGTGATCGCGGGAATTGGCGCGATGATCGCCGAGACCGTGCCGGCGCTCGCCGCCTCGTATCGGACGCTGCTGACGGTCGCCTACGACGGCGCGCTCGCCTTCTTCGTCGCCGAGTATCTGCTGCGGTTCTATGCCGCCGCGGAGGCGCCGTGGGTCCATCCCGGCGAGGAGTGGAAGGCCCGCCTGCATTGGGCCCGCTCGCTGCCCGGAATGGTCGACCTCGTGGCGATGCTGCCGCTTGCCGCGTCGCTCCCGTCGGTCGACATGACGACGATGCACCTCCTCGGGGCCGTATGGCTGCTCAAGCTGGCGCCGTATTCGACCGGGATCGCGCTCCTCGGTCGCGTGCTGCGCAACGCCCGCAGCCAGTTGCTGAGCGTCTTCCTCGCCTTCGTGATCATCCTGCTCGCCGCGGCGACGCTGCAATATCTCTTGGAGCGCGAAGGGCAGCCCGACACGTTCGGAAGCATCCCCAGCACGCTCTGGTGGACGATCGTGACCCTGACGACGACCGGCTATGGCGACGCCGTCCCGGCGACGCTCGGTGGGCGCCTGCTAGCCGGGCTGGTGATGATCTGCGGCATCGCGATCTTCGCCCTCTGGGCCGGCATCCTCGCCTCGGGGTTCGCCGAGGAGATCAGGCGGCGCGAGTTCCTGCGCACGTGGGATCTCGTCGCCAAGGTGCCGTTCTTCCACAACGTCGGCGCGGCGACGATCGCCGACGTGGCGCGCCTGCTTCGCCCGCGCGAGGTGGCCGCCGGATCGACGGTGGTGCGCCGCGGCCAGCCCGGCGACTGCATGTATTTCGTGGTTGACGGAGAGGTCGAGATCCGAGTGCAGCCGGCTCCGGTCCGCCTTGGGCCCGGCTCGTTCTTCGGCGAGATCGCGCTGATCACCGGGGCGCCGCGCACGGCGACGGTCGTTGCAACTCAGCCGGCGACGCTGCTGGTGCTGGATTTGATCGATTTTCGCGACCTTGCTGCGCGGCGGCCTGAACTGACCAAGGTGATCAGCGAGGAGGCGGAAAGGAGATTGCTTCAGGGGCAGTCGTCAACCGGCGTGCCAACCATTTCGTGATCGGGTGTCCCCTCGGTGTGATGCCGCGCGGCGGCTGGCAGTTGGTCCGGGATTTGGCGTTCTTCGCATGATCCGTCCATCCCGGTCCGGATCGACTCGGCCGTTGCGGGCCGGTCCGAACGCGTCCCACTTCTTCTCAAGAAGCGTGCCAACTGCACGCCGCAGCTCAAGCGGGCGCGGAGCGCGGGAAGATGGGGCGGCATGCGACGCGCATGTCACGCGATTGGTCAGTCCGTGCCCACTTTTGCCGCGTACCGCCCAATCAGTTGCCGCCGGTCATCCCGGACAGCGGGTGCAGGCTGCTGACGCTGCGCATCAGCAGCAGCATCAGTACGCGGCGCCTCTCCTCCGCGTCGTCGGGCCGCTGTTCCGTACGGCGCTGCCGCACCCCTGGGCCCGGCGTCGATGAGCCGCTCGCCTCCGACTCTTGTGGCTTGGCCAAGTCCGTGGCGGCAGGGCTTGGCGGCAACGCCGAGTCGGGCGATTCGGTTACCGGGAGCGGCGGCGCGGCGCCGACAGTACCAATCAGGGCCAGAAGGCCCAGCATCGCGGATCGGATGTTACGGGTCGACATGACCGGAACCCTCGATGCCCGTACCGGAAGCATACGCCAGGGCGCAAAGAAAGTTCCGATTGAGCGGCGATTCGGTGTAGGTAGCGTGCTCCAACCGGAAGTTCGCTCTTGAATTGCGTCATCAGGAACTCAATTTTCGACTGCCGCGTTGGTTGCGGGAAAGAACGCTTCCGCGATAGCGTTCCAAGCCGCTCCGTCGGCGCGATGCGGCCGGCGGCCACTCAGCCGGCACGAGATTGTCTTTTGGAGGGATCGATGTTGCGTAGTCTCGCTTCCACGGCCGCGGCCGCAGCGATCGTCGCGTTCGCGACGGCCGCCCCGGCGCCGGCCCACGCCCAGTCAGTTCCCGGCTATCAGGCGCCGGATTACCAGAAGGTCTGCATGGCCGGGATCAAGAAGCTGGAACTCGGCGTGCAGGTGATCGGTGCGTCGCAGGCCAACGTCGCCGCGGCGCAGCGGGCGCATGAGAAGGCGGCGGACCAGGCCGCGAAGGGCGCCTACTATCCTTGTTCGGTGTCGGTGAAGCAGGGGCTCGACGCGCTCGACGCCGGCTGATCGGCCCTGGCGCGCCAAGATCGGCTCTTAGCCGAACCGACGGAAAACGTTGAAGGAGCGCCGGATCCCGGCGCTCCTTCTTTTTGGCTGCGTCCGTCGCCGCTATGCGGTGTAGGCCCGTTCCGGCTCAGAAATACCGTTCCGGCACCCGCAGGATGTCGTCGGGCAGGATGCGGTCGGTCGGCTTGGCGCGGTATTCTTTCCCGGCGCGGCTGACCACCGCGTAGCCCTGCTGGGCACGATATGTATATCCGCCGCCGAGGGCGATCGCGTTCACGACCGTCATCCCGTTGACGTAGTCATACTGTCCGGGCTTCGTGACCTCGCCGAGGATGAAGAACGGCCGGTAGCTCGCGACCTGGATCGACACCTTGGGATCCCGCATGTAGCCGTCGCTCAGGCGGCGCTGCACGGACGTCGCGAGTTCCGGGGTCGACAGGTTGGCGGCCTTGACCTCGCCGATGAGAGGCAGGTTGACCATCCCGTTGTCGCCGACGGTGAAGTCGCCGGATAGATCCTCCGCGCCGAAGACGGTGAGCCGGAGCTTGTCTCCCGGCCCGAGTCGGTAGCCGGCTTCGGTATTCCCTCCGGCCTGCTGCGGCAGCGGCGGCAGGCCCGAACCTTCGGAAGCGCATCCGGACAATTGCAGCCCGCAGAGCAGGGCAGCAACGACCAGAAGGAGGCGAAAGCGCATGATGTCGATCTCCTCGATTACATAGAGCGGCACGGAATGCGCGCGGCAGGCGAACGCCCGCCACGTCAAGCGGTTCCATCGAGGGCGCCTGCCGACGCAGAATCGGCCCGGCTGCGATCCTCGAAAGGCATCGGCAGCAACAGGCGAAGCGCGCGCCATGACACCGTTCGTGAACACCGATGACGGCTTCGTGCTGCACGTCGAGGAGGCCGGAACCGGTCAGCCGGTCGTGTTCGTGCACGAATTTCGACGTGGCGCTCTTCCTGAAGAGGACGATCCCGGCGTCAGGGCTGGCGATCCTGCCGAAGACCGGCCACACGCTCAACCCGGAGGAGCCGGCGCTGTTCAATTAGCTCTGCAGCGAGTTCTTCCATCAGGTCGAGGCCGGACGCTGGAGAAACCGCGCCCAGGCGCCCGCCGCCGCGTCGAAGATCCTGGTGATCGATCCCTGAGTCCGGCGGCTATCTGCACAGGACTCGCCAGGGAGCGATTTCTAACTGCGGAGGACGCAAAGAACCGCGGAGGTTCGCCGAGGTATGATTTTTCTCGCGCCGCAGGCGCGCAGCGAATGCTCCGCATTCTCCGCGGTTAAAGGTGCGTTCGTTTCTTCGCGGTCCGGTGGGATCACTCCGCCAGAGGCAGCGCGAGGAACTGAGCGCTGCCTTCGCGCTGGACACGTAGCAGCACCGTGCGGCGCCCGGCGCGCTTGGCGCCGTCCACCTTCTCCTTCACCTGTTCCGGTGTCGTCACCGCGTCGCGGCCGACCGCCGCGATCACGTCGCCCGGTCGCACGCCGCGCTGCGCCGCCGCCGAGTCGTCGTCGACGTCGACCACGACGACGCCCTTCGTATCGTCCGGAAGGTCGAGGTCGCGGCGCAGCTCGGGCGTCACCTTCGCGAGCGAGAGGCCGAGCGCGTCGACGGTCGGCGGCGACTTGGCGTCCTGCTCCAACGGCGCGGCGGAAGCGACCTGCTCGGCGTTCATCGACCCGACCCTCACGTCGACCGGCATCTCCTTGCCGTCGCGCCATATCGTCAGCTTCACCGACTTCTCGGCCGGCGTCTCGGCGACCATCCGCGGCAGCTGCCGGGTACGCTCGATCGGCTTGCCGTCGAAACTGAGGATCACGTCGCCGGGCTGCAGCTTGGCCCGCGCCGCCGGACCGCCCGGATCGATGTCGCTGACCAGCGCGCCGTGCGGCTTGTCGAGGCCCAGATTGTCCGCGATCTCGTCGGTAACCGACTGGATGCGGACGCCGATCCAGCCGCGTTCGACCTTTCCGGCGGTGCGGAGCTGGTCGATGATCGGCTTGGCGAGCGCCGACGGGATCGCGAAGCCGACGCCGACCGACCCGCCGGACGGCGAGAAGATCGCCGTGTTGATCCCGATCACCTCGCCGGCGAGATTCAGCATCGGTCCGCCGGAGTTGCCGCGGTTGATCGCGGCGTCGGTCTGCAGGAAATCGTCGTAAGGTCCGGCATGGATGTCGCGTGCGCGCGCCGAGACGATGCCCGCGGTCACGGTGCCGCCGAGACCGAACGGGTTGCCGATCGCCAGCACCCAGTCGCCGACGCGGGTCTTGCTCGAGTCGCCCCAGCCGACCGCCGGCAGCGGCTGCTTCGCATCCACCTTCAGCAGCGCGAGGTCGGTGACCGGGTCGCGCCCGACGACCCGCGCCTTCAGGCTGGACTCGTCCGTCAGCGTCACCGTGATCTCCTCGGCGTCGGCGACGACATGGTTGTTCGTGACGATGAGCCCGGACGGATCGACCACGAAGCCGGAGCCGAGCGACTGAACGCGCGGCTTGGCGCCGCCGCCTTGTCCGCCGCGGTCGCCCCGCTCGCCGAAGAAGTCGTGGAACCAGTCCTCGAAAGGCGAGCCCGGCGGCATCTGCGGCAGTTCCGGTCCGTTCCTGTCAGAGATCGCCTGCGTCGTCGAAACGTTGACGACGGCCGGCACCAGCCGGTCGGCCAGCTCGGCGAAGCTTTCCGGCAGCGCGCGGGGCGGCGGTGACTGCTGCGCCGCAGCGGCGATCGCGGGACCGACCAGCATCGCGGCGGCCAGTGCGGCGGCGCGGACCACCGATCCGACGCGGCGGGCAGGGTGGCCGATTCTCGTTTCGCACGCGCTGGACACAATCCGTCTCCCCGATCTGCCACGCTGCCCGTCCCGCAATAAGGAAGACCGGCCTACGGCGGCGTCACGCGATACTAGCCATCCCGCGCTGCAAGGATAGTGCCCGCCGCGACGCCCGGCGGCAGGACGGAACTCTCGAACCGTGCGGCTGTTGAGCGAAGTGAAAAATCAACCGCAAGGATCCTCATCATGCGCATTACGGGTCTCGGAGTTCTCGGTCTGGGGCTGTTGCTTGCCGCATGCGGCAGCACGAACGAGGAGCAGGCGGCGAGCGGCGGCCTGACGGGTGTCGCCGCGGGCGCGCTGGTCGGCGGCCCGGTCGGCGCTGTGGTCGGCGGCGCAGTGGGCGCGGCCGGCGGCACGGCAATGCCGAAGGGCGCGGATCAGTATGCCGAAGAGGGTGTGGACAAGATCAAGCAGGAAGCCGGCACGTCCCATCGGACCGGGACGACAGCCGCGAGCGGCACGTCGACGGCCGGCGGCCCGCGCCTGTCGAGGGTCGACGTCCGCAACCGGCTGCGTGACGACGGCTGGGCGAACGTCAGCAACGTCTCGCGCTGGGGCAACGACTTCTACACCGCGAACGCCCAGAAGGACGGGGTGAATTACCGGCTGGAAGTCGACGGCAACACCGGCCGCATCGTCGACCAGCGCCGCATCTGACGCCTACCAGCGAGTTATCCATAAAAAAGACACGGCCGGCGAACGCGTCGAAGGGCCGGCGGGGGCGCACCTCCCGCCGGCCCTTGCATTATGGCGTCAGGACGGCTCGCCCGATGAGCTTGCCCGCCTTCAGCTCATGCAGTGCGGCATCGGCCTCGTGGAAGTCCCGGCAGGTGACCGGAATCGGCGCGACCTTGCCGGTGCGGACGAGATCAAGCAGCTCCGTCAGCTCTCCGAGGCTGCCGACATAGGAGCCCTGGACCGTCATCGCCTTCATCGGGATGAAGGGCGTCGGGATCGTGATCGCGCCGCCGTACAGTCCGACGACGATCACCTTGCCGCCCTTCTGGATGCAGTCGATCCCGAGCTGCACCGTGCCGCCGCTGCCGACGAGGTCGATCGCCGCGACGACCCCGCCGTTCGCCGCGGCGACCACCTGCTTCGCCGCGTCCGGCGCCCCGCCGTCGATCGCGGCGAGGGCGCCCGCGTCCAGCGCCGCCTGCCGCTTCTTCGGGTCGAGGTCGACGACGATCGCGCCCTTGCCGCCCATCGCCTTCAGCACCGACAGGCACATCAATCCGAGGCCGCCGGCGCCGATCACCGCGATCGGCTCTTCCTTGAGCGCCGGTCCGACCTTCTTGAGCGCGCCGTAGGTGGTGACGCCGGAGCAGGCATAGGGCGCCGCCTGGGCCGGGTCCATGCCGCTGATGTCGAGCAGGTAGCGCGGATGCGGGACCACCACGTGGTCGCCGTAGCCGCCGGGCCGGAAAACGCCGAAGAACGTCGGCTTCATGCAAAGCTGTTCGTCGCCGCGACGGCAGACGGCGCAGGCGCCGCACCCGATCCAGGGAAAGACGAGCCGCTTTTCGCCTACCGCCACGCCCTTCGCCTCGGGGCCGAGCGCCACGACCTCGCCGACGATCTCGTGCCCCATCGTGAGCGGCAGCTTTATGCCGCGGTCGGCGACGCGCAGCATCTTCCCGCCGCCGATGTCGTAGCCGCCTTCCCAGAAATGCAGGTCGCTGTGGCAGATCCCGGCAGCCACCGTGCGGAGCAGGACTTCCGATCCCGCCGGCTGCGGCGTCGGCCGCTCGAACAGCTGAAGGGGCTCGCCGAAGGCGGCGACATCGTAGCTCTTCATCGGTCGGTTCCTCCGTTATCGTTCCGCAGCAGCCGGTCGCAGATCGCGGCGGCGATCGCGTCGTTGTCGTCGTCCATCATCATATGCGAAGTGCCGGTCCCGCCGTGCGCCGGCATGCCCGGCAATCGAGTCCTCCGCCCGTCCGCAGCCGGGCGGTCACGCCGCCGCACCCTTGCCGTCGTACAGCGCGAGCAGAAGATCGCCGTAGCGCTGCCGGATGGCGTGCCGCTTGATCTTCATCGTCGGCGTGAGCTGCCCGTTCGAAATCGAGAAAGGCTCGCCGGCAACGACGAAGCGCCGCACCCGCTCCAGCGAGGGAAGCTCGCGGTTGACCCGCGCGACGGCGCCGCCGACGGCTTTCTGGAAGGCGGCGTTCTCGGAGAGCGCCGCGAGGTCGTCGGCGCATTTGTTCTCCCGTGCGAAGCGCGTAGCGAACTCCGCGTCCGGGACGACGACGGCGACCAGATAAGGGCGGCGGTCGCCGAACACCATCACCTGGGCGATCTCCGGTTGAAGCGTCAGCAGGCCCTCGACGCGTGCCGGCGAAATCATCTCGCCGCCGGAGGTCTTGATGAAGTCGCGCTTGCGGTCGGTGATGCGGAGGTAGCCGTCGCGGTCGATCTCGCCGACGTCGCCGGTATGCAGCCAGCCGTTGCGGATCACCCGCGCGGTCGATTCCGGATCGTTCCAGTAGCCCTTCATCACCGAGTCGCCGCGCACCAGGATCTCGCCGTCCTCGGCGATCCGGACCTCGGTGCCGTCGAGCGGCGGTCCGACCGTGTCGATCTTGATCCGCGCCGGCGGGTTGGCGCTGATCACCGGCGACGCCTCGGTCTGGCCGTAGCCCTGGAGGAGGTTGACGCCGAGCGCGATGAAGAAGAGCCCGATCTCCGGGGTCAGCGGCCCGCCGCCCGACACCATCGCCTTCAGCCGGCCGCCGAAGCGTGCCCGGATCTTGTCGCGGACGAGGCGATCGACGACGACGTCGGCCACCCGGTCGCCGAGCGTCAGCGAGCGCGGCGACTCGTACCGCTTCTTGCCGAGTTCCAGCGCCTTGAAGAACAGCTTCGCGCGCAGCCCGCGCTGCCGCTCCATGCTGCGCAGGATGCGCTGGTGCATCGTCTCGTACAGGCGGGGCACCGCGGTCATGATCGTCGGCCGCGCCTCCTGCATGTTCGTCGCCAGCGTCTCCGCGCCCTCGGCGAAATAGATCTCCGCGCCGAGCGAGATCGGGAACATCATTCCCGCGGTATGCTCGTAGGCGTGCGACAGCGGCAGGAAGCAGAGGAACACCTCGTCTCCGATGCCGTACGCCTCCAGCAGGTGATAGGCGCCCCGGCAGTTGGCGATGATGTTGCCGTGGGTCAGCATCACCCCCTTCGGCACGCCCCCGGTGCCGGAGGTGAAGATGATGCAGGCGACGTCGTCGCGCGTCAGCCGCGCGACCAGGTCGGCGACGTCGTCCGGCTGCTCGGCGCCGAGCGTCAGGATGTCGTCCCAGCGATGCAGCTCGGTGTGCGCGACCTGATCGATGGGGGCGGGCTCGATCGCGATGACGTGTTCGGCCGAATCGACCTGATCGGCCGCCGGGATCACCCGCTGCGCGAGCGCCGGCGTCGAGACGATCACGATGCGGACGCCGCTCGACGCCAGCACGTGCCGATGGTCCTCGATCGTGTTCGTGACGTAGGCCGGCACCGTCGCCGCGCCCGCCGCGATCACCGCGAGGTCGGCGATCACCCATTCCGGCCGGTTCTCGGAAACGAGGGCGACACGGTCGCCGGGCCGCAGGCCGAGCGCGCGCAGGCCGCGCGAGAGCGCCCGGACGCGCCGCGCCGCCTCGCGCCAGCTGATCGCGGCATAGGCGCCGCCGCTGCGCTTCGCCCACAGGAACGGCCTGTCGCCGCGGCGCTCGGCCTGTGCGAAAAACATGGCTGCCAGATTGGGGCAGCTGCTGTAATCCATCGGTCCTCCTCTCCCCAACGGCGCTGCGGCCCTTATATCCTACTGGCCTTAGGGAGTTATTCGATGACCGCGACTTCAACCGAAACCGAGGGGTCTGCCAAGCGCAAACTGGGCGAACTTCCGGAATGGAACCTCGCCGACCTCTACCCCGGCCCGGACAGCCCGGAACTGCGCGGCGATCTCGATCGGTCGGAAAGCGACGCGGCGGCCTTCCGCGACCGTTACGAGGGTAAGCTCGCAGCGCTGCCCGGGGCGGCGCTGGCAGGCGCCGTTTCGACCTACGAGCGGCTCCAGGAGACGCTCGGACGCATCATGAGCTACGCCTATCTCGTCTATGCCGGCGACATGGCCGACGCCGAGATCGGAAAGTTCTTCCAGACCATGCAGGAGCGCGTCAACGACATCTCGACGACGCTCCTGTTCTTCACGCTGGAGCTGAACCGCGTCGACGACGCGGTGCTTGCGGAGAAGCTGAAGAACCCGGAACTCGCCCATTACGGGCCGTGGCTGCGCGACATCCGCGCCTTCCGTCCGCACCAGCTCGGCGACGAGATCGAGCGGCTGCTGCACGAGAAATACGTCGCCGGCCGGGCCGCCTGGGTCCGCCTTTTCGACGAGACTCTGGCGTCGCTCCGCTTCCCGGTGGACGGCAAGGAGCTGACGAGCGCCGAAGCTTTCGACCTGATGTCGGACCGCGATCCGGCGCTGCGCGAGAAGGCGGCGAAGAGCCTGGGCAAGGTGTTCGGCGCCAATGTCCGGCTGTTCGCGCTCGTCACCAACACGCTGGCGAAGGACAAGGAGATCGAGGACCGCTGGCGCAGCTTCGCGCGGCCGATCTCGTCCCGCAACCTCGCCAACTTCGTCGAGGACGAGGTCGTCGATGCGCTTATCACGGCGGTGCAGGCGTCCTATCCGGCGCTGTCGCATCGCTATTACAAGCTCAAGGCGAAATGGTTCGGCGTCGAGCAGATGCCGTACTGGGACCGCAACGCGCCGCTGCCCGAGGACGAGGACCGCCTCATCCCGTGGCCCGAGGCGGAGCGGATCGTCATCGACGCCTATAATGCGTTTTCGCCTGAGCTGGGTGCGATCGGCGAACGCTTCTTCCGCAACCGCTGGATCGACGCGCCCGTCCGTCCGAACAAGTCGTCGGGCGCCTTCGCGCATCCGACGGTGCCGAGCGTCCATCCCTACCTGCTGCTGAACTACCAGGGCCGCACGCGCGACGTCATGACGCTGGCGCACGAGCTGGGGCACGGCGTCCATCAGATCCTGGCGAGCCGCCAGGGGCAGCTGATGGCCGACACGCCGCTGACGCTTGCGGAAACCGCGTCGGTGTTCGGCGAGATGTTGACCTTCCGCAAGCTGCTCGGCGCCGAGACCGATCCCCGGCGGCGCCGGATCATGCTCGCCGGCAAGGTCGAGGACATGCTCAACACCGTCGTCCGGCAGATCGCCTTCGTCGAGTTCGAACGGCGGGTCCACGACGAGCGGCGCAAGGGCGAGCTGACGCCCGACCAGATCGGCGAGATCTGGCTCGGCATGCAGCGCGAGAGCCTCGGTCCGGCGTTCCGGTTCGACGACGAGTACCGGCATTACTGGACCTACATACCGCACTTCATCCACACGCCCTTCTACGTCTACGCCTACGCGTTCGGCGACTGCCTGGTGAACTCGCTGTACGCGGCGTATCAGGATGCGCACGAGGGCTTCGCGGAACGGTATCTCGACATGCTGCGCGCGGGCGGCACGCTCCGGCACAAGGAGTTGCTGGCGCCGTTCGGCCTCGACGCTTCGGACCCGGCTTTCTGGGACAAGGGCCTGTCGGTGATCCGCGGGTTCATCGACGAGCTGGAGACGATGGGGGGAGCGTAGCGCCGTGGCGGACGATGGCAGCAGCACCCTCACCGGCAGGGTTCGCCGCTATGCTCAGGTCTCGACGGCGGTCGGCGGGCTGGCGGCCCGCCTCGCCGGGGAGCGGTATCTCGGCCTGTCGCTCGACCGTGAGCGGCACGCGTCCGAGCTGAAGGCGGCGCTCGGCGGCATCAAGGGGCCGCTGATGAAGGTAGCGCAGCTTCTGGCGACGATTCCGGACGCGCTGCCGAAGGAATATGCCGGGGAGCTGACGAAGCTTCAGGCGAACGCGCCGGCGATGGGCTGGCCCTTCGTCAAGCGCCGCATGGCGAACGAACTCGGCGCCGACTGGCCGAAGCGGTTCCGCAGCTTCGAGCGGGAGGCGGCGCGGGCGGCCTCGTTGGGACAGGTGCACCGCGCCGTCGCGCTCGACGGCCGGGCGCTCGCCTGCAAGCTCCAGTATCCCGACATGGCCTCGGCGGTGGAGGCCGACCTGCGGCAGCTGAAGCTCGTGATGTCGATCTACGAGCGCTACGACCGCGCCGTCTCGACCGCCGACATCCACGCCGAGATCGCCGACCGGCTGCGCGAGGAACTGGACTACGAGCGCGAGGCTAAGCACATCGCACTGTACCGGCGGATCCTGGCGAAGGAGGGCGGGGTGCACGTCCCGGAGGTGCTTCCCGATCTCTCGACGAAGCGGCTGCTGACGATGACGTGGCTCGACGGGCGGCCGCTGATGGAGATCGTCGATGCGCCGATCGAGCGGCGCAACCGCATCGCCTACAATATGTTCCGGGCATGGTACGTGCCATTCTACTTCTACGGCGCGATCCACGGCGACCCGCATCTCGGCAACTATACGGCGCGCGCCGACGATGCCGTGAACCTGCTCGATTTCGGCTGCATCCGGGTCTTTCGCCCATCTTTCGTCGCGGGCGTGATCGACCTCTATCACGCCCTGGAGCGCGGCGACGACGAGCTGGCGGTGCATGCCTACGAGAGCTGGGGGTTCCGCAATCTCGGCAAGGAGATGATCGAGGTGCTGAACCGCTGGGCGCGCTTCGTCTACGCGCCGCTGCTCGATGACCGGCAGCGCCGCATCCAAGAGACCGACAGCGGCGTGTACGGGCGGGAAGTCGCCGAGACGGTCCACGGCGACCTCCGCCGCCTCGGCGGCGTGCGTCCGCCCCGCGAGTTCGTGTTCATGGACCGCGCGGCGGTCGGGCTCGGGTCGGTGTTCCTGCATCTCAAGGCCGAGATCAACTGGCACCGCACCTTCCACGAACTGATCGACGGCTTCGAGGTCCGCGCGCTGGAGAAGCGTCAGGGAGCGGCGCTCCGCGCCTGCAAGCTGCCGCTGCCGGCGTAGCGTATGGGTTCTGCATGCTGAGAAGGCTTGCCGCGGGGCCTTCGTCCCGGCACACTCCGCGCGACTTAAGCTAGGAGCTTCTTGAGATGCGTCGCAGCGCCGTCACGTTCCTCTTTCTCCTCGCCGCCGGCGGCGCGCTGCCGGCCTGTACGACGCAGCAGATGTTCGGAATTCCGCCGACGCCGAGCCCGGAACTCAGCGTCTCGGCGCTGACCGCCTCGAACCTGCCGCCGGACATCGCCGCCTTCAACAACGTGCAGCCGGAGGCCGCGGCTATGCATGCGAAAAACATCTGCACGCTCGGCTATCGCACCGAGCAGCAGGCGTCCGTCGACGCGACCTACGACAATGCGCCGGGCCGGATCGTCGTGGACCTGATCGCCTGCAAGGAATACACGCCCTTCCCGCTGTCGCTGTTCTGATCCGGCACCTCCCGACCGGCACGGCGGCCGGTCGGGAGCTCCGCGTTCCTAGATTTTCAACGTCTCGACCCGCGACGTTTTGACGCCCTGCTCGGTCAGCAGCCGGTCGAAGTAGTTGATCGTCCGCTCCAGACCGACCTCCAGCGGCACGGTCGGGGCCCAGCCCAGCAGGTTCTCGGCCCGGCTGATGTCCGGCCGGCGCTGCATCGGGTCGTCGACCGGCAGCGGCCGGTATTCGATCGTCGACCGCGACCCGATCATCCTGATGATGCGCTCCGCCAGTTCTCGGACCGGGATCTCGACCGGGTTGCCGAGGTTGATCGGACCGGTGACGTTCTCCGGCGCGCGCATCAGCCGCACGAACCCCTCGACCAGATCGTCGACGTAGCAGAAGGAGCGGGTCTGGCTGCCGTCGCCGTAGACGGTGATCGATTCGCCCTTCAGCGCCTGGACGATGAAGTTCGAGACGACGCGCCCGTCGTTCGGGTGCATGCGCGGGCCGTATGTGTTGAAGATCCGCGCGACGCGGATGCGGACCCGATGCTGCCGGTTGTAGTCGAAGAACAGCGTCTCGGCGGCGCGCTTGCCCTCGTCGTAGCAGGCGCGCGGACCGATCGGGTTGACGTTGCCGCGGTACTCCTCGGTCTGCGGGTGCTCGGTCGGATCGCCGTACACCTCAGAGGTCGAAGCCTGGAAGATCTTCGCCTTCACGCGCTTGGCGAGGCCGAGCATGTTGATCGCGCCGATCACGCTCGTCTTCGTCGTCTGAACCGGA
>DASWRT010000464.1:0-29085 GCA_036403035.1 Allostellaceae bacterium | reverse complement strand
TGTCCTGCCGGTCGCCGAGGATCTGGCGCAGCTTGCCGAAGAATTCCGAGCGGTAGCGGGCCAGTTCCTCGACCTTGCTGGCGAGCGCGACGTTGAGCCGCTTGGTCAACTCGCCGAGCTGCACCGCCTGTTCCTTGTTCTGGCCCTCCGCGAGGTCGAGCGCGCTGGAGATGCGCTGGAGCTGGTCGCGCAACGCCGCGATCTGCTTATTGAGCATGTCGACCTGCTGCTGCGCCTGCGTGCTCAACTGCTTCTCGGTGGACAGCGCTTCGTCCGTCTGCTTGCCCTGCGCCAGAAGTTCCTCCAGCCGGATGTCGCGGGACTGGATCTCCTTCTGCGCGAGCGCCGTCCGCTCCTCGGCGGTCGAGAGTTTCGCCTCCAGTTCCTTCGAGCGGTCGCGCGTCGCGGTGAGATCCTGCTGCGCCTGCTGCTGCGCGGCGGCGAGCTGTCCGACCTTGGCCTCCAGGTCGGCGCGGACCTGCCGAAGCGCCTCGATGTCGCGGCGCACGCTTTCCAGCTCCTTGAGCTGGACGGTGATCTTCTCCTTGTCGGCGTCGACCGACTGGTTGGCGTCGACGAGCTGCTGCGACAGCCGATCCGCGCGCGCCGTCTCGTCCTGCGTCTTCGCCTGCAACTCGGCGAGCCGTGTCGTCAGCGCGTCGTTCTTCGCGCTTGCGGCCTGAAGCTCGGCCGCAAGCTGCGCCGCATTGCCGCGCAGATCGGCGCCGGTCCGGCGCTCGAGGCCGAGCATCTCGTTGAGTTCGTTGATCTGCCGCGTCAGCCGCACGATCGTCGAGTCGCGGCCGGACAAGGCGTCGGTCGTGACGAACTGGAAGACGCTGAGGACGAGCAGCACGAAGATGATCGCCATCAGCAACTGGCCCTGCGCGTCGACGAACGCGGGCCAGATGTTGTTGTCGGTGCGGCGGGAGCGGCGGGCGAGGGGCATCGGTCAGTCCTGAACTACGAGATCGGCGCCTGAGAGCCTGCTCGGATAGGCTCTAACGCTCCGCCTCCTCGGCGAGCGCCGCGATCGTGCGGGCAAGGAGGCGGATCTCGCTCCGCACCTCCTGGATCGTCTGCGCGCGGCCCTGCGTCAGCTCCTCCGACACGCGGGCGAGATAGCCCTCGATGTTCCGCAGATGAGCGCGCGCCGTCTCGTCCTGCCCGCGCGGCGCGGCGCTGGCGTCGGCGAGGCGGCCGAGCACGGGGCGCAGCTCGTTCTGGCTCTCGGCGAGCCGCAGCAGCAGCGTCTGCTCGGCGCGCATCTGCTCGGTCAGCGTACCGAGCCTGTCGGCCAGCGCGGTGAAGGTCGCGTTCGATCCGATCCGTCCCTCCTCGCCGCGCGCGATCGTGCGCTGCAGGTTGTCGAGGCTGTCCGCCGTCTGTTCCAGCAGCGCCTGGATGTAGGCCGGCACCGACGCTTCGCCGTGCTCGCCGAGCGGGCCGCTGCCGGAGAGCCGGGTGAAGCCGGAGAGCCATTCCTCCAGGTCGTTGTAAAAGCGGTTCTGCGCCTGACCCGCCTGAAGGTCGAGGAACCCCAGCACCAGCGAGCCGGCGAGACCGAACAGCGAGGCGCTGAAGGCCGTGCCCATCCCGGAGAGCGGCGCCTCTAAACCGGACTTCAGCTGGCTGAACGCCTGGGCGATGTCGCTCGACCCGACCGACAGGTTGGAAATGACTCCGCCGACCGATTGCAGGGTTTCGAGCAGTCCGTAGAACGTGCCGAGCAGACCGAGGAAGACGAGCAGGCCGATGAAGTAGCGCGACGTCTCGCGCGATTCGTCCAGCCGCATCGCGATGCCGTCGAGCAGGGTGCGCATCGACACGGCGGACAGGCTGACCCGGCCGCCGACGCGATCGCCGAGCATGCGCGCCATCGGGGACAGCAGGCGCGGCATCGCCTGGGTCGAGACCGCCGCCTGATTGCGCCGGAACCGCTCGATCCAGTCGACTTCCGGGGTCAGCATCAGAACCTGACGGAAGATGTAGACGGCGCCGACGAGCATTGCCCCGAGGATGATGCCGTTGAGCGCCGGATTGCCCATGAAGGCGTGGGCGAGCGCCGGCGCGATCAGGCCGCAGATCAGGACGACCGCGACGAGGAACGCAATCATTCGCGTGATGAACCGCATGGGGCGGGTCAAGGCTGGAGTCCTCTCAATGGCTGCCCGGCACAGCCGGATGGTCGTTCGGGGCCGGAGCGGACGGCGGATGCGGCGGCGTTCATCTTCCGTGCCGGCTCATGGCGCTGTCGGGCGCTCGGCGAGGACGATGTCGACGCGGTCGGCGGGGCCGGCGCCGGCAGTGCCGGCGGCGTTCGCCGTTTCGCCGCGGCTGCCGAGGGCGCGCACATCGACGCGCGTCGACGGGATGCCCTGGTCGACGAGATAGCTGCGAATCGCCAGCGCCCGCGCCAGCGAGAGCCGGCGCGCCTGACTCTGGTCGTTGCCTCCCGCCGCGTAGCCGAGCAGGTCGACATGCAGCCGGTCATTCGACGAGAGCTTCGCCAAAAGCGGTGCGAGTTGCGTCTTGGCGTCGTCGGAAAGGGTGCTGTCGCCCGACGCGAACGCGATTCGTCCCGCGGACGTGGCCGACGCCCTCGCGGTAGCGGGGGCGGCGGGCGGCGGCGACAGCGCGGCGGTCGCGGGAGGAGCCGCTGCCGTCGGCGGTGGCGGAGCGGACCGGTTATCCGTACCGGGAAGCGGCCGCGGTGTGGCGGCAGTCGCGGCGGCGGGCGGCGGCGGTTCCGGCTTTGCGGCCGACTTCGCCGCGGGCACGGCCGGCGGCGGCAGCTTAGGCGGCGGCGGCACGGCGGCAGGCTTCGGCAACGGCGCTTGCCCGGCGTTCGACGGCGTCCCGCTGCGGCGCGCGGGCGATGGCTTCGGTGCAGGCGCCTGTTTTGCGTCCGGCGTGGCCTGCGGGCCGAGCGAATCGAGCACGCCGAGATCGACATCGACGCCTGACGACCGGCCGGATGCATTCTGCGCGGCGACGGCGGGCTCCGCCGCGGCCGTCAGCAGCATGACGGATGCTGCGGCCCAAACGGCGACGCGCAATCCCGGACGCCTCCCGATACGCCGCGACCCCGAGGGAGGGGACATGATGTTTCCCGGAATAACCGCAACCCTGCCGCGACATTAGCGCAAACCGCGATGCGAGTCATAGCGTGCCGCGGATGCGTTATGCGCGATGTCACCGGCTGCATGGCTGCCGGACGGTTTCTCCTGCCGGTCAGCCCGGCTGCCGCAACGCGTCCTTGACGAGACCGGCGAGCTGTCCGTGCAGATGCGTGTTCGCCGCGATGATGTTGCCGGTCGCGAGAATGTCCTGGCCGCCGGCCGTATCGGCGACCTGCCCGCCCGCCTCGCGGACCAGCAATTGTCCGGCGGCAAGATCCCAGCTCGACAGGCCGAACTCCCAGAACCCGTCATAACGTCCGGCGGCGACATAGGCAAGGTCGAGCGAGGCGGCTCCCATGCGCCGCACGCCCGCGGTCACCTGCATCACGGCCGCCAGCGTCTTGAGGTAGGACGGATGATCGCCCCGTCCGCGGAACGGGATGCCGGTGCCGAAGATCGACTCGCCGAGCTGCCGGCGTCCCGAGACGCGCAGCCGGCGGTCGTTGAGGTAGGCGCCGACGCCTTTTTCCGCCCAGAACATCTCGTCGCGCGTCGGGTCGTAGACGACGCCGGCGACGATCTCGCCGTCGCGTTCCAGCCCGATCGAGACCGCGAAATGCGGGATGCCGTGCAGGAAATTGGTCGTGCCGTCGAGGGGGTCGATAATCCAGCGGTGCCGCGCATCGTCACCGGTCACCGGACCGGCCTCCTCCAGCAGGAAACCGTAGCTCGGGCGCGCCTTGCTCAGTTCGGTGCGGAGCACCTTTTCGGCACGCAGGTCCGCGGCCGAGACGAAATCGGACGGCGCCTTGACGGAGACCTGGAGCTGCTCGACTTCGTTGAAATCGCGGATCATGCCGCGCGCCGCCTTCAGCGCGGCGCCGGCCATTACATTGATCGTTGCGGAACGTGCCGCCATTGAGATCGTGCCGCCTCCTCAGTCCTTGGCCCGCTCCAGATACGCACCGTCGCTGGTGTTGATGACGATCCGCGTCCCGGACTCGACATGCGGCGGGATCATTACGCGGCGTCCGTTCTCCAGCTTGCCCGGCTTGTACGAGGAGGAGGCGGTCTGCCCCTTCACCACCGGATCGGCCTCGACGAGTTCCATCACCACGGTCTGCGGCAGCGTCACCGACAGCGGCGCGCCCTCGTAGAGCTGCACGGTGCAGACCATGCCTTCCTGGAGGAAGTCCGCCGGGTCGCCGATCATGTCGCGGCCGACCGTGATCTGCTCATACGACTCGTTGTCCATGAAGGTCGCCTGATCGCCCTCCATGTAAAGGAACTGCATTTCCTTCTCGTCGAGCCGGACGCGCTCGACGGTCTCCTGGGTGCGGAACCGCTCGATCGTCTTGTTGCCGGCACGCAGGTCGCGCATTTCAACCTGGGCGAATGCGCCGCCCTTGCCCGGCTGCACGAACTCGCGCTTCAGCACGAGCCAAAGCTTACCCTGATGCTCAAGGACATTGCCCGGCTTGATGTCGATGGCATTGATCTTCATAGGCGGCGGCCCTGCATTGCGCGGAATAGTTCGGGAGTGCCTGCTTCCTAGCAGCTTGACCGGATCAAAGGAAGGGCCGGCGCGGCGCTGGCGCCTCGGCTTCGCTGGCGCTATGAGCCGCCCGCCATCGGATTGCGGCAGCGGAGGAGGGCGGAATGAGCGTCGAGTGGTGGCGTCCGGAGCGGTTCGCGACCCGCCGGCCGCGCCTGGAGGCGCGCCATCGCATCGTCGCGGCGATCCGCGCGTTCTTCGCCGACCGCGACTTCCTGGAAGTCGACACGCCCGCGCTCCAAGTGAGCCCCGGACTGGAGCCGCACCTCAACGCTTTCTCGACGGAGCTGGTCGATCCGGTGGGCGGCGGGCGGCACGTCCGCCATCTTCATACCTCGCCCGAGTTCGCGATGAAGAAGCTGCTCGTCGCCGGGCTGCCGCGGATCTTCCAACTCGCGCATGTCTTCCGCAACGGCGAGCGCGGCCGGACGCATCATCCTGAGTTCACGATGCTCGAATGGTACCGGGCCGGCGCCGGCTACCGCGACCTGATGGACGATTGCGAGGCGCTGCTGCGCCAAGCCGCGGCAGCAGCCGGCGGCGGCCAGTTCTCGTGGCAGGGCCGGACCGCCGACCCGGCGCGGCCGTTCGAGCGGCTTACCGTCGCGGCGGCCTTCGAGCGCTTCTGCGGCATCGACCTGCTCGCGACGGTCGGCTCCGATCCGGCGCGGCCGGATCTCGCGCGGCTCGCCGCGGCCGCGCGCAGCGTCGGCGTCGAGCCTCATCCCGGCGACGATTGGGAAGACCTGTTCTTCCGCCTGTTCCTCGACCGTATCGAGCCGCATCTCGGCGTTGGGACGCCGGCGATCCTCCACGACTATCCGGTCAGCATGGCGGCGCTCTCGCGGCCTGCCGCCGCCGATCCGCGCGTCGCGGAACGGTTCGAGCTTTATGTCTGCGGCCTGGAACTGGCGAACGCCTTCGGCGAGCTGACCGACGCGGCGGAGCAGCGCCGGCGCTTCGCCGCCGACCGGACGCGCGCGGAAAGCCTCTATGGCCGCGCCTATCCGGTCGACGAGGATTTCCTCGCGGCGCTCGCGGCCGGGCTGCCGGACTGTGCCGGCATCGCGCTCGGAGTCGACCGGCTCGTCATGCTCGCGACGGGGGCCGAATCGATCGACGACATAGTGTGGGTACCCGTACCGTAGTTACCGCGGCGAGCGCTCCCCGGAGTTGTGAGCTTTTGATGTCCGCCCGAACTGCGTGCGCAACACGCCAGTTAAGAAGGGCATGACGAACGCAGACATTGCAGACAGGCCCACGAACGGCGGGCGCAACGGAGCAACCGTGCTCCTGATCGACCGTGACGGCAACACCCGCGCCGCGGTGACCGCGGCGCTCCGCGACAACGGCTTTACCGTCGTCGAGGCCCGCAGCGAGCGGCGCGGCTTCGACCTGCTTGGCAAGCGCGACGATCTCGACGCGGTGATCTTGGCGCAACCGGCAAAGCCGGACCGTGCGCTCGGCGAGATGCGCAAGTTTCTCCCGGCGACGAGGATCGTGCTGCTGACGCAGCAGCCCGAGACGGCGAACGGTCTTGCCGGCGCAGCCGGGGAGGATGGACTGCTCACCTTGCCCTATCCGCCGGAGCCCTATCACCTCGCCTACATGCTTGCGCGCAAGCTGCTCGCCCGTTGACGGGGCAGGGCGGGCGGCAGGCGGTCCGCGGTCAATCCGCTGCGGCCGCCGCCGCCTCGATCGCGCGGAGGAAATCCCTCACGGCGTGCGCCGGACCGTCGGGATGGTTCCAGACGGCGCCGACGACCGCGAGGAAGTCGGCGCCGGCCGCCACCAGCGGCGCGCAGTTCTGCGGCGTGATGCCGCCGATCGCGACGCACGGCACGGTCATCATCTCGGCCCACCACGCGATGAGGTCGGGCGTGGGGCGATGCACCGCATCCTTGGTCGTCGTCGGGAAGAAAGCGCCGAAGGCCACGTAGTCCGCTCCGGCCTCGGCCGCTTCCATCGCGAGATGGCGGCTGTCGTGGCAGGTGACGCCGACGATCGCGTCCTTGCCGACGCGGCGACGCGCCTCGGCATATCCGGCATCGTCCTGGCCGACATGCACGCCGTCGCACCCCGTCTCGGCGGCAAGGTCGGGCCGGTCGTTGAGGATGAACGCGACGTCGCGGCTCTGCGCCACCGGCCGCAGCACGTCGCAGGCCCGCCGCACCGCGTCGTCGTCGACGCCCTTCAGCCGAAGCTGAGCGCAGGCGACATCGCCCGCGTCGAGCGCCGCGGCGAGCAGAGGTGCGAACGCCGCCGGCTCCAGGGCCGGCGGCGTCACGAGATAGAGCCGGGTTCGCGGATCGTCGGGAATCAGGCTTGGCCCTGGTAGATCTTGATGATGTTGCCGAGCAGGTCGAGCGCCTCCTGGCGTGGCCGCTGGAAGGTGTTCCGGCCGATGATCGAGCCGTTGCCGCCGCCGTCGCGGATCGCGCGCGCCTCGTTGTAGACGCCGTCGAGATCCTTGGCCTCGCCGCCCGAGAAGACGACGATGCGGCGCCCGTTGAAGCAGGACTGGACGACGTGGCGGATCCGCGCCGCCGGATTCGAGATGTCGATCTTCTTCTGCTCGTACACCTTCTTCGCGGCGTCGAGCTCCAGCGCCTCGGTCGGCGGCTTCACCTTGATGATGTGCGCGCCGAGGAGCGCCGCCATGTGCGCGGCGTAGGCGCAGATGTCCATCGCCGTCTCGCCCGCCTTCGACAGCGTGCCGCCGCGCGGGTAGGACCAGATCACGACGGCGAGGCCGTGCGCCTTCGCCTCACGGCCCATCTCGGCGATCTCCTCCATCATGTCGAAGGCGACGTCGGAGCCGGGATAGATCGTGAAGCCGATCGCCGAGCAGCCGAGGCGCAACGCGTCCTGGACGCTCGCCGTCACCGCCTGGTTCGGGTTTTCCTTCGCGCGCGACAGGCTGTTCGAGCTGTTGACCTTGAGGATCGTCGGGATCTGGCCGGCGAACGTGCCGGCGCCGGCCTCGATGAAGCCGAGCGGCGCGGCGTAGGCCGACAGGCCGGCGTCGATCGCGAGCTGGAAGTGATAATGCGGGTCGTAGGCCGGCGGGTTCGGCGCGAAGCTGCGCGCCGGGCCGTGCTCGAAGCCCTGGTCGACCGGCAGGATGAGGAGCTTGCCGGTGCCGCCGAGCTTGCCCTGCATCAGGATGCGGGCGAGGTTCGCCTTGGTGCCCGGGTTGTCGCTCTCGTAATTGTCGAGAATCCGTTTCACCGGCTCGGTGATGCTCATCGCGGACGTCCTTCCTGTCTATGCCGTCTCTGCGGCCGCTGCGCGCGGGCGGGTATACCAGATGCTGGCAGGCCGGAAAACCCGGCCGAAAATCGGCTGGCGAACACCTAACCGGCGGCGCGGTTCCTCGCCAGGAAGTCGCGGCAGGACGCCGCCGGGTCGCTTGCGGCGGCGAGATCCAGCACTGGCCCGGCTGCCGGCGCCGGCGGCACTCCCGGATCGAACGGCAGGCCGGCGGCGCCGGCGATGTCGGCGAGCCGCGCCGCCGCTCCTTCGCGCCCCGTAAACCGGACCCCGATGCCGGCGGCGAGCGCGATGGCGGCGCTTCCGGCATCGTCGCCGCAATCGAGCAGCGCGACGCAGCGCCCCTGCGGCTCCGCCTCGCGCGCCGCCTCGACGACGGCGTGGAACCAGCCCGGTCCGGCATAGGACGCGGCGCCCGGTGCGCTCGCCAGCACGATCTCCTGGCCAGCGTCCGCAGCCGCCAGGAGAGCGGCCCGCGCATGATCGAGCGAGTGCACGACGATGCGCGGAAGGGCGGAAAGGGCGGAACGAGATCGCCGCTCCCTCTCTCCTTCGGAGGAGGGAGCGGCGACGGGTTGCGTGGAGGCGGAAGCCTCCGTCACCCCATGCGGCCGAACAGCGCGGCGGCGTCGCACATGCGGTTCGAGAAGCCCCATTCGTTGTCGTACCAGGACATCACCCGGACGAACCGCTTCTCGATCACCTGGGTCTGCGTCAGGTCGAAGGTCGAGCTGTGCGGGTTGTGGTTGAAGTCGACCGAGACCAGCTGCTCCTTGGTGACGTCGAGGATGCCGCGCAGCCGGCTCGATCCCGCCGCTTTGATCATCAGCTCGTTGATCTCGTCGACCGAGGTGTCGCGCGACGCGTCGAACTTGAAGTCGATGACGCTGACGTTCGGCGTCGGCACGCGGATCGAGGTGCCGTCGAGCTTGCCCTTGAGGGCCGGCAGCACGAGGCCGACCGCCTTCGCCGCGCCGGTCGAGGTCGGGATCATCGACATCGCCGCGGCGCGAGCCCGCCGCAGGTCCTTGTGCAGCGTGTCGACCGTGCTCTGGTCGCCCGTGTAGGAGTGGATCGTCGTCATGTAGCCGCGCTCGATCCCGATCCCCTCGTTCAGCACGTAGGCGACCGGCGCGAGGCAGTTGGTCGTGCACGACGCGTTCGAGATGATCTTGTGCTCGGGCTTAAGCGCCTCGTTGTTGACGCCGATCACCAGCGTCATGTCGGCGCCCTCGGCCGGAGCCGAGATGATGACGCGCTTGGCGCCGGCCTCCAGGTGCTTCGCCGCGGCATCGCGCTTGGTGAAGATGCCGGTGCATTCGAGCGCGACGTCGACGTTCAGCTCCTTCCAAGGCAGCTTCGCCGGGTCGCGCTCCGCCGTCACCGTGATCTTGCCGCGGCCGACGTCCATCCAGCCGTCGCCCGTCGTGATCTCGTGCGGGTAGAGCCCGTGCACGCTGTCGTGCTTCAGGAGGTGGGCGTTGGTCGCGACCGGGCCGAGATCGTTGACCGCCACGACCTGGATGTCGTCGCGGCGCCCCTCGGCGGCGGCACGGAGAACCAGGCGGCCTATGCGGCCGAACCCGTTGATCGCAACCCTGACCGTCATTTCCTTACCTCCGGTTACAAATGCCGCATTAACGCGCCATCAGGCGGACCGATCCAAGCGGGCGCGCACTGCGTCCGCGACAGCCTCCGCGGTGATCCCGAACTTTTTGTAAAGATCGCCCGCCGGCGCCGAGGCTCCGAAGCGGGTCATGCCGATGAAGCCGCCGCCGGGACCGAGATAGCGGTCCCAGCCGAAAGGCGACGCGGCCTCGACCCCGACCCGCGGCGCCGACCCAAGCACGGCTTCCTTGTAGTCCGCCGGCTGCGCCTCGAAAAGCGACCAGCACGGCATCGAGACGACGGCGGCATCGACGCCCTGCGCCGCGAGCGCGTCGCGCGCCTCCATCGCGATCGCGACCTCGGAGCCTGTGGCCAGAAGGGTCGCGCGCCGCGCCGCCGCCCCGCCCGCCGCTTCCGTCAGCACATAGGCGCCGCGGGCACTCATATTCTCGCCCGCGTCGCCGCGCAGCGTCGGCACGTTCTGCCGCGACAGCGCGAGGATCGACGGCGTCTTCGGATGAGTGAGCGCCAGCTCCCAGCATTCCGCGGTCTCGATCCCGTCGGCCGGGCGGAAGACGTTGAGGTTCGGCATCGCGCGCAGGCTCGCCAGATGCTCGATCGGCTGGTGCGTCGGGCCGTCCTCGCCGAGACCGATCGAGTCGTGCGTCATGATGTAGACGACGCGGATGCCCATCAGCGCGGAAAGGCGGATCGCCGGACGGCAGTAATCGGTGAAGATGAAGAAGGTGCCGCCGTAGGGGATGATGCCGCGGTGCACGGCCATCCCGTTCATCGCCGCCGCCATGCCGTGCTCGCGCACGCCATAGCGGATGTAGCTGCCGCTGAAGTCGCCCGGCCGCACGTCCTTCTGCGTCTTCGTCCTGGTGTTGTTCGACGGCGTCAGATCGGCCGAGCCGCCGATCAGCTCGGGCAGGACCGGCACCAGCACTTCGAGCGCCATGCCGGAAAGCTGCCGCGTCGCGACCTTCGGCTTCTCGCTGACGAGCTTCGCCTTGAGATCGGTCAGCGTCGACTGCCAGCCGGCCGGCAGCTCGCCGGCTTGCCGGCGGCGGAACTCCGCGGCGAGGTCGGCCGGGGCGGCGGCGAGGCGCTTCTCCCACTCGGCGCGCTTCGCGACGCCGCGGCGCGTCGTCTCGCGCCAGCGGGCGCGGATCGGTTCCGGCACCTCGAACGGCGGATAGGGCCAGCCGAGCCGCTCGCGCGCGCCCTTGATCTCGTCGGCGCCGAGCGGCGAGCCGTGCGCGGCGGCGGTGCCGGCCTTGTGCGGCGCGCCGAAGGCGATCGTCGTGCGGCAGGCGATCAGGACCGGCCGGTCGGACGTCTGCGCCCGGGTCAGCGCCGCGTGGATCGCGTCGGTGTCGTGCCCGTCGATCCGCTCGGCCGTCCAGCCGCTCGCCCGGAAGCGGGCGACCTGATCGTCGGAGACCGAGAGGTTGGTGCTGCCGTCGATCGAGATCGAGTTGTCGTCCCACAGCACGATCAGCTTGTTGAGGCGCAGATGTCCGGCGAGCGAGATCGCCTCGTGGCTGATGCCCTCCATCAGGCAGCCGTCGCCCGCGAACACGTAGGTGCGGTGGTCGACCAGCCCGTCGCCGAAGCGCGCGGCCAGCAGCCGCTCGGCGATCGCCATGCCGACGGAGTTGGCGAGACCCTGGCCGAGCGGGCCGGTCGTCGTCTCGATGCCGGGGGCGAAGCCGTATTCCGGATGCCCGGCGGTGCGGCTGCCGATCTGCCGGAAACGCTTCAACTCGTCGAGCGTCATCTGCGGGTAGCCGGTCAGGTGCAGCAGCCCGTAGAGCAGCATCGAGCCGTGCCCGGCCGAGAGCACGAAGCGGTCGCGGTCGGGCCAGTCCGGGGCGGCTGGATCGAAGTTGAGGAAGTCGCGGTACAGCACCGTTGCGACGTCGGCCATCCCCATCGGCATGCCGGGATGGCCGGACTTCGCTTGCTCGACGGCATCCATGGCGAGGGCGCGCAGCGCGTTCGCCATCTCGCGAAGATGCGGGTCGCGCGGCGGCGGCAGCGGTGCGGCAGGCGTCGCGGCGGCAGCGGACGTCGGTTCGGCGGCGCTCATGGCGGCACTCCCATCGGCAGGTGAGGCATATCCAGCGGGATGTGGGGCGGATCGCTTATTGAGGCAACTTGCCGGGCAGCCTAGTCCGCGTCAACGCCGATGTCCGCGCCGATGACCGGGACGGATCGGCGCTTCTGCTGCGGCCCGCCGCCGCGCAGCGCTCTCCACCCCGCCGCGGCGCGGAATCCTGCGGAGTCGAGCAACCCGAGCGTGGATTGACGGACCGTTTGGGCGCCGCGTAAGGTGCGGCGTCATGACCAGGATCGAGGAAGCCGCGCGGCGGCTGGAACGGGCGGTGGAGCGGCTGGAGGCGGCATCGCGCGCGGTGCAGAGCAAGAGCCGGGCCGGGCAGGCGAACGTGGCGGAGGTGCAGCGCCTGTCCTCCGCCCTCGCGACGGCCAAGACGGAGTACGCCGCGCTCAGCAACGTCACAGACACGGTCGCGTCGCGCCTCGACGGCGCGATCAACCGTTTGAACGCCGTCCTCGGCGACTGACGCCGGCGAGCGAGGGAGTCAGTCAGCCGATGGGACAGGTTTCGGTGATCGTCAACGGCCGCACCTATGGGGTCGCCTGCGACGACGGGCAGGAGGAGCGGATCCGCCGCCTTGCCCAGTACATCGACGGCAAGGTCGCCGATTTCGCGAAGTCGCTGGGGCAGATCGGCGACGCCCGCCTCATCCTGCTCGCCGGCCTTGTCGTCGCCGACGAGCTGGCGGAAGCCAACGAGGCGCTGCTCCGGCTGCGCCGCAGCACGCCCGCGGCGGCCAGCCAGAGCACGCACGACGTCGCGGCCGACGCGGTGATCGCCGCCGGGATTGAAAGCCTCGCCGTGCGCATCGAGGCCATTGCCGAGGAGCTGGAACGGGTCCATATGTGATCATCGATGGGTGGGGCTGCGCGGTGCGTTAGGTCGCAGAAAACCACGGGGCCTTAAAGCACCTCTCGGGAGCTGTCCCTGCCGAGGCCGTGGTCTCGGTACATGGCGCCCACCTGCGAAAGCGGGCCACGGAGGTTTAGCAATGCCGACGGCCGAGGCGGCTCCACCCATCCTGTTCCTTCGACACGTCCAGAACCCCGGATGAGTCCACCGACGAGCATGACGTGAGACTGCTGTTCTGCGGCGACGTGGTCGGCCGCGCCGGCCGCGATGCGGTCCATCGCCATCTCCCCGCGCTGCGCCGCGATCTTGCGCTCGACATGGTCGTGCTGAACGGCGAGAACGCCGCGCACGGCTTCGGGATCACCGACAGGATCGCGGGCGAGTTCTACGAGAGCGGCGTCGACGTCGTCACCACCGGCAACCATGCATGGGACCAGCGCGAGCTGCTGACGACGATCGACCAGAACCCGCGGCTGCTCCGTCCTGAGAATTTCCCGCCGGGAACGCCCGGCAGCGGCGTCTTCCTGCATGCGCTGCCCGACGGCCGCTCGGCGCTCGTCGTCAACCTGATGGCGCGGCTCTTCATGGACCCGCTCGACTGCCCGTTCGCGGCGATCGACCGGGTGCTCGCGGCCAACGCGCCGCTCGGTCGCGGCATCGATGCGATCGTCCTCGATTTCCATGGCGAGGCGAGTTCCGAGAAGATGGCGATGGGCCACTACGTCGACGGCCGCGTCTCGCTGTGCGTCGGGACCCACACCCATGTGCCGACTGCCGACGCGCAGATCCTGCCCGGCGGCACCGCCTACATGACCGATGCGGGCATGTGCGGCGACTACGATTCGGTGATCGGCATGCGCAAGGAGCCGGCGACGCAGCGCTTCGTGCGCAAGATCCCCGGCGAGCGGCTGACTCCGGCCGAAGGCGAGGCGACGCTCTGCGGCGTCTACGTCGAGATCGATGACGGCGCCGGCCTCGCCCGGCGCGTCGAGCCGGTGCGGATCGGCGGGCGGCTCGCCCCGGCGATGCCCTCGCGGGCCGGCTGAGTCCCGTCCGGCCTGCCGCTGCGGCGGCGGCTCAACGGTTCGCCTTCAGGTTGCGGCACGTGGGACGCGCCGTATTCCTGCCATATTGACTTGCTACGGAATATCCAGAGATTGCCCGCCATACCGCAGGCGCGAGGCTTTGCGGGCATCCTCCGACGCATAACGGATTTCCATGGCTGGCCATTCCCAGTTCAAGAACATCATGCACCGGAAGGGCGCGCAGGACAAAAAGCGCGCCAAGATCTTCACGAAGCTGATTCGGGAGCTGACGACGGCTGCGCGCACCGGCCTGCCCGATCCGGCAGCCAACCCGCGGCTGCGCGCGGCGGTGATCGCGGCGCGTCAGGCGAACATGCCGAAGGACACGGTCGAGCGCGCGATCAAGCGCGCCTCCAGCGGCGACGCCGCGGATAACTTCGAGGAAGTGCGCTACGAAGGCTACGGTCCGGGCGGCGTCGCGATCATCGTCGAGGCGCTGACCGACAACCGCAACCGCACCGCGAGCGACGTCCGCGCCGCCTTCACGAAGGCCGGCGGCAGCCTCGGCGAGACCAACAGCGTCAGCTTCCTGTTCGACCGCCTCGGCGAGATCGCCTATCCGGCCGCGGCGGCGAGCGCCGACGACATGTTCGAGGCGGCGCTCGACGCCGGCGCCGACAATGTCGAGAGCGGTGAGGAGGAGCACGTCGTCACCTGCGCGCCCGACGACCTCAACGCGGTGCGCGACGCGCTGGAACAGCGCTTCGGCGCGCCGTCCTCGGCGAAGCTTGCGTGGCGCGCCAAGACCGGCGCTCCGGTCGACGAGGAGACGGCGCAGTCGCTCTTCAAGCTGCTGGAGACGCTTGAGGACAGCGACGACGTGCAGTACGTCCATGCCAATTTCGAGGTGTCCGACGAGGTCATGGCGCGCTTGAGCGCCTGACTTCGCGGGAAGGAGCCCTCCGGTCCGTGCCATGCGCCTCCTCGGTCTCGATCCCGGCCTGCGCCATACCGGATGGGGCGTCATCGACGTCGCCGGCAGCCGGTTGAGCTACGTCTCCGCGGGCGTCGCACATTCGAACGCGAAGGCGCCGCTCGCCGAGCGCCTCGTTTCCCTGTTCCGGCAATTGAACGACGTCATCGACCGCTACGCGCCGGCCGAGGCCGCGGTCGAGGAGACCTTCGTCAATAAGAACCCGGCCTCGACGCTGAAGCTCGGGGTCGCCCGCGGCGTCGTCCTGCTCGCGCCGGCCGAGCGCGGGATCCCAGTCGCCGAGTATTCGGCGAACCTGATCAAGAAATCGGTAGTCGGCGCCGGTCATGCCGACAAGGTCCAGGTCGGGATGATGGTGCGGCGCCTGCTGCCGAACTGCGACCTGGAAGAGAGCAGGGCCGACGCCGCCGACGCCCTCGCCGTCGCGATCTGCCACGCCCACCACGCCGCGACGCGGCGGGTGTGGGAGGGGGGGCGATTGCCGCAGCAGCACGGCAATTTCCTCTCCCCTCGGGGAGAGGGAGGGGCCCGCGTCAGCGGGAAGGTGAGGGGGCTCGGTGCACTGTCGGCTGACGTGGATCCCCCTCACCCCGTCCCTCTCCCCGAGCGGACAGGGAGAGCACCGCGAGGTGAAAGCGATTTGGCCCGATTGGCGAAGCGAAAACCTTCTCCAGACCAGACCGCCTTCGCCCGCCAGAACCAGACCGACTGCGAAGCGCTGCTCTGGAGACACCTTCGCGCCCATCAGCTCGACGGCGTTAAATTCCGCCGCCAGGAGCCGATTCTCGGCTTCGTCGCTGATTTCGTCTCGCATGAGCATCAGCTGATCGTCGAACTCGACGGCGGCCAGCACGCCAACAGCGCGGCTGACGAACGCCGCTCCAAAGTCCTTGCCCAAGCAGGTTTTCGCATCCTGCGTTTCTGGAACAATGACGTGATCGAGAATATCGAGGGCGTGCTCGCGGCTATCGATGCCGCGCTCGCGGAGGGCCGGCCATGATCGCGGCGCTGCGCGGCACGCTCGACCGCACCGCCGGCACTGACGGTACCGTCGTCGTCGATGTCGGCGGGGTGGGCTACCTCGTCTTCTGCTCGGCGCGCACCGCGCGGCAGCTTCCCGGCGCCGGAGAGGCGGTGAAGCTCGTTGTCGAGACGCATGTCCGCGAAGACCACATCCATCTCTACGGCTTCATCGACGAGGTGGAGCGGGGCTGGTTCCGGCTGCTGACGACGGTGCAGGGCGTCGGCGCCAAGCTCGCGCTGGCGATCCTCGGCGCGCTGCCGCCGGATACGCTGCTCCAGGCGATCCTCGCGCAGGACAAGGCGGCGCTGGCGCAGGCCGAGGGCGTCGGGCCGCGGCTCGCGGCGCGGATCGCCAACGAGCTGCGCGAAAAGGTCGCCGGACTCAGCCTCTCCGCCGGAACGGCGACCGTTAACGGCGTGCCGACGACCGCTGTCGCCGCGTCCGCGCCGGTCGAAACCGGTCTCCCGGCAGGCGCCGGCGCCGACGCGGTGTCGGCGCTCGTCAATCTCGGCTACCGCCGGCTTGAGGCGATGCAGGCGGTCGGCGCAGCGTCGCGGCAGCTCGGCGACGCGGCGACGCTCGATGGGCTGATCCGCGCCGGGCTCAAGGAGCTGGCGCGATGACCGGCGACGGCGGCGGCGGCCCGGTGACCGATCCGCGTCTCATCGACGGACAGCGTGCGCCGGGCGACGGGCCGGAGACCTCGCTGCGTCCGGTCTCGCTCGACGACTTCGTCGGGCAGCGGCACGTGCGCGCGAACCTGAGCGTCTTCATCGAGGCGGCGCGCTCGCGCGGCGAGGCCCTAGACCACGTGCTGCTGTTCGGCCCGCCGGGTCTCGGCAAGACGACGCTGGCGCAGATCGTCGCCCGCGAGATGGGCGTCGGCTTCCGCGCCACGTCGGGTCCGGTGATCGCCCGCGCCGGGGATCTCGCTGCGCTGCTCACGAACCTGCAGCCGCACGACGTGCTGTTCGTCGACGAGATCCACCGGCTGATGCCCGCGGTCGAGGAGATCCTCTATCCGGCGATGGAGGATTTCCAGCTCGACCTGATCATCGGCGAAGGGCCCGCGGCGCGCTCGGTGCGGATCGACCTGCCGCCCTTCACGCTGGTCGGCGCGACGACGCGCTCGGGGCTGATCACGCGGCCGCTGCGCGAGCGCTTCGGCATCCCGCTCCGCCTCGTCTTCTACGAGCCGGAGGAGCTGGAGCTGATCGTCGGCCGCGGCGCCCGTCTCCTCGGCATGAACCTGACCCGCGACGGCGCGATGGAGATCGCCCGCCGCTCCCGCGGTACGCCGCGCATCGCCGGCCGCTTGTTGCGCCGGGTGCGCGACTTCGCGGCCGTCGACGGCGTCGACGTGATCGACACCCGCGCCGCCGACCGCGCGCTCAACCGGCTGGAGGTCGACGCCAACGGCTTCGATGCGATGGATCGCCGCTACCTCGCCTGCATCGCCGAGAAATACGGCGGCGGCCCTGTCGGCGTCGAGACGGTCGCGGCGGCGCTCGCCGACCAGCGCGACGTCGTCGAGGAGGTGATCGAGCCGTATCTGATGCAGCAGGGCTTCGTGCAGCGCACGCCGCGCGGCCGGATGCTGACGGCGCAGGCTTACGCCTATCTCGGTCTGCCGATCCCGCACGCCGCCGTCTTGCCGGCGGCTTCGGTGCAGGCGCAGCTCGATCTTCTGGGCCGCTCGCCGGCCGCCAACGACGGCGACGATGACGGGGCAGGGGAGCCATGACCGGGATCGTGAAGCCCGCCGCCGCAATGTCGCAGCGGACGACCTCGCCGGTTCCGCCGCGTTCAGGCGAGATCCGGGACGGCGCTCATTATTTTTTAACCAGGGTCTACTACGAAGACACCGACGCCGCCGGCATCGTCTATTACGCGAACTACCTGAAGTTTGCCGAACGGGCGCGCACCGAGATGCTGCGCCTTATCGGCATCGAGCAGGAGAGGCTGCGGGCTGAGACCGGGCTCGGCTTCGCCGTCCGTCGCTGCAACGCCGACTACCGCCTGTCGGCGCGGCTCGACGACGAGCTGGAGGTCGAGACGCGGCTCGTCGAGGTCCGCGGCGCCTCCCTCGACGCGGTGCAGACGATCCGCCGCGCCGGCTCCGGCGTCGGCGTCCCGCTCGTCGTGCTTCGCGTCTTGGTCGCCTGCATCGGTCGCGACGGCCGCCCGGCGCGGCTTCCGCCGGTCATTGCGGAGGCCGTGTCTCGTTTGTCGGCATCGCCCTGCCAGTCACCCTCACCCAAAATTCCCTGAACTCCTCCTGTCCGGTGCTCACCAGCCATGCAAGGTAACGTTGTCGATCAGGTCGCGCTCGGCGGGACCGCTGTGCCCCACGATCTCTCGATCCTCGGGCTGTTCCTGCAGGCGGACATCATCGTCAAGTGCGTGATGCTCCTGCTGCTGCTTGCCTCGTTCTGGTCGTGGGCGGTCATCTTCGACAAGGTGATGCGCCTGCGGCGGCTGAAGCGGGACGCCGCCGCGTTCGAGGAGAGCTTCTGGTCCGGCGGCTCGCTCGACGACCTCTACGAGCGCGTGGGCAACCGCCCGCCCGATCCGATGTCGGCGATCTTCGCCGCCGCGATGCGCGAATGGCGGCGCAGCGCCGCCAAGGGCCTGATCGGCAGCTCGAACCTGCGGGCGAGCCTTCAGGATCGCATCGAGCGGGTGATGAACGTCACCGTCGGCCGCGAGATGGAGCGGCTGGAGCGTTTCATGGCTTATCTCGCGACCGTCGGCTCGACCGCGCCCTTCGTCGGGCTGTTCGGCACGGTGTGGGGCATCATGAACAGCTTCGAATCGATCGCCGCGTCGAAGAACACCAGCCTCGCCGTCGTCGCGCCGGGTATCGCCGAGGCGCTGTTCGCAACCGCGCTCGGGCTCGTCGCGGCGATCCCGGCGGTGATCGGCTACAACAAGCTGGCGACGGATTTCGGGCGCTACGCGGGCCGCCTCGAAGCCTTCTCCAGCGAGTTCAGCGCGATCCTCTCCCGTCAGCTCGACGAGAAGGCGTAAGGCGATGGCCGGGGGCATCATCAGCGGACGCGGCAGCGGCAGCGGCGGCCGGCGGGGCAACTACCGTCCGATGGCGGACATCAACGTCACGCCGCTCGTCGACGTGATGCTGGTGCTGCTGATCGTCTTCATGATCGCGGCGCCGCTGCTCACGGTCGGCGTGCCGGTCGACCTGCCGCAGACGCAGGCGCCGGCGATCAACGAGCAGAAGGAACCGCTCGTCATCACGGTGAACGCCGAGGGCAAGATCTACCTGCAGGAGACGGAGGTGGCGAACGAGCAGCTCGTGCCGCGCCTCCAGGCGATCACGCAGAACAACCCGCAGGCCAGCATCTACGTCCGCGGCGACCGCGCGATCAATTACGGCCGCGTGCTGGAGGTGATGGGGCAGGTGAGCGCCGCCGGTTTCAGCAAGGTCTCGCTGATCGCCGAGATGCCCGGCGAGCGCCGTCGCCAGACCGGCCAGCGCTGACCGCTTGGAACGAGGCTCGATCCGTGAACGAGTTGTCGCGGGCCGCGTACATTTTCTCGGCAGCCTTTCACCTGCTGGTGGTGGTGCTCGTCTTCACCGGGCTACCGCAGCTCTTCAAGGAGAAGCCGCCGGAGGATATGCCGATCGTGGTCCAGCTCGTCAACATCGCCCCGGAGACGCGGGCGACCAAGTTGGCGCAGGACCGGCCGCGCCCCGACGCGAAGCCCGATGCCGAGCCGGCGCCGCCCGCGCCGCCGACCCCGAAGCCGGAGCCGCCGAAGCCGACGCCGGCCCCACCGCCGCCTCCGCCACCCCCTGCGCCCAAGCCGCCGGAGCCCAAGCCGGAGCCGCCTAAGCCGCCCGAGCCGAAGCCCGAGCCTCCGCCGCCGCCTCCGCCGGAACCCAAGCCGCCCGAGCCCAAGCCGCCGGAACCCAAGCCCGAGCCGCCGAAACCCGAGCCGCCCAAGCTGCCGGATCCGAAGCCGCCCGAGGCCAAGCCGAAGCCGAAGCCCGAGCCGCCGAAGGAGCAGAAGGCCGAACCGCCGAAGCAGGAGCAGCCGCAGAAGACGCAGCAGGCCGACTTCGACGCCCTGCTGAAGAACCTGACGCGCCAGAAGACCGCGCCGCAGCAGACACCGCCGGACAAGCCGACCAAGACGGCGTCCGCCGCGCCGGCGCAGCCTTCGGCGCAACCGCTCAACGCGCCGCTCGGCTCCGAGCTGTCGGCGAGCGAGAAGGATCTGGTGGCGGCGCAGATCGCCGAGTGCTGGAACCCGCCGGTCGGCGCGAAGGACGCGAAGGATCTGGTGATCAAGCTCAGCGTCTTCATGCGTCCCGACGGGACGGTCGAGGACGCGCGGATCGTCGACATGGTGCGGTACGCCGCCGACGGCTTCTTCCGCGCCGCGGCCGACAGCGCCGTGCGCGCGGTCAAGAATCCGCACTGCTCGCCGCTCAAGCTGCCGCTGAACAAGTACGAGCAATGGAAAAACTTCACCTTCAATTTCAATCCGAAGGATCTGCTATGACACCGAGCATCTTTGCTCCCACGCGCCGGCTCCTGCTGGCCGTGAGCCTTGCGCTGGCAGGCGTCTCGGCATTGCCGCACGGTGCGTCCGCCGCGCTTGAGATCGACGTGACGCGGGGCCGGGTGCAGCCCGTGCCCATCGCCATTCCCGATTTCGTCGGCACCGGCGGCAACGACCAGCAGATGGGCCGCGACATCGCCGGCGTGGTATCCGCCGACCTGGAGCGGTCGGGTCTTTTCCAACCGCTGGATCAGCGCGCCTTCATCGAGAACGTCGCGCAGATGAAGGCGCAGCCGCGCTTCGGCGATTGGCGCATGATCAACGCGCAGGGGCTCGTCACCGGGACGAGCGCGATGCAGCCGGACGGACGGCTGCGTGTCGAGTTCCGGCTGTGGGACGTCGTCGCCGAGCAGCAGCTCACCGGCTTCGGCTACACGACGACGACGCAGAACTGGCGCCGCATCGCGCACATCATCGCCGACGCGATCTACAAGCGGATCACCGGCGAGGAAGGCTACTTCGACACGCGCATCGTCTACATCTCCGAGAGCGGCCCGGCCGACCGGCGGATCAAGCGACTCGCGATCATGGACCAGGACGGCGCCAACCACCGCTTCCTGACCGACGGGCGGTCGCTGGTGCTGACGCCGCGCTTCTCGCCGACGACGCAGGAGATCACCTATCTCTCCTACGGACGGGGCAACACGCCGCGGGTGTATCTCTTCAACATCGACACCGGACAGCAGGAGCTGCTCGGCGACTTCCCCGGCATGACCTTCGCGCCGCGCTTCTCGCCAGACGGCAACAAGGTGATCATGAGCCTCGCCGTCGACGGCAACAGCGAGATCTACTCGATGGATCTCCGCACCCGGCAGGCGCAGCGGCTCACCAACAACCCAGCGATCGACACCTCGCCCTGCTACTCGCCGGACGGCAAGCAGATCGTCTTCAACTCCGACCGCGGCGGCTCGCAGCAGATCTACGTGATGAACGCCGACGGCAGCGACGTGAAGAGGATCAGCTTCGGCAAAGGAAATTACAGTACGCCGGTGTGGTCGCCGCGCGGCGATCTCATTTCCTTTACCAAGATCGAGGGCGGCCAGTTCTTCATCGGCGTGATCCGTCCCGACGGCTCCGGCGAGCGGCTGCTGACCCAGGGATTCCTTGTCGAAGGACCGACTTGGGCGCCGAACGGCCGCGTCCTGATGTACTTCAAGGGCGGCCCCTCGGACGCCCAGGGCCGTGGCGGCGGCACCAAGCTCTATTCGATCGACCTGACCGGATACAACGAGCGCGAAGTCATCACGCCGCAAGACGCTTCCGATCCTGCATGGTCGCCGCTGATTCCCTAGGATTTTTACTTGTTTCCCCTTGATTCATGATCGAATCGCGATATATTCGCGGCCGTTTTGCAACCGTCGGATGGATCGTGCCTTGGACGGCTCGGGCCAACCACCGCTGCGGGGGGCAGCGAGGGACAAAGCGGTACGTTCGGTTCTCAATCCCAGGTTCTCTGAGGGAGTACAAAATGCGTTTGAAAGTTCTGGGCCTCCTGGCGGGTGTCGCGCTGCTGGCCGCTTGCGAAAGCACTCCGGACAACGCGGCCAACACGGGCGGCAACGCCACCGTGACGCCGGCGACGACGGCGACCGCGCCATCGGGCCCGCGCCCCGGCTCGCAGCAGGATCTCGCTGCGAACGTCGGCGACCGCGTCTTCTTCGATCTCGACAAGAGCGATATCAAGGGAGAGGCGCGCAGCACCCTGGAGCGCCAGGCCGATTGGCTGAAGAAATACCCGAACGTGACGGTCACGGTTGAGGGGCATTGCGACGAGCGCGGCACGCGCGAGTACAACCTCGCCCTCGGCGAGCGTCGCGCCACCGCCGCGAAGAACGTCCTGGTCGCGCTCGGCATCCCGGCGAACCGCGTCTCGACGATCTCCTACGGCAAGGAGCGTCCGGCCGTGGTCGGCTCGAACGAGTCGGCCTGGGCCCAGAACCGCCGCGCCGTCACCGTCGTGAACTGATCACGACGCTACTGCGCCTCGACAGGAGCGCCTGCCTGATCCCGCGGTTGTCCGCGGGCCTTGGGCAGGCGCCCTTTTTTTGTCCGATTCGCCAGTTACGCTTCGGCTGCATGGGCCGGTCCGCGCGCCGCGGTGCGGGCCGCGGCGCGCAACGCCGCCCCAGCCAGTGGAAGGCTTGTTTCTCGATGCGACTGCTCGTTTCTTTTATCATCGCCGGGCTGATGGTGCCCGCGCTTGCGATGCCTGCCGGCGCCCAGGATCGCGACGTCCGCCCGCTTCTCGACCGGCTCGACCGGATCGAGCGCGACATGAACATGCTGCAGCGGCAGGTCTACCGCAGCGGCACGGGCGGTGCGCCCGTGCCGGTTTCGCCAGCGGATTCCGGCAATGCGGTCAATGCCGAGCTGCGCATGGACCAGATCGAAGAGCAGATGCGCGGCATCACCGGCCAGATCGAGGAAGCCAACAACAACGTCGATCAGCTGCGCCGCCGTTTCGACAAGCTGGTCAGCGACATCGACATGCGCCTGACCGCGCTTGAGCAGCGCGGTCCGGCGGGGGATGCCGCCGCAGCCGCTGCGGTTGCTCCCGCTGCGACGGCAATGGCCGCCGCCGCCGCCCCGCCGGTCCGTCCCGCGGGCGCCGGTGCGAACCCCGGATCCCCGCCCAGCCAGAGCGGCACGCTCGGGCAGGTGCCCGCCGGCTCCGCCCAGGCTTCTCCGCCGACCGCTATGGCGTCGGCTCGGACGCCGCCTGCGGCAGCCGCGCCCGCGTCCTCCGCTCCGCCGGGCGGTCTCCAGGGCGGCACTGCCCAGGACCAGTACAACCATGCGTTCGGCCTGCTGCGTCAGGCCGACTACCCGGCCGCCGAACAGTCGCTGCGCGCCTTCGTCCAGCGCTACCCGAACGACCCGCTCGCCGGCAATGCTCAGTACTGGCTTGGCGAGACCTATTACGTCCGCGGCGATTTCAACAACGCAGCCGTCACCTTCGCCGAGGGCTACAAGAAATACCCGCAGAGCGGGAAGGGCGCCGACAGCCTGCTCAAGCTCGGCATGGCGCTCGGCAATCTCGGGCAGAAGAACGAGGCCTGCGTCACCTTCGTGCAACTCGCGCGCGACTTCCCGAACGCCTCGGGGAACGTGAAGGAGCGGGCCGCGCGAGAAAAGCAGCGTCTCGGCTGCTCCTGATCCGCGAACCGGACATACCGGATCTTTCGCCTTCGGCGGCGTCGGCGGACGCGTCGGCGCCCCTTGACGACGACGCCTTTGCCGCGCTCATGGCTCGGCTCGGGCCGTTCGAGACGGCGCCGCTTGTTGCCGCTGCGATTTCCGGCGGCGCCGACAGTCTCGCAATGACCCTGCTGCTGGCGCGTTGGGCGCGAGCGCGCGGCGGCGACGTCGTCGCGCTCACTGTCGATCACGGGCTGCGGCCCGAAGCTGCCGGCGAGGCGCGGCAGGTCGCCTCCTGGCTCGTCGCGCGCGGCATCGCGCACCGCACGCTTGCCGCGCCCGTCCCCTTTCCGTCGCGTCGCGGAGGTCTCCAGGCGGCGGCGCGGGCGGCGCGCTATGCGCTGCTCGCCGAGTGGTGCAGAGAAGCCGGCTGCCTGCATCTCTGCACCGCCCACCATCGCGAGGATCAGGCCGAGACCTTTTTGCTTCGCCTCGCGCGCGGCAGCGGCCTCGATGGCCTCGCCGCAATGGCGCCGGTCGCCGATCTCGGCGCATGCCGGCTGCTGCGGCCGCTTCTCGACGTCCCGCGGGCGCGACTCGCCGCGACGCTCGACCGCGAGGGACAGCCCTGGATCGAGGATCCGAGCAACCGCAACCCGGCCTATGCGCGGGTGCGGCTTCGTAAGGCGCAGCCGGTGCTCGACGCGCTCGGCCTCTCCGCCGGCCGGATCGCCGATGCGGCGCTGCATCTGCGGCGGGTCCGAGCCGTCGTCGAGGCCGAAATCGCCGCGCTGGCCGCACGGGCCGTCGTGATTCATCCCGCCGGCCACGCGCTCCTCGACCCCGCTCCCTTCGCCGCGGCGGCGGACGAGGTCGCGATGCGGCTGCTCGCACGGGTTCTTGTCGCTGTCGGCGGCGGCACCTACATGCCCCGCCTCGACGGACTCGAACGTCTCGCCGCCGTGCTGCGCACTGGCGCCGCTCTCGCCGGGTTCGGCCGTGGCCGGACGCTTTCGCGCTGCCGCGTCGTCGGCTGGCGCGGCCGTGTCCTGGTCTGTCGGGAGCCGGCTGCGCTCGCGCCGCCGGTCGCACTGCCGCCGGGCGGCGCAGCGGCGTCGTGGGACGGCCGGTTTCGCGCGAGGGCGCTGCCGTCGGCGCCGGCAGGCCTGACGGTCGGCGCGCTCGGCGCCGAGATCTCGGAGATCATGCCGGCAGCGCTGCGGCGCGCGGTGCCCGGTCCGGCGCGCCCGGCCCTTCCGGCGCTGCGGGATAGAGCGGGATGCCTGCTCGCCGTGCCGCACCTCGGCTGGCGTCGCGACGGCGAGCCCGGAATGCCCGGAGGAGAAACGTTCTGCGCGACGTTAGTGTTTCACCCCGGTCGATCGCTGACCGGTGCGGGCTTTACAGTTGTTTAGAACGCAGCGCATCTTATTTGTTCTTAAGTTGGCGGCGCGGTGCGACCGCAGGCGATACGTGGTGGTGGTAGCAGAGGGAATGACGGACGTGCCCGTGCACGCGAATGAAAGGCCTGGACCGTGAACAATTTCGGTAAGAATCTCGCCCTCTGGATCATCATCGGGCTGCTGCTGGTCGCGCTCTTCAACTTGTTCCAGAGCTCGTCGACCCGCGGACCGCAGGCGAGCCTCGCTTTCTCCGACTTCCTGTCGGACGTGAACCGCGGGCAGGTCGCCGACGTGACCATCCAGGGGAACAACGTCAGCGGCCACTTCACCGATGGCCGTGCCTTTACGACGTACACCCCGAACGATCCGAACCTCGTCAGCCGACTCACCGACAAGGGTGTGCGCATCACCGCGGCGCCGGTCGAGGAGAACGTGCCGTCGCTGTTCGGCATCCTGATCTCCTGGTTCCCGATGCTGCTCCTGATCGGCGTCTGGATCTTCTTCATGCGCCAGATGCAGGGCGGCGGCGGCCGGGCGATGGGCTTCGGCAAGAGCCGCGCGCGGCTGCTTACCGAGAAGGTCGGGCGCATTACCTTCGACGACGTCGCCGGCATCGACGAGGCGAAGCAGGAGCTTGAGGAGATCGTCGAGTACCTGAAGGACCCGCAGAAATTCCAGCGCCTCGGCGGCAAGATCCCGAAGGGCGTGCTGCTGGTCGGCCCTCCCGGCACCGGTAAGACGCTGCTCGCCCGCGCCATCGCCGGCGAAGCGAACGTGCCGTTCTTCACGATCTCTGGCTCCGACTTCGTCGAGATGTTCGTCGGCGTCGGCGCCAGCCGCGTCCGCGACATGTTCGAGCAGGGCAAGAAGAACGCTCCCTGCATCATCTTCATCGACGAGATCGACGCGGTCGGCCGCCATCGCGGCGCCGGCCTCGGCGGCGGCAACGACGAGCGCGAGCAGACCCTGAACCAGCTGCTCGTCGAGATGGACGGGTTCGAGGCGAACGAGGGCGTGATCCTGATCGCCGCGACGAACCGTCCGGACGTGCTCGACCCGGCGCTGCTCCGCCCCGGACGCTTCGACCGGCAGGTCGTCGTGCCGAACCCGGACGTCGTCGGCCGCGAGAAGATCCTCAAGGTCCACATGCGCAAGGTGCCGCTGGCGTCCGACGTCGACGCCCGCATCATCGCGCGCGGCACGCCGGGCTTCTCCGGCGCCGATCTCGCCAACCTCGTCAACGAGGCGGCGCTGATGGCGGCGCGCAAGGGCAAGCGCTCGGTCTCGATGAACGAGTTCGAGCAGGCCAAGGACAAGGTCATGATGGGCGCCGAGCGGCGTTCGATGGTGATGACCGAGGAGGAGAAGAAGCTCACCGCCTATCACGAGGCGGGCCATGCCCTCTGCATGCTCTACATCGAAGGGCACGAGCCGCTGCACAAGGTTACGATCATCCCCCGCGGCCGCGCCCTCGGCGTGACGATGTTCCTGCCGGAGCGCGACAAGTACAGCCAGACGAAGATGGAGATCGAGGCGATGATCGGCAGCCTCTTCGGCGGCCGTGTCGCCGAGGAGCTGATCTTCGGGCCGAACAAGGTGACGACCGGCGCCTCGGACGACATCCGGCGCGCCACCAGCCTCGCGCGGCGCATGGTCACTGAGTTCGGCTTCAGCGAGAAGCTTGGGCCGCTGCGCTACAGCGACAACGAGGAGGAGGTCTTCCTCGGCCACTCCGTGACGCAGCGCAAGAACGTCTCCGACGCGACGGCGAAGGTGATCGACGAGGAGATCCGCCGCATCGTCGAGGGTGGCGAGCAGACGGCGCGGGACGTTCTGGAAGGTCATCTCGACGAGTTGCACGCGCTCGCCAAGGGTCTCCTCGAGTTCGAGACGCTGGCGGTCGACGAGATCCGCCGCATCATCCGGGGCGAACGCATCGTGCGCGACACCGGCCCGGCGATGGAGGATCCGACGCGCGCGGCGACCGGCCGCCGCTCCTCGGTGCCGCCGTCCGGCCGCGACAAGCCGGCGGGCGGGCTGGAGCCCGAGCCGCAACCCGGCGCTTGAGCATGGTGTCCGGCCCTTCTCCGGCCGGCACCGAAGGAAACCGGAGCCCCGCCTCGATGCGGGGCTCCGTCGTTTCCGGGCCGGCTTCGGCGGTCGAAACGGTGCTCGACTGCACGACTCCGTCCGCGCTCCGCCTGAGGCCGCTCGGTCTCATGAGCGACGATGCCGCGGCGCAGGCCGCCGTCGAAGCCGGCTCGGCCATGCCCCTGGCCGGCGGTCCGCTCGCCTTCACGCTGGTCGAGCTTGCCGCGCGGCGGCATCCGGACGGGGAGGGGAGCGGCGGCGCCGTATCGGCGGTCGGCACGATCGCCGCGATCCGGGAAGCGGCACGGCGCCGCGGCGGCGACTTGGAGGAGGCGGTTCAGGGCGCGCTCGGCCGCCTGTCCGCGGCACGGGCGCCCTGGGCCGGCCTGTCGCTCGACGGACGGACCGGGCCGCTGCTGATGGGCATCGTCAACGTCACCCCGGACAGCTTCTCGGACGGCGGCTACTGGCTGGACGCCGGACGCGCCGTCGAGCACGGCCGCGCGCTGCTGGAGGCCGGCGCGCACATCCTCGATATTGGCGGCGAGTCGACGCGCCCCGGCGCGACGCCGGTCGCACCGGAGGAGGAGATCCGGCGGATCGAGCCGGTGATCCGCGCGCTGGCCGAAGCCGGCGCGGTCGTCTCCGTCGACACCCGGCACGCGCCGGTGATGAGGGCTGCCGTCGCCGCCGGGGCGCGGATCATCAACGACGTCAGCGCGCTTGCCGCCGATCCGGACAGCATTGCCGCCGCCGCTTCGTGCGACGCCGGGATCGTCCTGATGCACATGCGCGGCAACCCGGCGACGATGCTGTCGCCGTCGATGACGTCGTACGATGCGCCGGCAGCGCTGGTGGTCTATGACGAGTTGGCGGAACGGCTCGACGCGTGCATCGCGGCGGGGATCGCGCGCGACCGGATCGTTGTCGATCCCGGCATCGGCTTTGCCAAGCTGGCGATCCACAATTTGGAGGTGCTGTCGCACCTGCCGTTGTTCCACGGCTTCGGTTGCGGCGTGCTGCTCGGCTTGTCGCGCAAGTCATTCATCGGCCGGCTCGACCGCGACATGCCGCCGAAAGCGCGTGTTCCGGGCTCGCTGGCCGGTGCGCTTCAGGGGCTGGCGCAGGGCGTGCAGATCCTCCGCGTGCACGATGTCGCCGAGACCCGTCAGGCGGTGGCGGTCTGGCGGGCGATTCAGGCCGCAACGCCCGCCGATCCCGTTGCCCCCGGCACGACGACGCCGTACACGGGGTAGGGCAGTTTTGCGCACGAACTTGTCGCCGAATTATACCGAGGGTGCGTATAAAGACGGCGTCGGGACATCCCCGGAAAGCAGAGCAAGCGCATGACCCTGATGCTACGCCTGCTCCTGCTCGTGCTGCTCGGCCTCGTGCCGGCCGTCGCGATCCAGGTGTACAACGAGTTCGACCTCCGGGCCGAGCGCGAGCGGCAGATCGCGTCCGGCGCGCTCCACCAAGCCGAGCTGGTCAATGCCGACATGCTCAGCATCGTCAACGGCGCACGCCAGCTCGCGGCGGCGGTCGCGAGCCACCGCGGCATCCAAGCCACCAATCCCGACTGCTCCCGGAGCCTCGCGGAAATCCGCAACACGCTGGGATCGTTCAAGGACATCGGCCTCTATGATTCGAGCGGCCGTCTCGAATGCACCAGCATCGCCGTCCCGCCTTATGACGTCCAGACGCCGCCGGAGGTCGCGGAGGCGCTTCGCACGGGCGAATTCGTCACCGGCCGCTATACTCGCGGACCGATTTCCGGCCGCGGCTATCTTCCTTTCGCGTATCCGATCCGAAGCAGGGACAGCGCTGACGTGCACGGCGTCGTTACGGTCAGCCTCGACCTCGACTGGCTCGGCCGCCATCTCGCCGACCTCAAACGGCCGCCGGACAGCACGATCATCATCGCCGACCGTGCCGGCACCACGCTCGCGCGCTATCCCGACCACGACCAATGGTCGGGCAAGCAGTTCCTGCCGGGCGCGATGCCGAACGTCAACGCGCCGGCGCCCGGCAACGCCGTGGTGCCGGGCTACGACGGCAAGGACCGGCTGATCGGTTTCGTTCCGGCGACGGTGCCGCCGGTCGGCATCTTCACCAGCGTCGGATTCTACAGGCCGGCGCTGACTGCCGACCTCGACCGCGCGCTGTGGCGCGGCTTCGGCCTGATCGCGCTGGCGGCGCTGCTCGTCGTCATCACGGTGCTGGCGATCGGCCGGCGGATCATCCGGCGTCCGACCGCGCTGCTGCTCGACGGCGTCGGCCGCTGG
>DASWRT010000463.1:0-6887 GCA_036403035.1 Allostellaceae bacterium | reverse complement strand
GTGCGGTTCAGGACGCCGCGTTAGCTGCGCCGGCCGCCCCTACGCTGCTGTTTTCGTGCGGCTGCCCCCTCACCCTCCCCGGCCTGCGGCCGGGTCCCCTCCCTCTCCCGCGAGGGGAGAGGGCGGTGAACGGGCGGCGGGTCAGTCGTGGCGGCTGAACTGGCCGTGCGGCATCCCGGCAGTGAGGCGGGCGAACTGGTCGCCGGTCATGTGGATCAGCGTCGCGTGGTCGCCGGCCTCGAACCAGATGTCGGGGCGCCCGGCGATGCCGTCGTCGACGATCATGTCCACGCCGTAGGCCGCGCCGATCGGCGGCACCGCGCCGCGGACGCAGTCGCCGAACAGCGTCTCGACCTCCCGCTCGGAGGCCAGCTCGACGGACCGGTCGACCTGCGCCATCAGCTCGTCTATGCGGAGATGGCACGACGCCGGCAGGACGGCGAGAAGATAGCCGCCGCCGTCCCGCTTCAGCAGGACCGCCTTGGCGAGGCTGTCCCCCGGCACGTGGCTTGCCTCCGCGGTGCGCATGGAGGTCTGGGTGAACTCGTGCGGCATCAAATCGTACTCGACGCCGCGATCCGCCAGATACTGCCGGAGAGTGAGTGCGATGGCCATGATCCGTCCTCCTGGGCGAGAGACGAACGTGCTGCGCCTGCCGAGGGGATTGAGCGCCGCGCGCCGCCGAGGGGACGCGTCGGTCCAGGGGGCGGAGGGCGGCTGCCGGGAGACTACGCCCGCGGCGGACCAGCCGCAATCGGGGTTGGCCGGTGATGCGGAGCGATTGCTTGAGAGCGGCGTAGCGTCCCCTCGCCCCTTGCGGGCCTGATGCAAAATGCGCTTGCCGGTCCCGCGGGTCCCCTCTCCCGCATGCGGGAGAGGGATAGGGTGAGGGGAAGTTCCTTTTTTCTCAGCAACTTATGATGGCGATCGGCCGCTGTCGGCCCTCACCCCGACCCTCTCCCGCAAGCGGGAGAGGGAGTTTCGCAACGGGCCCACAGGGGGAGAGGAAATTATCGGTGGCTTCACGGCGTGTCCTAGCCGTTCGTCCCGCGGCCGGGACGGCGTCAGGCGAGGAAGTCGGCGATCTCGTCGTGGGTGGCGAAGAGCTTCAGCGGGGCGTGGGCGGCCAGCGCCTCCGGCTTGGCGTAGCCCCAGGAGACCGCGCCGAAGGCGATCCCGGTCCGCGCGGCGGCCTCGGCGTCGCGGACCTCGTCGCCGATCAGGATCGCGTCGGCGGGCGCGACGCCGCTCCGCCGCAGCACGCGCCGGATCTTCGCGGGCTTGCCGAAGATCGAGGCGCTGCATCCGTACCAGCGGATCAGGGCGGCGTTCTCCGGCCCGAGGACGCGGCGGACGTTGGCCTCGGTGTCCGAGCTGACGATCGCCGTCACGATGCCGCCGCTATCGCCATTTCCGGCGGAGAGGCGCCGCAGCAGGCGGTCGACGCCGTCGAACAGCGTCACGCGGTGGAGATCCGCCGTCTTGCGCGCCCGGAAGTGCCGCGCGATCAGCGGCAGCTTCCAGGCGGGCACGCCGAGATATCTCAGGATCTCCCGCGAGCCCAGGGCGCGGAGCGCCTCGCGCTCGGCGGCGTCGATCCGCTTGAACCGGTAGCGCTCGGCGACCTCGTTGAAGACCGAGGCGAACCAGGGGAAGGAGTCCGCCAGGGTCCCGTCCATGTCGAAGATCACCAACCGGTAAGAAGGCGTCGCCGTCAAGAAGCTGCTCCGTCCGTCGCCACACGCTCCGCCGCTGCCGTCGCGGCCGCCGCCGCGGAGCGCCGCGCTATACCCGAACGCCGGCCGGGGAGATAGCGGCGGCTTGAATGTGCCACGCCGAATGCACAGGATCAGGCGAGGATCGAAACGGCGGCAACGGCGGATGAAGGAACGGATGGCCCACGGCGACGGCGGCAACGGCGGCCACCACCACGGGAACGATCACCGCCACGGCGGGCGCAGGCATCATGGGCATGGGCACGGCCATCACCACGGCATCAGCGGCGCTGGCGGCGGCGTTGGCGGATACGGGCGGGCGTTCGCGATCGGCACGGCGCTCAATCTCGGCTTCGTCGCGGTCGAGGGGGCGGCGGGGTTCCTCTCGGGGTCGCTGGCGCTGCTCGCGGACGCCGGACACAATCTCGGCGACGTGCTGTCGCTGCTGCTCGCCTGGGGCGGGGCGTGGCTGTCGCTGCGCCGGCCGACGCCGCGCCGCACCTACGGCTTCCGGCGCAGCTCGATCCTGGTGGCGCTGGCCAACGCGGTCATCCTGCTGATCGCGGTCGGCGCGATCCTGCTGGAGGCGATCCGCCGCTTCGCCGAGCCGGAGCCGGCGGCGGGCGGGATCGTGATGGCGGTGGCCGGCGCCGGCATCCTGGTCAACGCGGCGACGGCGTGGCTGTTCGCGGCGGGGCGGCACGGCGACGTCAACGTCCGGGGCGCGTTCCTGCACATGGCGGCGGACGCGGCGGTGTCGCTGGCGGTCGTCCTCGCCGGGCTGGGGATCGCGCTGACCGGGCGGCAATGGATCGACCCGGCGATGAGCCTGCTGGTCGCCGTGGTGATCACGGTGGGGACGTGGCGGCTGCTGCGCGAGTCGGTCAACCTCGCGCTCGACGCGGTGCCGGAGGGGATCGACCGCGACGCGGTCGAGACCTATCTCGCGCGGCTGCCCGGCGTGACCGAGGTGCACGACCTGCACATCTGGGGGATGAGCACGACCGAGACGGCGCTGACCGCGCACCTCGTGCGGCCGGCGGCCGAGATCGACGACGCGTTCCTGGCGCGGGTCGGGGAGGAGCTGCACATCCGCTTCGGCATCGCGCACGCGACGGTGCAGATCGAGAACGGCGGCGAAGCGGCCGACCCCTGCCGCCTCGCCCCGGCGCACGTGGTGTAGCGCCTCCCGTCCCGATTTCTCCCTCTCCCCTCGGGGCGAGGGAGATGGGGGATAGTGCGCGGCGTCGCCGCCGCCACGATACGGAAATGTTTTCCGTCGCATTGGCGTCGCTTATGCTCGCTTCTGCAACGACGCCGCGCCGCCCGCAGACCGGGAGCGCGGCGGGCAACGAACGAACCATACGGGAGGCACCATGACGTCGACCCTCGAACAGCAGACGATCCGAAAGGTCGCGCTGCGGCTGCTGCCGTTCATCGGCCTGCTCTACTTCATCAGCTTCCTCGACCGCGTGAATGTCGGGTTCGCGGCGCTGACGATGAACAAGGAACTCGGGTTCACGTCGACCCTGTTCGGCTGGGGCGCCGGCATCTTCTTCTTCGGGTACCTGCTGTTCGAGGTGCCGAGCAACGTCATCCTGGAGAAGGTCGGGGCGCGCATCTGGATCGCCCGCATCATGATCACCTGGGGGCTGATCTCGGCGGCCATGGCGTTCATCAGCGGCCCGGCCAGCTTCCTCGCGCTGCGCTTCCTGCTCGGGCTCGCGGAGGCCGGGTTCTTCCCCGGCATGATCTACTACATCTCGTTCTGGTTCCCGGCGGAGCAGCGAGCGAAGATCTTCGGCTGGTTCATCTTCGCGATCCCGGTCTCCAGCGTGCTCGGCTCGCCGCTCTCGGGCTGGCTGCTCGGGTTCGACGGCGTCGGCGGGCTGTCCGGCTGGCAGTGGCTGTTCATCGTCGAGGGGCTGCCGGCGGTGATCGTGGGCGTCGTCGTGCTGTTCTACATGACCGACCGGCCGGCCGACGCGCACTGGCTGGCGCGGGACGAGCGCGAGTGGCTGGTGCAGACGATGGAGCGCGAGAAGCGGACGATCCAGTCGGCGCACGGCTACAGCCTCGGCAAGGCGCTCGCCAGCCCGCGCGTGCTGGCGCTGAGCCTGGTCTATTTCGGCCTCGTGATCGGGCTGTACGGGATCGGCTTCTGGCTGCCGCAGCTCGTCAAGGGGTTCGGGCTCAGCAATTTCGAGGTCGGGTTCGTGACGGCGATTCCGTACCTCGTCGCGGCCGTCGGCATGATCCTGTGGGGCTACCATTCCGACCGCACGGGCGAGCGGATCTGGCACGTGGCGCTGGCCGGGTTCATCGGCGGCGCGGGGATGATCGCGGCCGCCTACATCCAGTCGAACGTGCTCGGCATGGTGGCGCTGTCCTTCGCGATCTGGGGGATCTATGCGGCGCTGACGCCGTTCTGGACGCTGCCGACGGCGTTCCTCAGCGGCACGGCGGCGGCGGGCGGCATCGCGCTGATCAACTCGCTGGGCAATGTCGGCGGGTTCGTCGGGCCGTATGTCGTCGGCGCCATCAAGGACGCGACCGGATCGCTCAACATGGCGCTGGTCGTGCTCGGCCTGGCGCTGATCGGGGCGGGGCTGGTGACGCTGACGATCGGCGCCGGCATGCGCCGCACCGCGGCGGCGGCCCGCGCCGAAGGCAGCGCCTAGGAGGCGCCGGGGCAGCGCTTAGACGGAGGAGCAGCGGGATGAAGGGCGGCAGCGCATTCGACCTCGGCGGGCAGGTCGCGATCGTCACCGGGTCGAGCCGCGGCATCGGCCGCTCGATCGCCGAGACGATGGCGGCGATGGGCGCGAAGGTGGTGGTCTCCAGCCGCAAGGCGGAGGCGTGCGAGGAGGTGGCGGCGGCTATCCGCGGCAATGGCGGAGAGGCGCTCGTCATCCCCTGCAACATCGCGCGCAAGGCCGAGGTCGAGGCGCTGGTCGCGGAGACGCTCAAGGCGTGGGGACGGATCGACTGCCTCGTGTGCAACGCGGCGGTCAACCCGGTCTACGGCCCGCTGGGCGCCCTCACCGACGAGGCGTTCGACAAGATCATGTCGTCGAACGTCAAGAGCAACCTGTGGCTGTGCAACCTGACGATGCCCGGCATGGCGGAGCGCGGCAGCGGGACGGTGATCATCGTCTCGTCGATCGCGGGGATCCGCGGCACCGAGATGATCGGCGCCTACGGCATCTCGAAGGCGGCGGACTTCGCGCTCGCCCGCAACCTCGCGCTGGAGTGGGGGCCGAAGAACGTCCGCATCAACTGCATCGCGCCGGGGCTGATCAAGACCGAGTTCGCCCGCGCGCTGTGGGAGGACGAGGCGGCGGTGGCGCGGCGCAACGCGCAGACGCCGCTGCGCCGGATCGGGTCGCCGGACGAGATCGGCGGCGTCGCCGCCTTCCTCGCCTCGTCGGCCGCGAGCTATATCACCGGACAGACGATCGTCGTCGACGGCGGCGTGACGATCGCGTGAGCGAGGCCGCCGCCATGCCCAATGACGACGACGCGACGACGCCGACGACGCCGATCCGACCGGGGCACGAATTCGACGTCGCCGCGCTCGGCCGTTATCTCGACCGGTTCGTGCCCGGCTTCGGCGGGGACTTCCGGGTCAGCCAGTTCGAGGGCGGGCAGTCGAACCCGACCTTCCTGATCGAGACGCCGGCCGGGCGGTACGTGCTGCGCAAGAAGCCGCCGGGGAAGCTGCTGCCTTCGGCGCATCAGGTCGAGCGGGAGTACCGCGTCATCGCGGCGCTCGCCGGCACCGACGTGCCGGTGCCGCGGGCGCTGCATCTCTGCGAGGACGCGGCGATCATCGGCACGCCGTTCTACGTGATGGCGCACGTGCCGGGCCGGATCTTCCCCGACCCGCGGCTGGAGCGGCGCAGCCCGGCCGAGCGCGCCGCGATCTTCGACGCAATGAACGAAGCGCTGGCGCGGCTGCACGGCGTCGATTGGCGCGCCGCGGGGCTGGAGGGGTTCGGCCGGCCGGACGGGTACGTGGCGCGGCAGATGAAGCGTTGGACCGAGCAGTGGCGGGCGGCGAAGACCGACGAGATGCCGGACATGGAGGCTCTCGCGGCGTGGCTCGCGGAGAAGCAGCCGGCGGACGAAGGCGGGCCAAGCGCGATCGCGCACGGCGATTTCCGCCTGCCCAACCTCGTCTACCACCCGACCGAGAACCGCGTCGTCGCGGTGCTCGACTGGGAGCTGTCGACGATCGGCGCGCCGCTCGCCGACCTCGCGCTCAACGCGATGATCTGGCGCATCCCGCCCGATCTCGGCGGCATCGGCGACGATCTGCTCGCCACACCCGGCGCCGGCGTCCCGAGCGAGGCGGAGTACGTCGCCGCCTACACACGGCGCACCGGCCGCGATCCCGGCGCCGACTGGCCGTTCTGGCTCGCCTTCTCGATCTTCCGCATGGCCGCGATCATCCAGGGCGTCTACAAGCGGGCGCTCGACGGCAACGCCGCCTCGCCGCGGGCGATGCAGGTCGGCGCGGGAGCACGGCAGCTCGCGGCGATCGGACTCAGGGTGGCGCGGGGCGGGTGAGAGCGATGGACTCCGGAAAGATGCGGGCTTTGGAAGCCAGGAGCTTCTCGCTCGACGACCTGCACGTGGTCGACCGTCCGATCCCCCGTGCCCGCCGCGGTGAGATCGTCGTTCGGGTGCGCGCCGCGAGTCTCAACTTTCGGGATCTGGCTGTCCTGTCCGGAACCTACCTCCCGACCCTGCCGCTTCCCTATGTGCCGTCATCGGATTGCGCGGGTGAAGTCGTCGAGGCGGGCGAAGACGTGAGCCGCTTCAAAATCGGCGATCGGGTCGTTCCGATCTACACGCAGGGTTGGCACGCCGGCACCCCCACGAGGGAGCTGCGGACACAAAGGACGCTGGGCGGCCCGCTCGATGGCGTTCTGCAGGACTACGTGGCCGTGCCTGCCGAGGACGCGGTCGCGACGCCGGAAAGCCTGACCGACAACGAAGCGGCAACGTTGCCGATCGCCGCGGTCACCGCATGGTCCGCGCTGGCGGAGGGCGGCGTGAAGGCGGGCGACGCCGTCCTCGTTCAAGGCACCGGCGGCGTGGCCATCTTCGCCCTTCAATTCGCCAAGCTCTTCGGCGCTGTCGTGATCGCAACGTCGTCAAGCGACG
>DASWRT010000462.1:0-15672 GCA_036403035.1 Allostellaceae bacterium | reverse complement strand
ACGGCTACTTCAAGCCGGGCCAGCCCTATCTCGACGACATCTATTTCCGCATCATCCCCGACGCGGCGCTGCGCGCGGCGGCGCTGGAGAACCAGGAGGTCGACGCCTCGTCCTTCGTCGACATCGCCTATGTCGACGTGCCGCGCCTCAAGGCGCTGCCGCACCTGGAGATGACGACCAAGGGGTACGAGTTCTTCGCGCCGGTGATGTGGCTGGAGGTCAACAACACACGGCCTCCGATGGACGACAAGCGGTTCCGGCAGGCGATGACCTACGCGATCGACAAGAACTTCATCCAGAAGAACATCTTCTTCGGCCTCGGCCGGCCGGCGACCGGGCCGATCAACTCGGTGACGAACTTCTACGAGAAGGACGTCAAGCACTACGGCTACGACCCGAAGAAGGCCGAGGCGCTGCTCGACGAGATGGGTCTCAAGAAGGGCGCGAACGGGATGCGCGCCAAGATCGAGATGATCCCGACGCCCTACGGCGAGCTGTGGACGCAGCTCGCGGAGTACTGCAAGCAGGCGCTCGGGAAGGTCGGCATCGAGGTCACGCTGCGCTCGACCGACGTGGCCGGCTACAATCAGGCGAACTCGAACCACGAGTACGACACGACCTTCAACTACCTGTACCAGTACGCCGACCCGGCGCTCGGCGTCGCCCGCTCCTACGTCAGCACCAATATCCGCAAGGGCGTGATGTTCTCGAACACGGCCCAGTACCGGAACCCCAAAGTCGACGAGCTGTTCGAGAAGGCGGCGACCGCGCCGAGCCGCGACGACCGGCAGAAATACTATTCCGAGGCCCAGAAGATCCTGGTCGAGGACGAGCCGGTCGTGTGGCTCCTGGAGATGGAGTTCCCGACCTTCTACAACAAGAAATTCAAGAACTTCGTAACGACCGGAATCGGCGTCAACGAAAGCTTCGACGCGGTGTATATCCAGCAGTGACGGGGAGCCGACTGTCTTTCCTATCCCTCTCTTTCCTACCCCTCTCCCGCTTGCGGGAGAGGGAGGGACCCGCGCAGCGGGAGGGTGAGGGCCGACCGACGACGAAGCTTATGGCTACTTGCCCTCACCCCGTCCCTCTCCCGCAAGCGGGAGAGGGAGAAGAAACGACACGCGCCTAGGCAGACGCATGAACCGCTTCGGCTTCATCCTCCGCCGGCTCGGCAAGGCGATCGTCGTCATCCTCGGCATCGCGATCGTCAATTTCGTGCTGATCCGGCTGGCGCCGGGCGACCCGGCGACGGTGATGGCCGGCGAGGCGGGCGCCGCTGATGAAAAGTTCGTGCAGCAGCTTCGCCAGGAGTTCGGGCTCGACCGGCCGATGTACGAGCAGCTCGCGATCTACGTGAAGCAGGTCGCGACGCTCGATTTGGGCTACAGCTACCGGCAGAGGCGCACCGTGGCGAGCCTGATCTTCGACCGGCTGCCGAACACGCTGCTGCTGACCGGGACCGCCTACGTCGTGGCGCTCGGCCTCGGCATCCTGCTCGGCGTGCTCGCCGCGGGCAGGGTAGGGCGCTGGACGGACAGCGTGATCACGGTCCTCGCCCTCGCCTTCTACGCGACGCCGATCTTCTGGACCGGCCTCATGGGCATCCTGCTGTTCTCGATCACGCTGAACTGGCTGCCCGCCTTCGGCAACATTTCGGTCGGCGCGAACCTCAGGGGATTCGCCTACGCGCTGGATGTGGGAAAGCACCTGATCCTACCGGCGCTGACGCTGGCGCTGTTCTACGTCGCGACCTATGCGCGGATCACCCGCGCCTCGATGCTGGAGGTGGCGAGCCTCGATTTCGTCAAGACGGCGCGGGCGAAGGGGCTGCCGCCGGGGCGCATCACCCGCGCCCACATCCTGCGCAACGCGGTGCTGCCGGTGATCACGCTCGCCGGCATCCAGGCCGGGCAGCTCATCGGCGGCTCGATCCTGATCGAGACCGTGTTCGCGTGGCCGGGCATCGGCCGCCTCGCCTTCGACGCCCTCCTCCAGCGCGACTACAGCCTGCTGCTCGGCGTGTTCCTGCTGACCTCGGTGATGGTGATCCTGTTCAATCTCGTAACCGACCTCGTCTACAGCCTCGTCGACCCGCGGATCGAGGTCGGGTCATGAGGCCGGCGCGCGGCACAAGCGCCCGTGGTGAGCGGCAGGCGTTTCCGGAGGAAACGCCGTGAGCGACTTTTGGAACCGCTATAGCCGCAACCGCGGCGCGGTGGTCGGGCTCGCGGTGCTGCTCGTCGTGATCGTTGCCTCCCTCGCCGCCCCTCTCCTCTTCCCGGCGAGCCCGTGGGACATGGTGGGCACGCCGTTCCAGCACCCGTTCCAGGGCGACCAGCTCCTCGGCACCGACACGCTCGGGCGGGACGTGCTGGCGGGGATCGTCTACGGCGCGCGGGTCTCGCTGATGGTCGGCGTCGTCTCGACGCTGGCCGCGGTGCTGCTCGGGATCGCGTTCGGCGCGGTCGCGGGGTATCACGGCGGCCTGATTGACGACGCGGTGATGCGCTTCACCGAGTTCTTCCAGACGATCCCGAGCTTCGTCTTCGCGGTCGTCCTCGTCGCGATCTTCCGGCCGTCGATCCAGTCGATCGTGGTCGCGATCGCGATCGTCTCCTGGCCGCCGGTGGCGCGGCTGGTGCGGGGCGAGTTCCTGAGCCTGCGGTCGCGCGAGTTCGTGCAGGCGGCGGTCGTGACCGGGCAGTCGACGGGGACGATCATCCTGCGCGAGATCCTGCCGAACGCGCTGTCGCCGATCATCGTGCTGGCATCGCTGATGGTCGCGACGGCGATCCTGCTGGAAAGCTCGATCAGCTTTTTGGGCCTCGGCGACCCGAACCTGATGAGCTGGGGCTACATGATCGGCGCGTCGCGGACGGTGATCCGAACGGCGTGGTGGATGAGCGTCTTCCCCGGCCTTGCGATCATGGTGACGGTGCTGGCGATCAACTTGATCGGCGAAGGGCTGAACGACGCGCTGAATCCGCGCCTCGCCCGCCGGGGCAGGGCTTAGCCGATGAGCGCGGTCCTAGAGGTCGAGAACCTGACCATCGATCTGCCGCCGGGCGCCGACCGGGCGCATGCGGTCGAGGACGTGTCGTTCGCGCTGAAGCCGGAGGAGATCCTCTGCATCGTCGGCGAGTCCGGCTCGGGCAAGTCGATGACGGCGCAGGCGGTGATGGGCTTGCTGCCGCCGCTCGTCCGCGTCTCCGGCGGGGCGGTCCGGCTCGAAGGCATGGACCTTCTGGGACGGAGCGAAGCGGATCTCCGCGACGTGCGCGGCCGGCGCATCGCGATGATTTTCCAGGAGCCGATGACCGCGCTCAACCCGCTGATGCGGGTCGGCGACCAGATCGCGGAGGTGCTGCGCTTCCACGGCACCGGCATGGACAAGGCGGCGCGCCGCCGCCGCACCGTCGAGCTGCTGGAAGCGGTCGGCCTGCCCGAGCCGGAGCTGCTGCGCCACAGCTATCCGTTCCGCCTCTCCGGCGGGCAGCGGCAGCGGGTGATGATCGCGATGGCGCTGGCGCTGGAGCCGGCGGTGCTGATCGCCGACGAGCCGACGACCGCGCTCGACGTGACGACCCAGGCGCAGATCCTCGCCCTCATCAAGAAGATCCAGGCCGAGCGGCGCATGGCGGTGCTGTTCATCACCCACGATTTCGGCGTCGTCGCCGAGATCGCCGACCGCGTGGCGGTGATGCAGAACGGCCGTGTCGTCGAGATCGGCCCGGCCGAGCAGGTTCTGAACGCGCCGCAGCACGCCTACACGCGGCGCCTGATCGCGGCGGTGCCGAAGCTGATCCCGCCCGCCCCTCGCCCGGTCGATGCGGATGCTGCGCCCGTGCTCGCCGCGTCGGGGCTGGTCAAGACCTATGCGGCGCGCGGCGGGTTCTTCGGAAGGGGCCGCACGGTGCAGGCGGTGAAGGACGTGGCGTTCGAGATCCGGCGCGGCGAGACGCTGGGCCTCGTCGGCGAGTCCGGCTCGGGCAAGTCGACGGTCGGGCGGCTCGTCGTCCGCCTGCTCGACCCGGACGGCGGTACGGTCAGGGTCGACGGGATCGACATCGCCGGGCTGCGCCGCCGCGCCCTCCAGCCCTACCGCCGCCGCGTCCAGATGGTGTTCCAGGACCCGTTCGCCTCGCTGAACCCGCGGCGCAAGGTCGGGAAAATCATCGCGGACGGGCCGGTCGCGCAGGGCATGAAGCGGGCGGAGGCCGAGGTGAAGGCGCGGGAGCTGCTGCGCCTCGTCGGGCTCGATCCGGGGGCGACGGAGCGCTACCCGCACGAGTTCTCCGGCGGGCAGCGGCAGCGGATCGGCATCGCCCGCGCCCTGGCGCTGGAGCCGGAAATCCTGGTCGCCGACGAGCCCGTCTCGGCGCTCGACGTGTCGGTGCAGGAGCAGATCCTGGCGCTGCTCGACGAGATCCGCGTGCGGCTGCGGCTGGCGATGCTGTTCATCACCCACGACCTCCGCGTCGCCGCGCAGATCTGCGACCGGATCGCGGTGATGCGGCGCGGCGAGATCGTCGAGACCGGCCCCACCGCCGAGCTGTTCGCCGCACCGCGCCACCCCTACACGCGGGAGTTGCTGGCCGCCGTGCCCGGCCGGCACTGGACGGCGCCGACGCTCGCGCCAACATCCTCGCCGAACTCGTCCCCTCCCCTGCTTGCAGGGGAGGGTTAAGGGTGGGGGCAGTTCCGCGATGACGCGCGCCGTTGAGCGTCTGCACACGTTTGGCCCCTATCCCGGCCTTCCCCCGCAAGCGGGGGAAGGGGTTTGATGCAGAAATAGAAACACCGATACGAGGAACCGCCCCATGCCGCCGCTCGACCCGGATCTCGCGACCCGCATCATGAAAGCCGTGGACGACGGCTTCGACGAGCAGGTCCAGCTCACCGCGGAGCTGGTGAAGTTCCCCTCGGTGCGCGGCGCCGAGCACACGGCGCAGGATTTCGCGGCCGGCGAGATGCGGAAGCGCGGGCTTGCCGTCGACCGCTGGAAGATCGAGATCGACGACATCAGGCACCTGCCCGGCTTCTCGCCGGTCCACGTGTCCTACGACAACGCGTTCAACGTCGTCGGCTCGCACCGCGCCGGGAGCCCCAGGGGCAAGTCGCTGATCCTCAACGGCCATATCGACGTGGTGCCGGTCGGCCCGCTCGACATGTGGAGCCGCCCGCCCTTCGAGCCCTACGTCGACAACGGCTGGCTCTATGGCCGCGGCGGCGGCGACATGAAAGCGGGCATCGCCGCCAACCTCGCGGTGTTCGACGCCCTGAAGCGGCTCGGCCTCAAGCCCGCCGCCGACGTGTTCGTGCAGTCCGTCGTCGAGGAGGAATGCACCGGCAACGGCGCCCTCGCTTGCCTGCAACGCGGCTACCGCGCCGACGCCGTGCTGATCCCCGAGCCGATGTGGGACCAGCTATTGCGCGCCCAGGTCGGCGTGCTGTGGTTCCAGGTGACGGCGCGCGGCCTGCCCGTCCATGTCCGCGAGGCCGGCAGCGGCGCCAACGCGATCGAGGCGTCGTTCGGGCTGATGCAGGCGCTGCACAGGCTCGAAGAGGAATGGAACGCGCGCAGCGGCGACTACCCGCATTTCGGCGAGGTCGAGCACCCGATCAACCTCAATGTCGGCAGGATCGCCGGCGGCGACTGGCCGTCGAGCGTGCCGGCATGGTGCACGTTCGACGTGCGCGTCGCGATCTACCCCGGCCAGGACATCGGTACGGCCAAGCAGGAGATCGAGACGGCGATCCGCGACGCCGCCCGCGCCAACCGCTTCCTCGCCAACTTCCCGCCGGAGATCGTCTATCACGGGTTCGAGGCGGAGGGGTACGTGCTGGAAGGCGGCGAGGACGCGGTGGAGCTGCTGCACCGGACGCACAAGGCGGCGTTCGGCAAAGACCTCGCCGAGTTCGCGTCGACCGGCACGACCGACGCCCGCTTCTTCGGCCTCTACGCCGGCATCCCCGCCCTCGTCTACGGCCCGACCGCGGACTCGATCCACGGTTTCGACGAGAAGGTGGATCTGGAGTCGGTACGCCGCTGCACGCAGGCGATGGCGCTGTTCGTCGCGGAGTGGTGCGGGGTGGAGAGGGTTTAAAAGATTAAAAATATTACCGTTCGAACCACCAAGACACCAAGAGCACCAAGGAGAGAGATTGACGCGCTACGCGCGTTTTTCTGAAGTCTCTTTAATTGTAGGGGCGAGGCTTGCCTCGCCCAGGCGGCCCAAGGGCCGCCCCTACGTTAGGGAATATACCTTCTAAACCTACACATGGCCTTGGTGCTCTTGGTGGTTCGACTTTCCTTTTTCCATTGGGAAACACCGCCATGCACATCGTCTACTCGCCGCTTCAGGAGAAGCACCAGCCGCGGAGCTTCATCAAGCGCGGCAGCGTCGCGCCGAACCCGGAGGTGGCGGCGCGGGCGGCGGCGCTGCTCGCCGCGGTGACGGACGCCGGCAATCACCGCGTCGTCTCGCCGGACGATTTCGGTCCCGGCCCGCGCGCCGCCGTGCACACGCCGGAATACCTGGAGTTCCTGGAGACGATCCATCAGCGCTGGCAGGCGCTGCCCGACGCCGGGCCGGAGATCGTGCCGAACGTCCATCCCGGCCGGCAGATGAGCCGCCGCCCGGTGGGAGCGGTCGGGCTCGTCGGTTATCACACCGCCGACACCGCCTGCCCGATCGGGGCCGGGACGTGGGAGGCGGCGACGGCGGCGGCGCACGCCGCGACGCATGCGGCGTCGCTGGTGCTGGAGGGGCCGGAGCCCGTCGCCTACGCGCTGTGCCGCCCGCCGGGGCACCATGCCTACGCCGACATGGCCGGCGGGTTCTGCTACCTCAACAACGTCGCGATCGCGGCGCAGCACATGCTGCGGCAGGGCAGGTTGTCCCGCGTCGCGATCCTCGACGTCGACGTGCATCACGGCAACGGCACGCAGCACATCTTCTACGAGCGGCCGGACGTGCTGTTCGTCTCGCTGCACGCCGACCCGGCGGACTACTACCCGTTCTTCGCCGGCTACGCCGACGAGCGCGGGGCCGGGGCCGGGCTCGGCTACACCCTCAACCTGCCGCTTCGGCAAGGCAGCGGCGACAAAGAGGTGCTGCCCGCCCTCGACAGCGGCCTCGCCGCGATCCGTCGCTATGCCCCCGACGCGCTCGTCGTGTCGCTCGGCTTCGACATGTCGGAGCGCGACCCGCTGGGCGTGCTGAAGGTGACGACGGACGGCTTCGGCGAGATGGCGCGCCGCATCGCCGCGCTCGGCCTGCCGACGGTGCTGATCCAGGAAGGCGGCTACATGAACGACGCGCTCGGCCCCAACCTCGCCCGCTTCCTCGCCGATTTCGAGCGAGGCTGACGCCCTCGCCCGCTCAGCGCTTCGCCGCCGCCGCGTCCTGCGTCAGCTCCGGGAAATCCTCCTCGCGCCACTCGTTCGGGGAGCGGTCCGGGGCGTTCTGGCGGTCGATCTCGGCGCGGCGCAGCTCGACGCGGCGGATCTTGCCGGAGATCGTCTTCGGCAGGTCGGCGAACTCGATGCGGCGGATGCGCTTGTACGGGGCGAGCTGGGCGCGCAGGTGGCGGAAGATCGACAGCGCCACCTCCCGCCCCGGTTCGCGGCCGGCGACGAGGCTGACATAGGCCTTCGGGATCGCGAGGCGCACCGCGTCGGGGGCCGGCACGACGGCCGCCTCGGCGACCGCCTCGTGCTCGATCAGCACGCTCTCCAGCTCGAACGGGCTGATCCGGTAGTCCGAGGCTTTGAACACGTCGTCGGCGCGGCCGACATAGGTGATGTAGCCCTCATCGTCGCGCGCCGCGACGTCGCCGGTCCGGTACGCCGCGCCGGTCACGCGGCGGATCTCGCCGTTCTCGTCCTGGTATCCCAGCATCAGCGCGGCCGGCGGCGACGGGTCGAGCGACAACGCGATCTCGCCCTCCTCCGCGTCGCGGTCGTCGGGGTCGAGCAGGCGGACGCGGTAGCCGGGGAGCGGCCTCCCCATCGATCCGAGCTTGATCTTCTGGCTGGGCGTGTTGCCGATCTGCGCCGTCGTCTCGGTCTGGCCGTAGCCGTCGCGGATCGTCAGGCCCCAGGCCGCCTTGACCTGCTCGATGACCTCGGGGTTGAGCGGCTCGCCCGCGCCGACGACCTCGCGCAGCGCCGGCTTCCAGCGCTTCAGATCCTCCTGGATCACCATCCGCCAGACGGTCGGCGGCGCGCAGATCGTGGTGACGCGGCAGCGCACCAGCGCATCGAGCAGCGTCCGCGCGCTGAAGCGCGGCTGGTTCAGTACGAAGATCGTCGCCTCGGCGTTCCACGGCGCGAAGAACGAGCTCCAGGCGTGCTTCGCCCAGCCGGGCGACGAGACGTTGAGGTGCACGTCTCCCGGTTGCAGCCCGATCCAGTACATCGTCGAGAAATGGCCGATCGGGTAGCTGCGGTGGCTGTGCAGCACCAGCTTCGGCTTCGCCGTCGTGCCCGAGGTGAAATAGAGCAGCATCGGGTCGTCGGCGCGGGTCTCGCCGTCCGGCGTAAACACGGCCGGGGCGGCGTAGGCGTCCTCATAGGCGCGCCAGCCCTCCGGGATCCGCCCGCCTCCTCCTCCTCCGCCGCCGCCCACCGCGATCCGCGTCACCTCGGGCGGCAGGTCGGCGAACTTCGCGGCGTGCTCCGCGGCGGCGATCACATGGCGGACCCGGCCGCGCTCGACACGGTCGACGAGGTCGGCGCCGGTCAGCAGCGTCGTCGCCGGGATGACCACCGCGCCGAGCTTCATCGCGGCCAGCACCGTCTCCCACAGCGGCGCGACGTTCGGCAGCATCAGCAGCACGCGGTCGCCGCGCCGCACGCCGAGCCCGCGCAGATGGTTCGCGACGCGGTTCGACCGCGCCGCCATCTCGGCGAAGGAAAGCCTGGTCTCCGTCACGCCGCCGCCGCCGTCCTCGTCGACGATCCACAGCGCCGGCCGGTCCGGGCGGCGGCGCGCCAAATCGTCGAACCAGTCGATCGCCCAGTTGAAGCGGTCGATCTCCGGCCACGCGAAGCCGGCATAGGCGGCGTCGTAGTCGGTGCGGTGCGCGAAGAGGAAATCGCGCGCCTTCCGGAAGACGTCCGTGGCGCTTCCGCCCGCGGCGGCCGAGTCCTGCTGCGATGTCGTCATCTCTGCCGATCCTCCCCTTCCGGCGCCCTTCCGGCGCTTCGGGCCGGACGGTTCAGCAAATCGCGAATACACCGCCCTGCCCCGTCTCGTCCATCCGGCCTCGGCAGGTCTATGTTGGCGCCGGACGGACGGCGGCGGCGAAGACAGGAGGATAACGGCATGGATGCAGCGGCACTATCGGAACTGTTCGACCTGACCGGGCGGGTCGCGATCGTCACCGGCGGCAACGGCGGGATCGGGCTCGGAATGGCGCGCGGGCTGGCCACGGCCGGCGCGCGGATCGTCGTCGCGGGGCGCGACGCGGCGAAGAACGCGGAGGCCGCGTCGGCGCTCGCCGCGCTCGGCACCGAGGCGATAGCGGTCGCGGTCGACGTGACCGACGCGGAATCGTGCCGGGCGATGGTGCGGCAGGCCGTCGAGCGGTTCGGACGGCTCGACATCCTCGTCAACAACGCCGGGACAAACATCCGCAAGGAGCCGCAGGACTACACGCTGGAGGAGTGGCGGACGGTGCTCGACACCAACCTCACCGGCGCCTTCGTCTGCTCGCAGGCGGCCTATCCCGAGATGCTGAAGGCGGGCGGCGGCAAGATCGTCAATATCGGCTCGATGACCTCGCTGTTCGGCGTGCCGTTCGCCGCCCCGTACTCGGCGAGCAAGGGCGGCGTCGTACAGCTCACTAAGTCGCTCGCCACGTCCTGGGCCAAGGACAACATCCAGGTCAACGCGGTGCTCCCGGGCTGGATCGACACCGCGCTGACCCAGCGTGGCCGCCGCGACGTGCCGGGCCTGCACGAGCGGGTGGCGGCGCGCACGCCGGCCGGGCGCTGGGGCGCGCCGGACGACCTCGCGGGAATCGCGGTGTTCCTCGCCGGCTCGGCGTCGGACTTCGTCACCGGCGCGGCGATCCCGGTCGACGGCGGCTACGCCGCCCAGGGGTGAATCGCGGCGGCCGATCCGCGACCGGCGGTGGTCGAAGGAACCACGGGGACAATCGCCCGTTGGCTAGATTGGAACGGTTCTGATCAGCAGTTTCAGTCCAGCACCTTCTCCCCGATCGATCCGAAGCTTGCCGCCCGACGCCGTCGCTGGACGACGGCCGTCGCAGGGCTGCTGCGCCCTGGGACAGAGAGGATCCCGGCGCGCCGCCGCAACCGCTCCGGCGAGCTCCACACGGCCAGAGGAGCAACTCATCGATGTTCATGCACAATAAGAGATTGATGTACACGGTGCGGGTTTCGGAACCCAATCCGACGCTCGCAACCCTCATGCTCGAACAGTTCGGCGGGCCGCAGGGCGAACTCGCGGCGGCGATGCGCTACTTCACCCAGGCTCTCGGCGAGGACGACCCGGGCCGCAAGGACATGCTGCTCGATATCGCCACCGAGGAGCTGAGCCACCTCGAGGTGATCGGCAGCATCGTCTGCATGCTCAACAAGGGCGTCAAAGCCAAGATGGCCGAAGGTGGTCTGGAGGTGGCGGAACTTTACGCCGAGATCACCCAGGGCGGCGAAAGCCACACCACGTCCCTGCTCTACGGCGGCGGCGCGCCGCTCATCAACTCCGCGGGCGTGCCGTGGACCGCGGCTTATATCGACACGATCACCGAGCCGACCGCCGACCTGCGCTCGAACATCGCGGCCGAGGCGCGGGCCAAGATCATCTACGAGCGGCTGATCAACGTGACGGACGATCCCGGCGTCAAGGAAGCGCTCGGGTTCCTGATGACCCGCGAAGTCGCGCATCAGAAGCAGTTCGAGAAGGCGCTCTACGCGATCGAGCAGAACTTCCCGCCGGGTAAGCTGCCGGGTGTGCCGGCCTTCACCGACAAGTACTACGACATGTCGCAGGGCGACGGCGGCGACATGCAGGGACCGTGGAACGCCGGCCCGCAATGGGAAGTCGTCAAGGACCGCACCGCGCAGGCCGCGGTGGACGGCGGCGACGGCTCGGCCTCCGTCCGCGTCAGCGCGACCGAGGACGAACTCCTCAACCAGATGAGCGCCCGGACGATGTCGCGGCCGGACGCCGACCCGACGACCGGCGCCGATCTCGGCGCCGGTCCGGGGGCCGGCGCGACGAAGACGACCAGCGGCGAATGACGACGGCGCGCTGAACGTCGCCGCAGTCGGAGCGGAGCAGGGCGGGGCGGGGCGCCGGCATCGGCGCCCCGCTTTGCTGCAAGGACGGGGCTGGCCGACCGGACGGAAGCTTCCCATGTAGATGGCGCGTACGGTTAACGGCGCTTTATCCTCCCCTCCTTGTTCGTTATACGTTCCGGCATGCATGAAATCCGGGTCCGCGGCGCGCGCGAGCACAATCTGAAGAACATCGACGTGGCGATGCCGCGCGACAGCCTGGTGGTGATCACCGGCCTGTCGGGCTCCGGCAAGTCGTCGCTGGCCTTCGACACGATCTACGCCGAGGGGCAGCGGCGCTATGTCGAATCGCTCTCGGCCTACGCCCGTCAGTTCCTGGAGCTGATGCAGAAGCCGGACGTCGATTCGATCGACGGGCTGTCGCCGGCGATCTCGATCGAGCAGAAGACGACCTCGAAGAACCCCCGCTCGACGGTCGGCACGGTCACCGAGATCTACGACTACCTGCGCCTGCTCTACGCCCGCATCGGCATCCCCTACTCGCCCGCGACCGGCCTGCCGATCGAGAGCCAGACCGTATCGCAGATGGTCGACCGGATCGTCGCGATGCCGGAGGGCGCGCGGCTCTACCTGCTGGCGCCGATCGTGCGCGGCCGCAAGGGCGAGTACCGCAAGGAACTGGCCGATTTGCAGAAGCGCGGCTTCCAGCGCGTCCGCATCGACGGCGAGATGATGGAGATCGACGAGGTCGGCAGCCTCAACAAGGGCAAGGGCCTCGACAAGAAGCTGAAGCACGACATCGAAATCGTCGTCGACCGCATCGTCGTGCGGCCGGATCTCGGCAACCGGCTCGCCGATTCGATCGAGACCGGGCTGGAGCTGGCGGACGGCATCCTGGTCGCCGAGAACGCCGACACGCACGAGCAGACGGTGTTCTCGGCGAAGTTCGCCTGCCCGGTCTCCGGCTTCACGATCCCGGAGATCGAGCCGCGGCTGTTCTCCTTCAACAACCCGTTCGGCGCCTGCCCGGCCTGCGACGGGCTCGGCTCGAAGCTCTATTTCGATCCGGAGCTGGTCGTCGGCGACGAGAATCTGACCCTGAAGGCGGGCGTTATCGTGCCGTGGGCGAACTCCACGTCGCAGTACTACACGCAGACGCTCGAAAGCATCGCCCGGCAGTTCAAGGTCAAGATGCAGACGCCGTGGCGCGACCTGCCGGAGAAGGTGCGGCACACGATCCTGTTCGGCTCGGGCGGCGAGCCGATCACGATGAAGTACGACGACGGGCTGCGCAGCTACGAGACGCACCGGGCGTTCGAGGGCGTGATCCCGAACATGGAGCGGCGCTGGAAGGAGACCGACAGCGCCTGGATCAGGGAGGAGCTGGGCCGCTACCAGAGCGCCAAGACCTGCGAGGTCTGCCAGGGCGCGCGGCTCAAGCCGGAGGCGCTGGCGGTCAAGGTCGGCGGACGGACGATCAGCGAGGTCTGCGAGTTGGCGATAGCCGACGCCTGCGCCTGGTTCGACGAGCTGAACCAAACGCTGTCGCCGAAGCACCGCGAGATCGCGCACCGCATCCTCAAGGAGATCACCGAGCGGCTGGGGTTCCTGCGCAATGTCGGCCTGGAATACCTGACGATGTCGCGCGCCTCCGGCACGCTGTCGGGCGGCGAGAGCCAGCGCATCCGCCTCGCGTCGCAGATCGGCTCGGGCCTGACCGGCGTGCTCTACGTCCTCGACGAGCCGTCGATCGGGCTGCACCAGCGCGACAACGAGCGGCTGCTGGCGACGCTGCGGCGGCTCCGCGATCTCGGCAACACCGTGCTCGTCGTCGAGCACGACGAGGACGCAATCCGCAGCGCCGACTACCTCATCGACATGGGGCCGGCGGCCGGCGTCCACGGCGGACAGGTGATCGCCGCCGGCAAGCCCGAGGAGGTGATGGCGCACCCGGACAGCGTCACCGGGCAGTACCTCTCCGGCGCCAAGCGGATCGCCGTGCCGTCCGAGCGCCGCCCCGGCCACAAGGGCCAGTTCCTGCGCATCGTCAACGCGCGCGAGAACAACCTCAAGAACGTCACCGTCGACATCCCGCTCGGCACCTTCACCTGCGTCACCGGCGTCTCCGGCGGCGGCAAGTCGACGCTGGTGATCGAGACGCTGTACAAGGCGCTCGCCAAGCGCCTGAACGGCGCGCGCGAGCACCCGGCCGCCCACGACCGGATCGACGGCGTCGAGCTGCTCGACAAGATCGTCGACATCGACCAGTCGCCGATCGGCCGCACGCCGCGCTCCAACCCGGCGACCTATACCGGCTGCTTCACGCCGATGCGCGACTGGTTCGCCGGCCTGCCGGAATCGAAGGCGCGCGGCTACCAGCCCGGCCGCTTCTCGTTCAACGTCAAGGGCGGGCGCTGCGAGGCGTGCCAGGGCGACGGCGTCATCAAGATCGAGATGCACTTCCTGCCGGACGTCTACGTCCAGTGCGACGTGTGCAAGGGCAAGCGGTACAACCGCGAGACGCTGGAAGTCACGTTCAAGGGCAAGAGCATCGCCGACGTGCTCGACATGACGGTCGAGGAAGGCGCCGAGTTCTTCCGCGCCGTGCCGGCGATCCGCGACAAGCTGCTGACGCTCCAGCGCGTCGGGCTCGGCTACATCCATGTCGGCCAGCCGGCGACGACGCTGTCCGGCGGCGAGGCGCAGCGCGTCAAGCTGGCCAAGGAGCTGTCGCGCCGCGCGACCGGCAAGACGCTCTACATCCTCGACGAGCCGACGACGGGGCTCCACTTCGAGGACGTGCGCAAGCTGCTGGAGGTGCTGCACGCGCTCGTCGAGCAGGGCAACACGGTGCTGGTGATCGAGCACAATCTGGAGGTCATCAAGACCGCCGATTGGATCATCGATCTCGGCCCCGAGGGCGGCAACGGCGGCGGCGGCGTCGTCGCCGAAGGCACGCCCGAGCAGGTCGCCGACGCGCCGGAGAGCTACACCGGGCAGTATCTGCGGCCCTATCTCGACGTGAAGCCGGCGAAGCGGCGCAAGCGGGCCTGATAGCGGCGGGGCGCGATGGCCAAAGGGTCCGGCATGACACCGACGCGGATCGCGGAGATCGAGCGGATCCGCACGATGGTCCTCGACGCGCTCGGCCCGCGCGACGCGGCCGTGATCCTCTTCGGTTCCTGCGCGACCGGCGAGGCGGTACGCAGCAGCGACATCGACGTCGCCATCCTGCCGCGCGACGCGGATTTCCCGAACGGATTCTTCGCCGACCTCCGGGAAGCGTTCGAGGAGAGCACGATCCCCTATAACGTCGACCTCGTCGATCTGCGCTCCGCCGATCCGGATTTCCGGCGGCGGATCGAGAAGGAGGGCGTGTGGTCGCGGCGGTAGCCGAACGGGTCCAGCAAGCCGGACAGGCGCTTGCGACCGTGCAAGAGGCGATCGCGGGCGACGACGGAACCGTGATCCGGCGCGACGCGACCTTGTTGCGGTTCGCCTATACGGCGGAAACCTTGTGGAAGGCGCAACGGTCGGTTCTTCTAGCCGCCGACGGTGTCGAGACCGGCTCGCCGAAGGGGACGGTGCGCGAAGCGCGGACTTACGGCTATCTCTCCGACGAGGATGCGAAGATCGCGACCGAGGCGCTCGATGCGCGAAACCTCGTCCTGCACTCCTACAAGGAACAGCTCGCCCGCAACTTGCACCAGCGGATCAAAGCATTTCTGCCGGTTCTGGAACGTTGGCATGCCGCGCTCACCGCATCTCTCGGCAAGTTGGCGCCATAAGCAAAGATGGCGTCCGGTCGCCGTAACGATTAACTGTAGGGGCGGCCCTTGGGCCGCCCGCTGGACCATAGGTCCGCCGACGGGCGGGGCAAGCCCCGCCCCTACGTTATTGATAGAGCACGGTTGAAGTTGGCAACTCCCTCCCCCATCCACATCATCGGCGGCGGCCTTGCCGGGAGCGAGGCGGCGTGGCAGGCGGCGCAGGCCGGGGTGCCGGTCGTGCTGCACGAGATGCGCCCGGTGCGTCCGACCGAGGCGCACGTCACGGAGCAACTGGCCGAGCTGGTCTGCTCGAACTCGTTCCGCTCCGACGATGCCGAACGGAATGCGGTCGGCTTGTTGCATCAGGAGATGCGGCTGTGCGGCTCGCTGATTCTGCGCGCCGCCGACCAGCACAAGGTGCCCGCCGGCGGGGCTCTGGCGGTTGATCGGGTCGGGTTTTCCGGGGCGGTCGAGGAGGCGCTCGCCGCTGATCCGCTGATCGAAATTCGCCGCGAAGAGGTCGCCGGACTACCGCCGCCGGACTGGGACGAGGTCATCATCGCCAGCGGCCCCCTCACCTCTCCCGCCCTGGCGGAGGCGATCGCCGGGCTGACGGGCGAGGAGTCG
>DASWRT010000461.1:0-7703 GCA_036403035.1 Allostellaceae bacterium | reverse complement strand
CCCTCCGGCGGGATGCCGCGCGCCGCGAGGATGCGGCCGACGATGTCGGGAACGCCGAGCTGCTGCGAGATCGCGAGCGCGCCGCGCTCGTCGGCGGGGCGCTGGACCCAGCGCCGGCCGGTGATGGAATGCTCGACGCCGAGGAGGGCCGGCTCCCGGCCGGCGGTCGCGATGTCGGTTGCGGCGAGCGGTGCTGCGAACGCGGTCATGGCACGGCGGCCCGGCCGCGGGATGTCGCGTATCTCCCCCCACCCCGACCCTCCCCCGCAAGGGGGGAGGGAGAAGATGACGCAACACTCAGACCTGCTCCCTCCCCCCTTGCGGGGGAGGGTCGGGGTGGGGGGTAAAGTGCCGCCGAACAGCCTGCCATCACCACACCACCGCCCGCGACCGCCGCGCAGCCGCCCCCATCCCAACCTTCCCCCGCAAGCGGGGGAAGGCGTAATACGCACCCCGCAACGTGCCTTACCGGTTCGCGGTGAAGGCGCCGGTCTTGAGGTTGAAGTTGTGCTTCGCCTCGATGTAACGGACCGTGCCGCTCTTCGAGCGCATCACCATCGAATGGGTGACCGCGCCGCCGGAGAAGCGGCGGACGCCGCGCAGCATCGTGCCGCTGGTCACGCCGGTCGCCGCGAACATCACGTCGCCGTGCGCGAGGTCGAGCAGGCCGTATTTACGGTTGAGGTCGGCAATGCCGATGCGGGCGGCGCGCCCCCTCTCGTCGTCGTTGCGGAACATCAGCCGGCCCTGCATCTGGCCGCCGATGCAGCGCAGCGCCGCAGCGGCGAGCACGCCTTCCGGGGCGCCGCCCGAGCCCATGTACATGTCGACGCCGCTTTCCGGGTTCGAGGTCGCGATCACGGCGCTGACGTCGCCGTCGCCGATGAGCATGATGCGGGCGCCGGCCTCGCGCACCTTCGCGATCAGCTCGGAATGGCGCGGCCGGTCGAGGATGCAGACGACGAGGTCGGAAATGTCCGCCTTCTTCGCCCTGGCGAGGTTCTTCAGGTTCTCGGCGGGCGTCTCGTCGAGGTCGACCACGCCCTCGGGCAGGCCGGTCCCGACGGCGATCTTGTCCATGTAGACATCGGGCGCGTTGAGGAAGCCGCCCTCGTCCGCCATCGCGATCACGGCCAGCGCGTTGGCGCCGCCCTTCGCGGTGATCGTCGTGCCTTCGAGGGGGTCGAGGGCGATGTCGATCTTCGGCCCCTGCCCGCCTCCGACGCGCTCGCCGATATAGAGCATCGGCGCCTCGTCGCGCTCGCCCTCGCCGATCACGACGGTGCCGTCGATCGCGAGGCTGTTCAGCGCCTGACGCATCGCGTCGACCGCTGCCTGATCCGCGGCCTTCTCGTCGCCGCGGCCCATCAGCCGCGACGCGGAAAGCGCCGCCGCCTCGGTCACCCGCACCACCTCCAGCGCGAGATTGCGGTCCATCTTCTGTTCTGACATCGGTCTTCCTCCCGGGCTGCCGGCCCGTTTCTCAAAGATGCTCGATGCGGATCATCCGCGGCGGCTCCAACACCGTGGCGAGGTCTCCGATCCGTCGCAGGGCGCGGCGCATCGCCGCTTCCTCGGTGTCGTGCGTCGTCAGCACGACCGGAACCGCCTCGCCCGGCGCGCGGGCGCGCTGGATCATCGCCTCCATCGAAACCTGCTCGTCGCGCAGCGCCGCCGCGATGTCGGCGATCACGCCGGGGCGGTCGAGCACCATCAGCCTGATGTAATAGGCGCCGGCATGGCGTTCCATCGGCGCCGCGGGGCGCCGCGCCAGCGCCACCGCCGGCACCGAGAAGACGGACGCCGCCTGCCCGCCGCCCGCAACGGCGATGTCGAGCAGGTCGGAAACGACCGCCGACGCGGTCGGCTCGGCGCCGGCGCCGCGGCCCTGCAAGGCGATGCGGCCAGCGAAGTCGCCCTCCACGACGACGGCGTTGAACACGCCCTCGACATGGGCGACCGGGGTCTCGCGCGGTACCATGCAGGCATGAACGCGCTGCTCGATCCCATGCTCCGTCGGCCGGGCGATGCCGAGCAGCTTGATCCGGTAGCCCAGCTCCTCGGCGAAGTCGATGTCAAGCGGCGAGACGTGGCGGATACCTTCGACGTGCACGCCGTCGATGTCGACCGCGGCGCCGAAGGCGAGGCTGGTCAGGATCGCCAGCTTGTGCGCGGTGTCGACGCCGTCGATGTCGAAGCTCGGATCGGCCTCCGCATAGCCCAGCCGCTGCGCCTCGGCGAGCACGTCGGCGAACTCGCGCCGCGTCTCGCGCATCGTCGTCAGGATGTAGTTGCAGGTGCCGTTCAGGATGCCGTACACGCGCAGGATGTTGTTGGCGGCGAGCCCTTCGCGCAGCACCTTGATCGCCGGAATGCCGCCGGCCACCGCCGCCTCGTAGAGCAGCCGCACGCCGGACTCCTCGGCCTGCGCCGCCAGCGCGGCGCCATGCTTCGCGATCAGCGCCTTGTTGGCGGTGACGACGTGCTTGCGGCGGGCGAGCGCGGTTTCGACGACGGCGCGGGCGGTCCCTTCCGCTCCGCCGATCAGCTCGACGACGATGTCGATATCGGGATCGGCGGCCATCGCCACGGCGTCGTCGAACCAGCGGAACGCCGACAGGTCGACTCCGGCAGCGGCGGCGGCGCGGTCGCGCCGGCGGTCGCGGGCGGACACCGCGGAAACGGCGAGCGGCCGACCGGCGCGGCGCGCCAGCAGATCGGCGCTCTGCCGCAGCAGGCGGAGCGTGCCCATCCCGACCGTGCCGAGCCCGGCGACGGCGATGCGCAGCGGACCGGTCACGGCCGGCGGCTCCGGCGAAAAGGCATGCTTGCTCAATCCTCGACGAAGATCTCGGCGCGCCGTCCGGCCTCGGCGCCATCGGCGACGGGCGGCGCCGCTTCGACCATGATGCGGCTGGACGGCACGCCCGATTCGGCGAGCGCCCTCGCCACCGCATTGGCGCGGTCGAGCGCCATGTTGAAGCTTGCGAGCTGCGCCGCCGGCGTGTCGGCGCCTTGGCCGCGGCCGGCATAGCCGATGACGCGGAACACGCCGCCGCGCTGCCGCGGCACGACGGAGGCGAGGCGCTGCCGCTCGTCCGACGGGAGCGCCGCCGAGTTCTCGGGGAAGGTCACCTCGGCGATCGGACCGGCGGGTGCGGCGGCGGTGGCCGGCGCCGCTCCGGCGAGACCCGGTGCCGGCGGCGCGCTGCGCGGCGTCTCCGGCTCAGGCACGCTGCGCACGTCTGGGCTCTCCAGCGCGGCTTCCTGCGGCGGCGGCTCGCTGCCGGGTGCGACGGCGCCGCCGCGCCGGCCGGGACCGGACCCGGACGCAGCGGCCGGCGCCGGTGCGCCGCCGCCCGGCACGGCGCCGCCGGCCACGAGACGGTTGCCGCCGGACGACGCCGGGGCGGTGACAGACGGTGCGCCGCCGGCCGAAGCGGACGACTGAGGCGCCGTATCGACGCCGGGCGACGGCGCCGTACCGGCGGCGGGCGTCAATGCGGCGAGCGGAGCGGTGCCGGTGCGCACCGCCTCGTCCGTGTAGTGGGCGTTGGCGCGGTCCGCAGCGAGGCTCTTGGTCAGCGCGTCGCGTTCCGCGGAACTCATCGCGTAGTCGGGCGGGCCGGGGACGCTCGCGAGGTTCGGATACGGGCGCTCGCCGCCGGCGGAGAGGTTCTTCGTGTTGCGCGCGTCCGGCGCAGGATCGTTCGCCGACAGTCCGGTCACGCTGCGGTACCACGAGACCGGATTGACGATATCGGGCACCGACGAGCAGCCGGCAAGCGCGGCGGCCGCCAGCGCCAGCACGGCGATCCGCCCCATGCCGGCTGCGGGCGACGACGACGCGACGTCTCCGGCCGACGACGCCTTCCGCCCGCCGACCGCGGCACGCCCCCTATGCTGCTGCATTCCGTCCCGAACCTCTCATACCGGCCGGGGCCCGCGGCGGTCGCCGCCGCCGCCACCGGCGATAGACACTGCAATCTTGCGCCGGCTGGTGTATTAAATTTCGGGTCGGGTCGTCATCAACAATCCGAGCCGGGCCCGCCTCCCGAGACGCACCGATGGATCGGGAGGGATAAGTCCGGCCGGCCCGGAGGAACGGAGTGAACGACATAAGCAAGCAGCCGCCGACGAAGCTCCCGGATCCGGTCGAGCTGTCGCGCAGCATGACGGACATTGCGGAGCGCAGCCAGCGTCTCGTTGCGGACTTCCTGGCCAAGCAGAACCTCCCTGTCCCGAGCGGCGATGTCGGCCTCGGGATGACCGACCCGCTCAATATCGGCGCCGCGTTCTTCGAGATGACGGCGCGGATGATGGCCGATCCGGCGCGGCTGGTCCAGGCGCAGCTCTCGCTGTGGAACGACTACATGACGCTGTGGCAGCGCACGGCGCAGCGTTTCCTCGGCGGGGCGAGCGAGCCGGTCGTCGAGGCCGCGCAGGGCGACCGCCGCTTCAAGGACGTCGCCTGGACCGACAACACGCTGTTCGACTTCATCAAGCAGAGCTATCTACTGACTGCGCGCTTCCTCCAGTCCGCCGTCCGCGACGTCGAAGGGCTCGACGAGAAGACCGCGCGCAAGGTCGATTTCTACACGCGCCAGTTCGTCGACGCGATCGCGCCGTCGAACTTCGTGCTGACCAACCCGGAGGTGCTGAAGGCGACGATCGAGACCGGCGGCGAGAACCTCATCAGGGGGCTCACCAACCTGCTCGACGACCTGGAGCGCGGCAAGGGCCGGCTGTCGATCAAGATGACCGACATGGAGGCGTTCCGGATCGGCCAGAACATCGCCGTGACGCAAGGCAAGGTCGTCTACCAGAACGACCTCATGCAGCTCATCCAGTACAACCCGACGACCGCTGTCGTGAAGCGCCGGCCGCTGCTGATCATCCCGCCCTGGATCAACAAGTACTATATCCTCGACCTGCGGCCGGGAAACTCGTTCGTCAAATGGGCGGTCAACCAGGGCCATACCGTCTTCATGGTGTCCTGGGTCAACCCGGACGAGCGGCTCGCGCAGAAGGAATTCGCCGGCTACATGCTTGAGGGGCCGCTCGCCGCGCTGGATGCGATGGAGGCGGCGACCGGCGAGCGCGAGGCGAACGTGATCGGCTACTGCCTCGGCGGCACGCTGCTCGCCTGCACGCTCGCCTACATGACGGCGAAGGGCGACGACCGCATCAAGAGCGCGACCTATTTCGCTACGATGGTCGATTTCGCCGAGGCCGGCGAGCTGTCGGTCTTCATCGACGAGGAGCAGCTCCATCATCTCGAAGAGCGGATGCGCGAGCACGGCTACCTCGACGGCCGCGACATGGCGAGGACCTTCAACATGCTGCGCGCCAACGACCTCGTCTGGTCGTTCGTCGTCAACAACTACCTGCTCGGCAAGGACCCGTTCCCCTTCGACCTCCTCTACTGGAACGCCGACTCGACGCGCATGCCGGCGGCGATGCACGGCTTCTACCTGCGCAACATGTACCAGGAGAACCGGCTGGTCGTTCCCGGCGGGATCAGCCTCGCCGGCGTGCCGATCGATCCCTACAAGATCGAGACGCCGAGCTTCCTGCTGTCGACCCGCGAGGATCATATCGCGCCATGGCGCTCTACCTACTGCGCGACGCAGATCTACAAGGGGCCGGTGACGTTCTGTCTCGCCGCGTCCGGCCACGTCGCCGGCGTCGTCAACCCGCCGGGCGGCAGCAAATACGGCCACTGGCTGAACGCGCGAAACCCGAAGACGCCGGATGCCTGGCTGGAGACCGCGACGTACCACCCGGATTCCTGGTGGCCGCGCTGGGAGGCATGGGTCGGCGAGCATGCCGGGGGTACGGTCACGGCCCGCGTCCCAGGCGACCGCAAGCTGACGGTCATCGAGGACGCCCCCGGCTCCTACGTCAAGGTGCGGTCGGACGGCTAGATCGGTTTTCGATCGAGCTTGAAACGACACGCCCGGCATTGTGCCGAGTCCCCCCACCCCGACCGCAATCCGCACTAACGCCGGCGAGCCGTCGTTGCCGACAGGCGATCCGCTTTGCGGTTGCGGGCCTTGGCTGGCGTAGCGTGTAACGCGCCACGATACCGCGTTCTCAACTCCCCCAGGGCCGGAGAACTGAGTTCCGGCTGAAAAGCGTTGCTCCTCCGGTGCGGGCGGAGCGGACGTCTAGCCCGCTGTGCTCCGCGCGCTCGCCTCCGTGCAGCACGGTTGCGCGAGCATCCGCGCACCATCACCGGGAATAACGGCCCCGGACAAGCGATCATCGGAAGCAGAGGCCGGGACTCGGATCACTCCGCCGGACTCATGCAGCACCTGCCCTGCACGGAGCGTCCGCCGTCGCCTATGCCGGTCGACGGTTTCCGCGCGATCCGTGACGTCATAGAGGAATCGCCATGAAGCACGTGTTTCTGAGCGCCGCTGCGGTTGCGGCGCTCCTGTTTGCCAACCTGCCGGCTTTCGCCTTAGGCGCGACCGCGAACAAACCCGTTACCGTCACACGCTCGTTTCATGTCGAGAACGATCCGACCACCGCCGGAGGCACCGCCTTGGATCCGCTCGATGCGCCGGCGGCAAGCAGCGTCTACAAACCGGCGAACCGCGACGCCGGAAACTTCGCCGCGGCACGCTGGGCGAACATCGGGGTTCAGGCCTCCCATCCAAGCGACAATCCGTATCCCGTGCGGCGAGCTTCCGGCCCGCAGCGCGCCGACCGCGACGCGGTCCATTACGACAGCCTCGCGTCGTTCCTCAGCACCGTATTCCGCTGACGAGGGTTGCCGCCCGCCTTCAGGCGAACATCAATCGTCACGCGGAAAGCCGCCCCATGTTCGCCCTCCTCGACGTGCTCCTGTTCACACTGACTCAGCCGCGGGCCAGCGCGATCCGCATCTACGATCGGCTGGCCCCACAATATGACCGGTTGCACCGTCGATGGCTCCGCGTCGGCGGCAGCGAGACGGTCGCGGCGCTTCAGGGATGCCTTGCGGCGGAGCTGCGCCCCGGCATCCGCATCCTGGACGCCGGCTGCGGCACGGGAGCGCTCGGCCGATGGATCATGGCGCATGAGGCTAGCGCTTCGCTGACGCTGCTCGATGCCGCACCGGGGATGCTCAAGCGTACGCAGACGATTCCGGCACAGCGGGTCCACGGCGACTTGCTGATGTTGCCGTTTCCAACCGGACAGTTCGACATCGTGACGTGCGCTTGGGCGCTGGAGACGACCGGTAACCCGGATGCAGCGTTCAGCGAACTCTACCGCGTCGTCGCGCCGGGCGGGCTGCTGTGCTGCTGCTTCTGCACGGAGCCGGGGACATGGGGCGCCAGCGTGCGCTCGACCCCCAGCCGTTTCTCGATCACGCATTTCTTCGGCGGTCGCTTTCTGGCGGCGGATTACTCTGCCGGGCTGAACGGCGGCCGGGCACGCCGAATGCAGTTCCACGATGGACTGTCGACGTTCATCTGCCATCGGAAGCTCGCCACCGCCGCCGGCCGGTAAGAACGCCGATCGGCGGGTTCTGCTTGCAACCTTGATCTGACCCGCGACAAGCCGGGCCTGGAGAAGGCGCGGATGCTGAAGCGATCGTCGATGCGGTCGTGTCGGCGCTGGAGGCCGACAAGGCGCTCCCGGAGAAAATCGACCCGCCGGCGCCGGCTGCCGTGGCAACGCCAGGTACGAGCGGTGGCTGCGGTTGAATCCTC
>DASWRT010000460.1:0-3118 GCA_036403035.1 Allostellaceae bacterium | reverse complement strand
GCGGCGGAAGACGAAACCGGGAGCCGCATCGGCGGCGTCATTCGCCTTCCGCTCGACCGTCACTTCGGTGACGGCGGGCAGGACGCCCAGCGCCGCCTTCAGGCGCACCGGATCGATACGCGTCAGGATGACGTTCCGGTGCTCGTTCGGCGAAAAGCTCGACACGTAGAAGCGGCCGTCGCGGTCCCAGGCATCGTATCCGGTGTGGTGCTTCAGCTGAGCCAGTTCGCCGGACAGGTCGCCGAGGGTGCAAAGCCGGCGGGTGGCGCCGTCGGTCAGGTCGAACTCGTACAGCACGGGCGGGACCGAGCGGTGGGCGAAGCTGCTGGCGACGAGATAGGCCTTCCTTCCGTCCGCGCTGACCTCGAAGGCCCAGATCAGATCGGCCTCCGTTTCGGCACGGCCGACATAGCTCCATCGCGGGCCGGCGGGATCGTCGTCGAAGCGATAGACGTGCCCGGAATCGTCGGTGAAGAAGCACCGCTTCGGAGTCGTCGGGAGGCACTGTCCCGCCTCGATCGCGCGCGCCTCCTGCAAGGGCCAGTCGCGACGCTCCCCGAACGCGGCGGTCGCCGGATCGTAAAAGTAGATGTGGCCATAGACGGAGGGGGCGTACGTGCCCCAGGCGGGATTGCCGGCGCTGAAATAGAGCCGGCCCCGCGCGTCCAGCCACATCACGCGGCCGGCATAGACGTATTTCCGATCGAACGACGCGGGCCGTCCCAGCCGGTCGGTGCGGCCGGAGGCGACGTCGTAGCGGTAGATCTCCCCGGTTGGGACGCCCGCCCCGTAGATCACGTCGCGCTCGGGGTCCGAGGCGAGGGTGACGACGAAGCCGTGATCGACGGCCGTGCCGCCGGGCGCCGCGGCGCTCAGGTCGGCGAAGGTCCCGGCGCGCGGGTCGTACTCATACCAGTGGAAGCCGCGTCGCGAGAGGTACTCGTCGTCGAGGCCGGAGCGATCCATCGCCCCGACATAGACCCTGCCGCGATGCCATAGCGGGCGCGTGTGGAACTTCTGCGCCGTCTCTCCCGGCGCCCAGTTGCCGACCGCCTCCGATGCCGACCGCGCATCGCCGACATAGCGCAGGTCGCCTGACGTCAGGCGAAAGAGGGCGGCGTCGGTCGCATGATCCATCCCGGCGACGTAGATGTCGCCGTCGGGCGACGAGCCGGTCGCGTGCCAGCTCTGCGTCGGCTTGAGGCCGTTGGGCGCATCGGGCAGCCGCCAGTGCCACGAGACGGCGCCGCCGAGCTGTCCCGGCCACCCCTCATCGCCCGTCGAGACTGCCGCGCCCGTCGGCGCGGCGATCGCGACGACGCCGAGGAAGCCCGCCAATAGTCCCCATCGGCCGATGCGTTTCGGCATTGGTGGTTCCGATCGGTTGTTTCCGCACCGACGCATCCATGCACGGCGCCGCAATGAACGAGGCTCGCGCCGTGTCGTTCCGCGGCCGGTCGGCCGTCCGCGACAGGCGCAGTGCTGAACCGTTTCGCGCCGGGCGCGTTCACCGCCCGAGACTCCATCCACTGTCGGAGGAGAGCGGGCGGTGCCGGCGGATCCGTGGACCCTGCGGAAGATCTTCATCGATCTGCGCGACGGGCTGGCGTCGGTCGTCGCGCTCGACGATGCGATCAGCCCGAATGTGCTCTACCGGCTTCGCGCCGTTGCAGCGGATACGCTCTCCTTCGCGTTCAGGGCCTCCGGCTTCGGATCTGCGCTCGACGAGGACGCCGTGTACTCCGCCCTCTGGGACATCCGGAAGGGCCTGGACGCCGTCTTTCCGGATGGCCGGGAATCGGAACGCCTTCTGTCCGAATTGCGCAAGACGGCGGACCGGGCGCTCGCCGTCGTTGCGCCATAGCGGCGCTTTCCCGCTGGTTCGGATTGCATTTGGGTTCGGAAACGCTCAACGCGGGTTCCCCCACCCCGATCCTCTACCGCAAGGGGGAGGGAGGACTATGAAACCGTTCAGCTTTTCTCCCTCCCCCTTGCGGGGGAGGGTCGGGGGTGGGGGGATCCGGCCTGATGCCGGGCTTCCTGTTCCAAGCTCGATCGCAATCCGCATTAGCCGCCTTGCGACGAGCCGCCGGCTGTTCACAGGAGGTCGCGTCATGCCGAACTGGCAGTCCATGCTGACGATTGCCGCCGTGCTTGCCTGTACGCCTTGCCTCGCGTCGGCGCAAAATGCCCAAGGAGCGCCACCGGAGGCGGTGCCGTTCCTGCCGCCCGCGATGGTTGCGGAGCTGCCGCCGGACGGGTGCGCCTGGAACAGCAGCGTGTTTTCGAGCGGCGCGATCATCATCGAGCGCATGGAGCAACCCATCTACTTCCGATGCAGCCGCGGAAGCTGGGTCGCGTTCACGTCGTCCAGCGCAGCCATCGACGCCCAGAACAAGGCAGGCGGCACGCCGCCGGCGGGGGAGCCGGGCAGCCGGCGTTGAGCGGCATCGGTTGGAAGAACCCGCTTGCGGCGATGGTTGCCCTGGCGGCTCTGGTCGGATGCGGCACAACGCCGGAGACGATGCAGAGCGACACGAACCAGATCACGCTGCGCTGGTTCAAGTACGGCAACAGCTTCGACGACGCGCAACGCGTGGCGGCGGCGCATTGCGGGTCGTTCGCGAAGCGGCAGCAGCTGATTGACGACCGGACCGACCGGGACGTCGAGATCGCGCGGTTCGCTTGCCGGTGACCGGTTGAAGGCAATGAGCGGGCGGGCCGCCCGGCCGTTCCTAATGGTCCCTCCTAGACCAGCATCGCCGACGCGCAGTCGGGTCAGGCCTCAGACGTGGACTTCGTAACCTAGGTCCACGTCGCAGACCGGTTTGCCGCCGCGGATCCCGACATTTTCGTTCGACACCTCGACGAGCACGACCTTCACGTCCTGCGGCGGCACGCCGAAGGGCGCCAGCTTGCGCACGATGGTCTCATACAGCGCCCGTTTCGTTTCGAGCGTTCGACCGGCAAGCAGGACGATTTCGATCCGGGTGAACCGCTCGCCGGCCGATTGCGGGATCACGAAGCTGTCCGGCGCGTGTTCGATCAGGCGCAAGACCTCCTCGTCGCGAATGGTCCGGAGCGCCTCGACCAGCGCCGTGTGCACGGCTTCGAGAAA
>DASWRT010000459.1:0-4128 GCA_036403035.1 Allostellaceae bacterium | reverse complement strand
CTTGTGGCGTCCCCGGCAGGACTCGAACCTGCGACCCTCAGTTTAGGAAACTGTGGTGCATCTGCCTTATCCGCTCCATCCCGCCCGAAGACTGACTGAGGCAGGCAGCGCTTTATCCGAGTATCGCAGCGTGCGCTGGTGGTACCCAATTTGGTACCCAGAGACGAAAATCGGGTCAGTATTATTGACCCGAACCGTGCGTAACCCGTTGATTTTTCTGGTAGCGGGAGAGGGATTTGAACCCCCGACCTTGGGATTATGATTCCCCTGCTCTGACCAACTGAGCTATCCCGCCCCAGGAGGCGACGGTCATATAAGGAAGCACCCGCCGCCGTCAAGCGGCGGCGTATATCGCAGTGCGATGGTCTGTTTACGGCGCATGGCGTGCGTGCGCCGACGCTCCCTGCCGCGGTTGCGAGGCCCCTTACCCCCCGGCCGTTGCGCGACGGGCCTCTTCCTTTCTCATGGCCTGCGGGTGGTTATCGTGGCGTGCCGGGTCCGATGCCGCGTGCTCGGCGGCGGATCCAGCCGCCGCCGAGCACGCGGTCGCCGTCGTAGAAGACGCAGGCTTGGCCGGGCGCCACGCCTTCGACCGGCCGGTCGAGGCGGACCGTCGCACCGCTGCCGCCCGCGCCGTCCGCGATGACCGTCGCCGCGACCGGCGGCTGCGCCGAGCGGAGCTTGACCTGAACCGGACGGGGCGCCGACGGCGGATCGCCGGCCAGCCAGTTGACCTCGCCGACAGCGATCTCGGTCTCGGCGAGCGCCTCGCGCGGGCCGACGATCACGCGGTGCATTTCGGGCTCGATCCTCACGACGTAGAGCGGCGAGCCCCCGGCGACGCCGAGCCCCTTGCGCTGCCCGACGGTGAAGTTGATGACGCCCTCGTGCCTTCCGCGGACGCGGCCGTCCAGATCGACGATCTCGCCGGGCGAGAGCGCGCCGGGGCGCAGCCGCTCGACGAGCGTCGCGTAGCTCCCGGTCGGGACGAAGCAGATGTCTTGGCTGTCCGGCTTGGCCGCGACCTCCAGGCCGAAGCGGCGGGCGAGGTCGCGCGTCTCGTCCTTGCTGCGCAGGCCGCCCAGCGGGAAGCACAGGAAGTCGAGCTGCGCCCGCGTCGTCGCGAACAGGAAGTAGCTCTGGTCGCGCGCCGGGTCGGCGGCGCGGTACAGCTCCGGGCCGTCCGCCCCCTCGACGCGCCGCACATAGTGGCCGGTCGCGAGCGCGTCGGCGCCGAGGTCCCGGGCCGTCTCCAGTAGATCGCGGAACTTCACGGTCTGGTTGCAGCGCACGCAGGGGATGGGCGTCTCGCCGCGCAGATAACTGTCGGCGAAATCGTCGATCACCTCCTGACGGAAGCGGCTCTCGTAATCGAGCACGTAGTGCGGGATGCCGAGCCGCGCCGCGACCTGGGACGCATCGTAGATGTCCTGACCGGCGCAGCACGCGCCCTTCTTACTGATCGCCGCGCCGTGATCGTAAAGCTGAAGCGTGACGCCGACCACCTCGTAGCCCTGCTCGACGAGGAGCGCGGCCGTCGCGGAGCTGTCGACGCCGCCCGACATCGCGACGACGACGCGGCAATCCGCGGGCTTGCCCGGCAGCCCGAGCGGGTTGACGGCAACGGCGGCGGAGGTGGAATCGGTCATGGAAGGGGAATATGGCGGCCGGGATCAGCCGTTCATCAGATTGCGCGTTGCGGACGGCAGCCGGACGGTGAGGCCGTCCAGCTCCTCGCTCATGATGACTTGGCAGCCGAGCCGCGAGGTCGCCGTAAGCCCGAAGGCGAGGTCGAGCATGTCCTCCTCGTCCTCGGTCGCGTCCTTGAGCTGGTCGAACCATTCCGGGTCGATGATGACGTGGCAGGTCGAGCAGGCGAGCGAGCCTTCGCAGGCGCCCTCGATGTCGATCCCGTGCTTGTGCGCGATCTCCAACACGGAGAGCCCGATCGGCGCGTCGACCTCACGGCGCGTCCCATCACGCTCGATGAACGTCATTTTCGGCATCAACAAAATCCTTGTCTTCGGTCTGCTGTCGTTCAGGCCGCCCCGCGCTGTCCGGTTCAGATCGGCCCGGCTTAGATCGGCGAGGATGCCGGCCGCGGCGCGTCCTCTTCGGCGAGGATCGCGGCGCCGATCGCCGCCGCGGACGGACTGCCGGCTCCCGCAACGGAGCCGGCCTTGGCGATCGCCGCGTCCGGCTCGACGATGCGGAGGACGGTATACCCGGCGTCGGCCGCAGCGGTAGCGACCGCATCGCGTTCCGCGTCGGAGAGCGGCGGCGGGGCGACGATCACGGCATGCGTCACCGGACGCGCGAGCGCCCGCTCGGCGCGGGCGCGCAACGCCAGCAGCAGGTCGCGCGCGGCGTCGCCGCGCCAGACCGCGCCGTCACGCATTCCGGCCGTCGCGAGCGGCGGGTCGCCTTCGCGGGCCGGGAGCAGCTCGGCATTGCCGCCGATCGCGACCGCGACCTCGGCTGCCGACGATGCGAGATCGATACCGACCGCGGCGCCCGGGCCGTCGCCGCCGGCCGGCAGCGAACCGTCCGGCTCCTCGATCTGGAACAGCTTCATCGGCGAGGTCTCTCCCGGCGAGCACCGGCGGCATGCGCCGCCTGCCGCCCGTCAATCAAACGTGGAACGATTCGCCGCAGCCGCAGCGGCCCTTCTCATTCGGGTTCCGGAAGGTGAAGCCGGCTTGCAGCTTGTCCTCGACGAAATCCATCTCGGTACCGAGGATGAACATGGTCGCCTTCGGATCGATCAGGATCGTGACGCCCTTTGCCTCGACGATCTCGTCGAACTTGCCCTTTTCGTCGGCGTATTCGAGCGTGTAGCTCAGTCCCGAGCAGCCCCGCGACCGCACGCCGACGCGCACGCCCACGGACGGCTTGCTGCGCTTCGACAGCAGCGCCTTGATACGCTCGGCCGCTGCGTCCGTCACCGTCATTGCCTGCCTGAGAGCCATACCCTGCGCTCCAATATCCTCAGTCACGTTCCTAACACCGCTGACGCGGTGCCGACAACATTCGCCCTTTATGTGGCGTCGCGACCGCCGCTTGTCACCCTGCCGAGCCCGCCGCCGCCGCGAAGGCGACGCACCGCAGCGGCGATCGTGTCAGCGGCGTAGTCGGCTTCCGCCTCGGTGGTGAACCGGCCGAGCCCGATGCGGACGCCGCCGGCCGCCGTGTTGTCGTCGAGGCCGAGCGCGCGCAGCACGTAGGAGGGCTCGACCGACGCCGCGCTGCACGCCGAGCCGGTCGACATCGCGAGCCCCGGACACGCCTCGATCAGCGCCTCCGCCGTCACGCCGGGGACCGAAAAATTGAGGTTGCCGGGAAGACGGCGCGCGAAATCGCCGTTGAGGCGCAGATCCGGAACCGCGCGGTGCAGCGCGGCGAGGAGGCGGTCGCGCAGCCCGACGAGCCGCTGCGCCTCCTCCGCCATCTCGGCCGCGGCAATGGCGCAGGCCGCGCCGAGCCCGACGCACAGCGGCGTCGGCAGCGTGCCCGACCGGACGCCCCGCTCCTGTCCACCGCCGTCGAACAACGGCGCGAGACGGACGCGCGGCCGACGCCGCACATAAAGCGCGCCGATCCCTTTCGGCCCGTAGAGCTTATGGCCGGAGATCGACATCAGGTCGACCCGCATCGCCTCGACGTCGAGCGGCATCTTCCCCGCCGCCTGCGCCGCGTCGGTATGGAAGAGGACGCCGCGGGCGCGGCAGAGCGCGCCGATCTCCGCGACCGGCTGGAGCACGCCGATCTCGTTGTTCGCCGCCATCACCGAGACCAGCGCCGTGCGCTCGGTCAGCGCCGCCGCGACGACCTCCGGCGATAGCAGACCGTCGCCGCCGACCGGCAGGACGGTGAGCGCGAAGCCTTCACGCTCCAGGGCGCGGCAGCTCTCCAGCACGCATTTGTGTTCGGTCGCGCCGGTCACGACGTGATCGCGGCCGGCATGCTCGCGGAGGAAGCGGGAAGCACCCTTGATCGCGATGTTGTTGGACTCGGTGGCACCCGAGGTGAAGACGATCTCGCGCCCGTCGGCGCCGATCAGCGCCGCGACCTGCTCCCGCGCCCGCTCGACCGCCGCCGCCGCGTCCCGCCCGAAGCGGTGGGTCGCCG
>DASWRT010000458.1:0-19425 GCA_036403035.1 Allostellaceae bacterium | reverse complement strand
CCGGATGGTTGATGTCGACCGTGACCATCTTCGCGGCGCGGCGCGTCGTGCCGCCCGACTTGATGGCGCCCGCGGCGCGGTCGCCGATCTTCAGGAAGCTCATCAGGCCGGACGAACGGCCGCCGCCGGACAGCCTCTCGCTCTCGCCGCGCAGCTTCGAGAAGTTCGAGCCGGTGCCGGAGCCGTACTTGAACAGCCGCGCCTCGCGGACCCAGAGGTCCATGATCCCGCCCTCATTGACGAGGTCGTCGGCGACCGACTGAATGAAGCAGGCGTGCGGCTGCGGATGCTCGTAGGCGCTCTGCGAGGCGACCAGCTCGCCGGTCTTGAAGTCGACGTAGTAGTGGCCCTGCGCCGGACCGTCGATGCCGTAGGCCCAGTGCAGGCCGGTGTTGAACCATTGCGGCGAGTTCGGCGCCGCCATCTGGCGGCACAACATATAGCGCATCTCGTCGAAATAGGTCCGGGCGTCCGACTCGCCGTCGAAATAGCCGCCCTTCCAGCCCCAATAGGCCCAGGTGCCGGCGAGCCGGTCGAACACCTGCTTGGCGCTCGTCTCGCCGACCGTGCGCTGCGTCGGCGGCAGGCCCGCCATCTCGGTCTCGTCGGGGGACTGGCGCCACAGCCACGCCGGGACGTCCTCCTCCTCGACCGGCTTCAGCCGGGCCGGGACGCCGGCCTTGCGGAAATACTTCTGGGCGAGGATGTCGCAGGCGACCTGACTCCAGTCGGCAGGGACCTCGATGTCGGTCTGCTGGAAAACGACCGAGCCGTCGGGGTTGCGGATCTCGCTCCCCGTCGTGCGGAACTCGATCGATGCATAGGGATCCTGGCCTTCTACCGTAAACCGCCGCGCGATACGCATCTGCCCTGCCCTTCGAAAACGCTTTGCCGGTTCGTCTAGCGCTGGGGTCTAACCCCGTCCCAGACACAATATGTTGAACCGCAAAATCGGGCAAACGGTTTCGACAGCAAAGGCGAAATTCTTTGGGGATAACTCTCGGTAGAAAGTGAATAAAAATGGGGAAATCCTCACGGCGCAGCAAGAAACCGCGCAGTCCCGGGATTAACAAGGTATTTACGAATATTAACCGCTCGTCCGGCGCTGACGCTCGGCGACGCACATTCGTCTTGCGGTCACTATCCCTTCGCTCATACGCGGGCGATAGCCCTCGGAGCAGGGAACGCCGAGTTTGCTGCAAAGTTCAGCGTCAGGCAACTAGATTTTGTGGCGCCCCGATTCGCAGCCACAAGGGAGAGCGTGCGCAGGCCGCTTCCGCCGGAAACCCAGGATTCCCGCCGAGTCGCGCTGCCGCGGCTCGGGACGCCACGGTTTAGTTCGCGTCATTATCCCTCTCTCCCCTTGTGGGAGAGGGAGATTTCACGGGGAGAGAGTAGGGCAGGGCAGCCGCCGCGCGCCCTACTCCGGCTGGCCGTTGCCGGAGAGGATCTGCGCCGCGCCGCTCATCGCCCGGCGGAAGCCTTCGTCGAAGTTCAGGGCATGGACCTGCCACCGGACCGTCTTGTCGGTGCCCGCGCGGAGGCGCCAGTCGGCGATCCAGCCGTTCTCCTGGTCGCTCCACACCATGCGGCCCGTCAGCGCGACGTCGCCGCCGGCCGACCTCGCGAGGGCGTCGAGCTTTGCGGGATCGGCGGCCGGCACGGTCTCGTAGCGCACGCCGGCCTCGGCCAGCGCCGCCGCGCTCGGCAGCGCCACCGGCACGCCGCGGCGCACGGCGGCTTCCCCGAGCGCGTAGCGCTCGTCGCGTCCCATGTCGCCGTCGCTGGCGAGCATGTAGGTCCTGGCGCCGTTGTCGACGCCGAAGATCACGGCGACGCGCGGCCGCACGGGGTCCCACGTCTTGCGTCCGAGCGAGCGCAGCGCCGCGTCGATCTTCGCCGGGTCGAAGTCGACGATGAGATCGTAGGGCCGGTCGCGCGTGCCCTGCTCGTCGTGGACCGGCTTGCCTTCCATACGGTCGTGATAGCGGAAGTCGACGACGAAGTTGGCCGCCTCGCCGGCCATCGCCTGCACCTTCGGATCGTCGAGCAGCCGCGGATCGCCCGTCGCCTTGACCAGGAGGTCCTTCAGGCAGGTCGCCAGCCCGACGCCCCGCGTCTCCTCCCGCTGCCCGGTGACGATGGTCTGCATGTGGTAGATGTCGACGCGCTCGGCGGCGCCTGCCTGCGTCGTGCCGCCCGTGCCCAGCATGAGCAGTGTCGCCGCCGCCGTCAGGCGCGCGATGCCGCGGCCGATCCTGTTCGAGAGCCTTGCCATTGAGCCCCGTCCGCCCCGTCTGCCGATGCTTTTGGCGCGGAGAATATCACCCTTTCCCGTCGTCGCGAAAACCGGAAGCTCACCGTGCGGGGGAGGTCGCCGTACCGTCCTTGGCGAGGCGGTCGAGATGCATCCGGATGTGGGCGGCTTCGGCGGCCGTGTTGGCGAGCGCGATCGCCCGGTCGAAGGCGATTCGGGCCTCGTCGGTGCGGCCGAGTTGCAGGAGAAACGCGCCCCGCACGCCGAAGAAGTGGAAATAGCCGGAAAGAAGCGGCGCCAGCGGCTCGACCATGTCCAGCGCCGCCGCCGGGCCGCGCAGCTTGGCGACGGCGACGGCGCGGTTGAGCGTGACGACGGGCGACGGCTGCAACCGTTCGAGCGCCGCGTAGAGCAGGTCGATCCCGGCCCAGTCGGTGTCTTCCGGCCGGGCCGCCCTGGCATGCAGCGCCGCGATCGCCGCCTGCACCTGGTAGGGGCCGGGGCGCCGGTGCCGCATCGCCTTGTCGATCAGCGCCAGCCCTTCCGCGATCATGGCGCCGACCCAACGGCTGCGGTCCTGGTCCTCAAGAAGCACGATGCCGCCGTCGGCGTCGAACCGCGCGGGCGCGCGGGCATGCTGGAGGAGCATCAGGGCGATCAGCCCCATGATCTCGGGCTCGCTCGGAAAGAGCCGCAGCAGCAGCCGGGCGAGCCGGATCGCCTCCTCGCAGAGCGGAGCGCGCTCGGCGGCGGTGCCGGCGTTCGCCGAATAGCCTTCGTTGAAGACGAGGTAGAGCATCGCCGCGACGGCGGCGAGGCGCTCGGCGCGCTCCGCCGCGCCCGGCGCCGCCTCGAATGGAACGTCGGCGCGGGCGATGCGGCTCTTGGCCCTGGTAATGCGCTGCTCCATGGCGCTTTCGCTCACCAGGAAGGCGCGGGCGATCTGCTTCACCGACAGGCCGGAGACGACGCGCAGCGCGAGCGCAATCTGCTGCGTCGCCGGCAGGTCGGGATGGCAGCAGACGAATAGGAGGCGCAGCACGTCGTCGCGGTAATGCGACCCGTCGAGCCGTTCCGCCAGCGCCGATTCGGCGTCGTCGAGATCCGACAGGATCTCGTCGGCCGGCAATGCCGTGTGCCTGCCCGCCCGCCGCACCTGATCGATCGCGACGTTGCGCCCGACGAAGATCAGCCAGGCGGCGGGATCGCGCGGCGGGCCGTTGCGCGGCCACGTCCTCAGCGCCCGCAGGCATGCCTCCTGAAACGCTTCCTCGGCCGTGTCGAGGTCGCGGAAATAGCGCAGCAGCGCGCCGACCGCCTGCGGCCGCGCCGCGGCGAGAGCCGCGTCGATCCAGGCGATGTCGGTCACGCCGCGACGTTCCCCGGCCGGAAGATCAGCACGGGGCGGACCTCGTAGCCTCCGGCGCCGGGATTGGCTTGCGTCAGCTCCTTGGCGGTCTCGATCGCGTCGTCCAGGCTTGCGCATTCGACCAGGAAGAAGCCGAGCAGCTGCTCCTTGGTCTCGGCGAAGGGGCCGTCGAGCACCAGGGGCTCGCGTCCCTTGCGGATCGTGGTCGCCGCGGTCGTCGGCATCAGCCGGGCGACCGGTCCCAGCCGGCCCGCTTTCTTCAGCTTGTCCTCCACGGCCCAGATCCGCTCCATGACGGCGTCTTCGTCCGCCTTGTCCCGCGAGAAGACGACGTCCTCGGAATCGTAGCAAAGGATGGCGTAGAGCATGTCGAAGGTCCTCCCGTTATCCAGGACGAACGACTATGCAGGCCGCCGACAGGGCTCCGCGAGAAAATCCGCGTCGGCGGGCGGGCGCCGCACGCGGCGCCGCCGCCGCCGGTCAGAAATAAAGCTCGTCGGCGGACGCCGAGTCGCTGTCGACGTTGACGTTGAGCCGCAGCGCCGACATTCCGACCGGCATGTCGAGGAACTCGGAGATCCTGAGGCGCGTGGCCGGCAGGTCGAGATCCTCGGTGCGCAGGAGCAGCACTCGTTCCGGCATGCGCGCGGCAAGCGTCTCCAGGCGCTCGTTGTATTTGGTGACGTATCGGTAGGCGAGTTCCTCCTTCGCCCGCCGCGGATCCCGCCGTGCGCCGGCAGGCAGCTCGTAATGCGGATAGAGCGGGTCCCACCGGTCGGCCGGCCAGATCCCGTTGTACGGCGCGACCCAGTGATTGACGTCCGGCGGCGAGACCCTCATCCAGGAACGGACGCAGTCATCGGTGTCGCGATGGAGGGCGATGGCCTTGCTCGCGGGGAAGGCGTCGAACATGGTGTCGAGCGCGTTGATCCACCAGTGCGCGCAGTCGGCCACCAGAGGGCAATACTGGCTGAAGATCCGAAACCGGCTGATATGGAACTGCATCTGCGCCGGCAGCGGTTGCCAATAGATCTCCGGGGGGTTCTCGTGCGTGCTCACCGCCCCGTCGATCGAATGGAGGATCGCCGCCAGCGTGGTCGAGCCGCAGCGGCCGGCTCCCAGGCCTAGGACGACTTGCCCGGGGCGCTCGCGCCGCTTGCGCCGTTTCAGCAGCTCCTCCAGGTTATGACGATAGGCGGCGGTCACGCGCGCCGACGGGTAGGACCGTTCCAGCGTTTTCATGATGAAGCGGCCGCGCTCGACGGTGCCGGCCGCGAAGCTGCGCTCGTCGCGGTCGTAGATCATGTTCGCCAGATGCTCGCCCAACGAGCAGTCGTAGGGGTTCGCGCAATAGATCCGCCACAGCAGCGTTTCGGCCGCGCCGTGCAGCCCGAGCCATTGCAGCGCGCCCGCCGCCTTGGCCGGAAACTCGCAATAGAAGTGGAGCAGGAACTTCCCGGCCCTGCGCAGCGGGTTTCCGCCATTTTGCCGGACGGACCGGCCGCGTTCCGAAATGGCGTTCGGCTGCGTGGCGAGAGCGACGTCGCGGCGGGTTTCGTTGCTCGTTCCATGCATCCGAGTACCTCGTCTGCTAGACCACCCCTTGGCATCCCTTATACCGTCCGCCTCGGCCGTCGACCGACGCCGAGCGGGTCATGCTCAAACGCCGCTGGTGTTACGCGTTCTGCCGCCCCGGCAGGCCGTGCCGTCACGCGGCCGGCAGCGCCGCAAATTCCTATCCGCCGCCGCCGCGACGCCGAAGCCCGGCGGTGAGCGTCTCGAAGATCAGCCCCGGCAGCGCCGGCCGCAGCAGGAAAACGACCCCTGCATAGACCGCGAACCCCGCCAAGGCGGCGACGGCCTCCATCACCGGGTCCGCGGCGTCCAGGCGCCAACGCAATGCAACGATCGCCGTTACCATGAAAAGCGTGCCGACGCCCGGCGCGACGGTCCCTCGCAACTGCTCGCGCACGGGAATCCGAGACGCCCGATGCACCAGCGCGAACCCGAGCGGCAAGGTGACAGCGTATCGCGCAACCCAGACCATTGCGGCCGCCAGCAAGCCGGTGCGGCCCCAGACCAGCATCGCGCCGAGCCCGAACGCAAGCCTGCCGAGCCCCCAGAACATCGTGTAGCCCGGGCGGCCGACGGCGCTGAGGAGCACGCCCAGGCCGCAGGTTAGGAAATGCAGGATCGCCAGCAGGCAAAGCAGTTGGATGAGCGGCACCGACGGCAGCCATTTCTCGCCGAATACCGGGCCGACGATGTCTCCGGCGAAGACGACGACCGCCGCCAGGACCGGCAGAGCCACGGCGCAGGAAAACTCGGATACGTCGCGAAGCGATCGGCGCATCGCGTCGGGATCGCCCTGCTGCCGCGAGAAAAGGGGCAGGGCGACGGCGTTGACCGCCGCGATCAGCGTGTCGGTGAAGCCGTCGACGATCCGGCTCGCGAAGCTCATATAGCCGAGCGCCGCGGGTCCGAAGAACGAGCCAACCAGCAGGAAGAACAGTCGCGCCTCGACCGTCCAGACGAGCTGGATCCCGAGCGACAGCACGCCGAAGCCGGTAAGGTCGCGCAGCGCCGACGCGCTGAACCGGAACCGCGGCCGGACCTCGGCGAGCGCCCAGATCGAAATGGCGGCGATGGCGGTCGTGATGATCTGCTGGACGACGATGCTCCAGACGCCGGCGCCCGCTGCCGCGGCGGCGACGCCCGCGACCGTCCCGGCGGCGCGGCTCACGACGGATCGCTGCGCGAGCGCCTTGAACCGCAGGTCGCGGCGCAGCGTGGCGGCCGGCGTGGCGCTCAAGCCGGTGCTGAGGAGACTCCAGCCAAGCCACCCGAAAACCGGCCCGAGTGCGTCCATGCCGGAGAGCCGGCCGACCCACGAGGCGCCGGCCCAGCACGCGACGCCGAGCGCCACGCCGAGGGCCAGCGTCACCACGAAGGCCGTGTCCAGGTGCAGCGCGGTGAGCTGGCGGCGCTGCACGATAGCGTCGCTGAACAGCCCGATCACGATCGTTGCGCCGATCTGGACCAACCCCGCCGCGAGCGTGCCGATGCCGAATTCGGCGGCGTCCAGGAACCGGGAGAGGGCCAGGACCGAAACAAGGGTGAACACCGCCTGGCTGCCGTAATCGAGCAGCGACCACGACAGCGAATGCGACAGATTCGTCATGTTCGCAGCGCCGGATGTCGCGGCACGCTCCGCCAGCGCCGCCGTGGCCGCTTGCCTTTGGGCATTCATTGCAGCCCCCGAAACCGCCTCGGAGCGGCTTGTACGTTCGAGCATGCCCGCGCTTCTCCGGCCGGCGCTCATGCGTAAGGGCCCTTCCTGAGCCCACGACCACGAGATCGGCCATTCGTGCGGAAGCACGAGGCGTTCCAACGCAAGCGCGGCACGTGAGTTCCTCGGGTACGTTGTTGGAAGCCGATAAGTTCACGCCGGGCTCCGAACTCAACGTGTCGGTTTGGTCCAATAACCAAAAACACACTCTATTATAAGCTTGCTCAATTGCTATGGGAAAGAAGAAATGGCGAGCATGTATCAAGATATGAGCGCTCTGATTTCAGCCTATTCCATAGAATATTTTGTGGAATGAAAAGGGAACAAAGAAGCTCCATCGGCGTTGTTTTTCAGATGGCTTAGCCGAAACTTGGGTCGTACCTTCCCGTCTATCCATTGGATATAAGCTGACGCTGCGCTAGCGCCTGCCGCAACGAACCTGTGCGCCACACGGGCGGAAAGTCTAAAGAATCTGGAGGACTCTACATGGCGACGACCTTACGTCCCGATCAAATCGGGGTTGTCGACCGGTGGGATTCGCGCTGGCGCCGCGCATGGCGCTTTCTTGCCGAGCGCGGACCGGTCGAGGTGTGGCGTCTGGCCCGCGCGAACGGGCTGCGCGGCTCGGGCGAATTCCTCTGGCGCAATCTGCGGCTGATGCTCGCCATCCGTCTGAACCGCCGCTTCGACCAGCACTTCAACGTCGAGACGGCCGGCAACATTCCCAACACCTACCTCGATGTCGTCGGCCCCAACCGCGAGCATGGGCACTATTTTCTCTCCAGTCCGATCGCGACCTGCCGCGCCATGCTCCGCAGTCTTCCGGCCGGAGAGGAGTTGAGCGAGTTCACCTTCGTCGACTTGGGATCGGGCAAGGGACGCGCCCTGCTGCTTGCCGCGGCCGAATATGATTTCAAGCGTGTGATCGGGGTCGAATACGCGACGACCCTGCACGAGGCGGCCGTTCGCAACATCCGAACCTATCGCGGGCCGCGCCGCTGCGGCGACATCGAATCGGTGTGCGCCGACGCCACGATGTTCCAGTTCCCCGAAGACCCGTTGGTCGCTTACCTGCTGAGTCCGTTCGACGACACGATCTTCGTGCAGGTATTGGCGAACCTGCGGGCGTCCTACAATGCGAAGCCGCGGAAGATGTACGTGATCTATGGCGGGCCGCAGGTGGCGGCGACGCTTCAGACGCTGACGCTCTTTGCCCAGGCCGAATTTCTCCGTCCCCTGGCGTCGCCGGCACTGCCCGTCGACTGGAGCTCCAATCGTGCATTCTGGTGCTGGCTGTTCGAGACGCGGCCGAACGCCGACGGGGTGGAACAGAACCCGCCGAACGCCGATCCGACGCGGTCCTGAACCCGGGACCGCGTTTTTTACGAGCTGCCGCTGCCGGCCGGCCGGCACTGCGGAACGATGCGCCGCCGTTCGCTCCTCAGTACCCGTGCGAGGTCCGGAATCCGTACCGCGACGAGCGACCCGTCATGCTAACGTCTCGTCATGGCGGGTTACGGTCAGTTCTGTTCCGTGGCGCGCGCCCACGAGGTGCTGGGCGGCCGATGGACTCTTCTCGTCGTGCGCGAACTCCTCTGCGGGAGCCGTCGCTTCAACGATATCCGTCGGGGCATACCGCGGATCTCGCGCACGATGCTTTCGGAGCGATTGCAGGACTTGGTCTTCGTCGGCGCCGTTGAGCGCGTCGAGGGCGGGCATGGCCCCGAATACGCACTCACCGAAGCGGGCAGGGAACTGATGAGCCTCGTGAGCGCGCTCGGCGTCTGGGGACAGAGATGGTTGCCGAGACAAGCCGTTGCCGAGGATCTCGATCTGGAGCCCCTGCTCGTCGACATGCGTCGCCGCGTTCGCTTCGACGCGCTGCCCAAGGATCCGCTTGTCGTGCGGTTCGAGATACAAGGGCGGCCGGCGCGCTTTCTGCTGCTCAAGGCGGCCGAGGGCTCGCTGTGCACGCATAATCCGGGCTTCCCCGAACCCCTGCGCGTTCGGGGCCCGTTATCCGCCCTGACCGCATGGTGGCGCGGCGACGTCGGTTTCGTCGAGGCGCAGCGGATGGGGTTGTCGATCGACGGGCCCAAGGCGCTGGTGCGTGCCTTTCCCGAATGGTTTGATCGATACCTGTTCGCCCATATCGACCCGGCGGCGTGAACAGGCAACGATCGAACCACCAGGAGCACCATACCTCCGCGGCTCTCCGCGGCTCTCTGCGTCCTCCGCAATGAAAAATTGTTCCTTGACGAGTCCGAGGACGCGGCGGTCCGGAATTCGTACCCCACGATCGCGCGCACCGAGCCCATAAAGCCTCTCGCCGCTTCATGCAGATGGCTGAGAGGAGAGCGTCATGGCCGTTGACGATAGTTGAGAACGCATGCCGCAGTTCGGATGAACGCGTGGCGCCGGATAAGCGCCACGCCACCAGCACGACAACACCTCACAAGAAAGCATTGCGATGTCCGTCGAGGCATTCCTTGCGCTCGCCGTCTTTGCGTTCGTGACCTCGATCACGCCGGGGCCGAGCAATTTCATGCTGCTCGCCTCCGGCGCGAACTTCGGCTTCGTTCGCACCGTTCCACAGGTGCTCGGCATCACCATCGGCTTCGGCTCGGTACTGCTGAGCGTAGGCTTCGGTCTCGGCGCGATGCTGGCGGCATTTCCGGTGCTGCATACCGCGCTCAAAGTCTTCGGCGCTGCGTATCTTCTTTATCTCGCCTGGCACATCGGCATGTCGCACTCGCTGGGCAAGGACGGCGAGGCCGAGAGGCGGCCGTTGACGTTCTTCGAGTCGGCGGCATTCCAGTGGGTCAATCCGAAAGCTTGGGTCGTCGCGATGACCGCAATGGCGGTCTACGCCAGCCCGGACGCGCCGTTCCTGTCGGTGGCGCTTGTCTCGGCTGCATTCGCGCTGATCAACCTGCCGAGCGTGTCGGCCTGGGCCGGCTTTGGTATCGCCCTGCGCGGGTTCCTGTCCGATCCGGTCCGGCTGAAATGGTTCAACATCGCCATGGGCATGCTGCTCGCCGCGACGTTGTGGCCGATGATGAAGTGACGGGTACGGCAGCCTCCGATCAGGCGGCTGCTTCTGTTTTTTGGCATGAGGCCGTTTCCAATCAACGGCTTGCTATGCGCTGTCGCCTGTTGTTCCTGCCTGCTGGTCCGCAGGGCGGTGCCGCCGTTCCGCGAACGCTCCGCCGCCGGGGCCGGGCGGCAGCCGCTGCCGGAACCGGCGGGACTGGACGAGTTGCGCTGCCGGTGCAATAGTCCCGCGGTTTTTTCAGGCTGGCGGACGGCGCGTTATGCGCGCCGCGGCTCGGCCGGTCGGGACAGATAAGTGGCATGAGCAACAGCATCGGCACGCGCCTTTGGACCTGGTGGACCGGGGAACTGGTCGGAACCGACCGCGCCGGCAACCGCTATTACCGGGAGAAGAATTTCCGGGTGCGCGAGAAGGGCGCGGGAAAATTCAGCCGTGAGCGGCGCTGGGTGATCTATGCCGGCGAGGTCGAGGCGTCGCGCGTGCCGCCGGAGTGGCACGGCTGGCTGCATCACATGGTCGCCGAGCCGCCGCGCCCCGACGAGCGCCGCCACTCCTGGCAGAAGGAGTATGTGCCCAACATGACCGGCACGCCGCTTGCGTACCGGCCGCGCGGCTCGGTCCTGCGTGGCGGCCACCGCGCCCGCGCTACCGGCGACTACGAACCCTGGACGCCGGATTGAGCGGCGCGGCGACGCCCATTCCCGCCCGGCCGCGGCTGCGGAACTCGCACTGGCAGGAGCTATGACCCGGAACGTTATCGAGACCGTGATGGGTGCGATGGTGCTCGTCATCGCCGCGCTCTTTCTCTTTTTCGCCTACAGCACCAGCCAGGTCCGCTCGGTGCGCGGCTATGAGGTCACCGCCAAGTTCGACCGCATCGAGGGCGTCCGCGAAGGCAGCGACGTCCGCATCAGCGGCATCAAGGTCGGCAGCATCGTCTCGGAAAACCTCGACGCGACGAACTATCTCGCCGTCGTGCGGATAAGCATCGACCCGAAGATCAAGCTGCCGACCGACACGATCGCGCAGATCGCGTCGAGCGGGCTGCTCGGCGACAAATACATGTCGCTGCTCCCCGGCGCCGCCGACGACACGATCCCGCCGGGCGGCCAGATCAAGTACACGCAGGCGCCGGTCAGCCTTGAGAACATGATCGGCCAGTACATCTTCAGCCAGCAGGGGCAGAAGAAGAATGACCAGGATTCCGGAGCCGCCGCCGCGCCGTCGGCGCCGCCGACACCGCCAGCTTCACCGTCGACCGGCAAGTAGCGGCCCGCTCTCCGCCGTCGCGACAGGGACGGCGTCATGACCGCCGGAAATCCGCCCCGCGTCTGGCGCACGCCCGAGGGCGAGCCGGTCTCCTGCCTCGAAAAGATCAAGGTTCTGGAGGAGAACCTCGATGAACTGCGCCAGATGGCGCAGGACGCGCTGGAGGACGCAATCCTCATGGGCTGCGACGAGCGGCAGATCCGCGACGTGCTGCGCGAGGTCGTCGTCGACGGCCTCGTCAACCCTTACCGGAAGAAGGCGTAGCGGGATCGTGCGGAGAATGCGGATGAAAAGAACCTTTGCTGCCGCCGCCGCAGCTGCCGCGGCGGCGGCGATGGCCGTGTCGTCCGCCGGCGCTGCCCATGCCGCCGCCGAGACGGTCGCCGTCCTGCAAGGGATCGACAAGACGACGGCGCGCGTCTCGAAGTTCGAGGCGCCGGTCGACAAGCCGGTGCGCTTCGGCACGCTGACGGTCACGGTGCGCGATTGCCGCAAGCGCCCGCCGGAGGAGCCGCCGGAGAGCGCCGCGTTCCTGGAGATCCAGGACAAGCGGCCGGGCGATGCCGAGCCGCGCAAGCTGTTCAGCGGCTGGATGTTCGCGTCGAGCCCGGCGCTCTCGGCGCTCGAGCACCCTGTCTACGATGTCGGCGTGCTCGATTGCAGGACGGCGAGCGCGGCAGCGCCGCCGCCGCCATCGCCACCGTCGTCCGGCAGCAGCGGCAGCTCGCTGCGGAAATAGCCCTGGACGCGCAGCGCCGCCGCGAGGCGGCGCCGATATTCGGCGCGCGGGATCTCGACCGCTCCGAACTGCTCCAGGTGCTCGGTCACGAACTGCGTGTCGAGCAGCACGAAGCCGCCGGCCCTGAGCCGCGCCACGAGGTGGACGAGCGCCACCTTGCTCGCGTCGGTGGCGCGGCTGAACATGCTCTCCCCGAAGAAGGCGCCGCCGAGCGCCACGCCGTAGAGGCCGCCGACCAGCCGCCCGCCGTACCACGCCTCGACGCTGTGCGCCGCGCCGCGCCGGAACAGCGCGTCGTAGAGCCTGACGATCTCCTCGTTGATCCAGGTCTTCGGCCGCAGCTCGGTCGGCTGCGCGCAGCTCCGCACGACCGCCTCGAACGCGGTGTCGCAGCGAACCTCGAAGACGTTCTGCCGGACCGTGCGGCGGAGCTTGCGCGAGACGTGGAAGGAATCGAGCGGCAGGACGCCGCGCTGCTCCGGATCGACCCAGAAGATATCCGGGTCGTCGGCCGATTCCGCCATCGGAAAGATGCCGATCGCGTAAGCCTGCAACAGCAGGTCGGGCGTCAGCCGTACCGCCATTTCAGTCCGTTTGCTGCTCGACGAACCTCTCCAGCCAGTGGATATCGTATTGGCCGTCGATGAAATCGCGTGCTTCGGCAAGCTGCTGGTGCAGCGGGATCGTCGTCTCGATCCCGCTGATCACGTACTCGTCGAGCGCCCGCCGCAGGCGCATCAGGCATTCGTTGCGGGTGTGCCCGTGCACGATCAGCTTCGAGACGAGGCTGTCGTAGTTCGGCGGCACGACATAGCCCTGGTAAAGCGCGCTGTCGACGCGCACGCCCGGCCCGCCCGGCGTATGGTACTCGGTGATCCGGCCGGGCGACGGCGCGAAGGTCCGCGGGTGCTCGGCGTTGATGCGGCACTCGACCGCGTGCCCCGACAGCTTGATCGTCTCCTGGCGGTAGCCCAGCGCGGCGCCCGACGCGATGCGGAGCTGCTCGCGGACGATGTCGATGCCGCTGATCATCTCCGAGATCGGGTGCTCGACCTGGAGCCGCGTGTTCATCTCGATGAAGAAGAACTCGCCGTCCTGGAACAGAAACTCCAGCGTGCCGGCGCTCCGGTAGCCGAGCTTGCGGATCGCGTCGGTCGCGATCCCGCCGATGGTCTCGCGCTGCTTGGCGTTGAGGGCAGGGGAGAGCGCTTCCTCCAGAACCTTCTGGTGCTTGCGCTGGAGCGAGCAGTCACGCTCGCCCAAGTGGATCACGCCGCCCTGGCCGTCGGCAAGGATCTGCACCTCGATATGCCGCGGCTTGCCGAGGTAGCGTTCGAGATAGACTTCGGGGTTGCCGAAATAGGCGCGCGCTTCGCTCTGCGCGATCGGCAGCAGCCTCGCCAGCTCTTCGGCGTTGTGCGCGACCTTCATCCCGCGGCCGCCGCCGCCGCCGGACGCCTTGATCAGCACGGGGTAGCCGACCCGCTTCGCCGCGGCGACCGCCTCCGCCTCGCCGGCGATGCCGCCTTCGGAACCCGGCACGGTCGGGATGCCGAGGTCGCGCGCCGCGCGCTTCGCCATCACCTTGTCGCCCATCAGGGCGATATGCTCGGACGTCGGGCCGATGAAGGTGAAGCCGTGTTCCTCGACCATCGCGGCGAACTTCGCGTTCTCCGAGAGGAAGCCGAGACCGGGATGGATCGCGTCGGCGCCGGTGATCGCCGCCGCGGAAAGGATGGCGGGGATGTTGAGATAGCTGTCGCGCGACGCCGGCGGGCCGATGCAGACGCTCTCGTCGGCGAGCCGAACATGCATCGCGTTGGCGTCGGCGGTCGAGTGCACGGCCACCGTCTTGATGCCCATCTCGCGGCATGCGCGATGGATGCGGAGCGCGATCTCGCCTCGGTTGGCGATCAGGACCTTTTCGAACATCGGGGCGCGCCGCCGACGCTATTCGATGATCATCAGAACGGCGCCGTACTCGACCGGCGAGCCATCGACGACGAGGACCTGAGTCACGCGGCCGGCGCGCGGCGCCCGGATCTGGTTCATGACCTTCATCGCCTCGATGATAAGGATGACCTGTCCCTCGGCGACGGCATCGCCGACCTTGACGAAGGGCGCGGCGCCGGGCTCGGGGGCGGGGTAGGCGGTGCCGACCATCGGCGACTTCACCGCGCCGGGATGGTCGGCGAGCGTAGCGCCCGCGCCGACGCCGGAGGGCGCGGCGCCGGCTGCTCCCGCCGCGGCGGCAAGCTGCGGCGGGGCGCCGATCATCATCGTCGCGGCGGGCGCGCTCGTGACGAGGCGTGCGACGCGTATGCGGCGGTCGCCGATCGCAACCTCGATCTCGGTGAGGCGCGTCTCGTCGAGCAGCAGGGCCAGCGTGCGGATGAGTTGGGTATCGATGGTCTGGTCCGGCTGGTCGGTCATCCGGCAGTCGCTCCTGTTAGGTATTCTTAGTCGTCCGCGTGCAGCAGGCGCGCCATCGCTTCGAGCGCAAGCTCGTACCCATGTCCGCCGAGGCCGCAGATCACGCCGTGCGCGGCCTCGCTGACATAGGAATGGTGGCGGTAGGCTTCGCGGCGAAAGATGTTGGACAGATGCACCTCTATCACCGGCAGGTCGGCCGCGCGCAGCGCGTCGAGTATGGCGATCGAGGTGTGCGAATAGGCGCCCGCGTTGATGACGATGCCGTCGGCGGTCTCGCGCGCCTGCTGAATCCAGTCGACGAGCTGCCCTTCGAGGTTCGATTGGCGGAAATCGACGGAAATGCCCAGCATTGCGGCCCGCTCGAGACACGCTTCCTCGATGTCGGCCAACGTCTCTCGGCCGTAGGTCTGCGGCTCGCGCACGCCGAGCAGGTTGAGGTTCGGCCCGTTGAGGACCAGAATCGTCGCGGCCGAGGCCACTTCCGGACTCCATCGTTTGAAAGAGCGGTTATAGCATGAGGGCCGGGCTCGGCAATGCTTGCCGACTGGCCGGTGTGCTTGCCTGCGGTGCGTTCGACGTCCGGACTCGGATGCCGGACTATCACTAATCTGTGCGGTATCCGGGTTTTAAGACCGCGAGCGACAAGGGGAGACTCCGTCATGGCCGGCTGCGATGCTGCGACAATTCGATCGCTCGTCGAGCCCGATCGCGTGCATCGCCGCCTCTACGTCGATCCCGCGCTCTTCGACCTCGAAATGGAGCGCATCTTCACCCGCGCGTGGATCTATGTCGGCCACGACAGCCAGGTGAAGCAGCCGGGCGACTACGTCGCGACGACGATCGGCCGTCAGCCGGTCGTGATGAGCCGGCACACGGACGGGCAGATCTACGTCCTCTACAACCGCTGCGGCCACCGCGGCGCCAAGGTGGTCGGCGACCGCGAGGGCAGCGTCAAGTTCTTCCGCTGCTGCTATCACGGCTGGACCTACAAGACCGACGGGTCGCTCCACGCCGTCCCGGTGAAGGACGGGTACGAGGGGACGGGATTCGACCGCAGCGATCCGCGCTACGGGATGATGCGGGTGCCGCGCGTCGAGAACTATCGGGGCTTCGTCTTCGCGAGCCTCGCCGCCGACGGGCCGGCCCTCGGCGATTATCTCGGCGATGCGCGCTCCTCGATCGACGACATGGTCGACCGCTCGCCGGACGGCGCGCTGGAGGTCGTCGGCGGCTGCTTCCGCATCGTGTTCCGCGCCAACTGGAAGATCTTCCTGGAAAACCTCAACGACACGATGCATCCGATGGTGGTGCACGAATCGTCGGTCGATGCGGGCCGGCTCTGGGCCGAGCAGCACCTTCCGGCCGGCGCGCCCGACCCGCTCCAGATCAAGGTGACGCGCAACAACGGCTTCCCCTATGAGTTCTGGGAGAAGCTGACGCTGCGGGCGCATCCGAACGGCCATTCCTTCATGGGCGGCATCTTCCCGCCGCGCCGCACCGATCCGGTCTACCTGGAGTATCTCGCGGCGATGGAGCGGGCTTACGGCAAGGAGCGAGCCGAGGCGATCCTGTCCGTCGACCGGCACAACACGATCTTCTATCCGAACGTGTCGTTCCAGTCCGGCTACCAGCAGGTCCGGGTGATCCGCCCGCTCGCCGTCGACCGCACGCAGATGGACGTCTACGCGTTCCGCCTGAAGGGTGCGCCGGACGAGTTCTACAAGAACACGCTGATCTACTCGAACGTCGTCAACTCGCCGTCGTCGATCGTGATGCCGGACGACCACGAGGCCTACAACCGCGTCCAGGAGGGGCTGACGGCGCAAGCGTCGGACTGGGTCAGCCTGCATCGCGACGCCGGGCGCGACCGGCAGGAGGAGGACGGCGAATGGACGAGCGCGGTCGGCACGAGCGAGCTGCCGATGCGGAACCAGTACCGTGTCTGGGTCGACTACATGAGCAGGGAGGCATGAGATGACGCCGCTGACGCTCGGCCGCGCCGAGCCCCTGGCCGCGCCGGACCTGCGGGAGCTGGAACAATTTCTCTATCGCGAGGCGATGCTACTCGACGACAGGCGATGGGACGAGTGGCTGGACCTCTTCACCGAGGACGGCATCTACTGGGCGCCGTCGGTGGTCGGACAGCGGGACCCGGTCGATACCGTCTCGCTGTTCTACGAGAACAGGATGCTGCGCGAGATGCGGGTGATACGGCTGCGCCACCCGCGCGCCTTCAGTCAGGACTTCCCGACGCGCATCAGCCACGTCATCGGCAGCGTGATGATCGATCCGGACGGCGGGAGCGGCGGCGGTCTCGACGGCGGCATGGCTCCGTCCTCCGACCTCGTCGTCCGGTCGAGCCAGCACGTGCTCGAATACCGCAAGGAGGAGCAGCGCATGTTCGGCGGCACGGTCCGCCACTGGCTCCGGCGCGATCCGGCGGGCGGCGGCGGGGGCTGGAAGATCGCGTTGAAGCGTATCGACCTCATCAATTGCGATGCGCCGATGGAGGTTATCCAGCTCTTCTTGTGAGCCGCGTCGCGCCACACCGGCAGGAGCAGGGGATGGAGGGGTTCACCGGAAAAGTCGCGATCGTCACCGGCGGCGCCCGCGGCATCGGCGCCGCGACGGTTCGCGCCTTTCGGGACGCAGGCGCGCACGTCGTCGCTGCCGATATCGACGAGGCCGCCGGGGCGGCGCTCGCGGCCGAGCTGGCGCCCGCCGTGCTGTTCCAGCGGGCCGACGTTGCATCGGACGAGGATCTGCGCGCGGCCGTCGCCGCCGCGGTCGACACGTTCGGCGGCATCGATTTCGTCGTCAACGCCGCCGCGACGATGGAGGATGCCGGCTTCGGATCGACGCGCGAGCAGTGGCGGCGCGGGCTCGACGTCAATCTTGTCGGCGCCGCGATCCTGCTCCGCGAGGCGGCGCCGCACATCCGGCGGCGCGGCGGCGGCGGCGCGATCATCCATCTCGGCAGCATCGCCGGGAAGTTCGGCCAGTCCGGCCGCGCGATCTACCCGGTGACGAAGGCGGCGCTCCAGCAGATGACGCGCAGCGCCGCGATGGAGCTGGCGCCGGACCGGATCCGCGTCAACACGGTGTCGCCGGGCTGGACGTGGACGACGCCGATCGTGAACGCGGCGGGCGGCGACCGCGCCAAGGCCGACCGCATCGCCGCCGACTACCACCCGCTGGGGCGCGTCGCGGATGCCGAGGAGGTGGCGCGGGCGATCCTGTTCCTGTGCTCCGACGAGGCGCGCTTCATCACCGGCATCGACCTGCCGGTCGACGGCGGCTACGCGATCACCGGTCCCGATGGCGGCAAGCCGGCGATGCGACGGCTGGCGGAGGAATAGCTCATCGTCAGCGCCGGTCTTCGGTTTCGAAAGGTGAACTTTGAATCGGGGATCAGGGGGATGGTTGGGGATCGGGGGGATATTGAAAAAGGAACGTTTTAACGCGAAGGACGCAACGTGCACGCGAAGGTCTCTAGGGGAATGACTGCGCGCCTGAGGCGCGCAAGAACATCACCTTTGCGTCTTCTGCGAACCCTTTGCGGCCTTCGCGTTAAAGCGTGGATTTTTTACTCTTATCCCCCCGATCCCCAACCATCCCCCCGATCTCCGATTCAGGTTTTCTAATCGGCTGAGGCCATCACTCCGCCGGTGCGAACAGCTCCTCCGGGTCGGCGATGCCGCGGATCGGCTGGAAGCCGAGCGATACCAGCGGCGCCGGGCAGGCGGCGGCGAAGGCGCTCGACAGGAGCACCGGCCGGTTGAAGCGCTTCGTCAGGCTTTCGAGCCGGCAGGCGAGGTTGACGGCCGGTCCGATCACCGTGAAGTCGAGCCGGTCGGGCGACCCGACATTGCCGTAGATCACCTCGCCGAGATGCAGCCCGAACCCGGCGCGGAGCGGCGCCTTGCCGCCGCGGCCGGCGTCGTCGTTCAGAGCGTCGAGACCGGCGAGCGCGGCGGTCGCGGCCTCAAGCCCGATACGCGCGGCCTCGGTCTCCGCGCCGTCTTCCGCCGGAAAGATCGCAAGCACGCCGTCGCCGACGAACTTCAGAACCTCGCCGCCCAGCGACTTCACCGGTGCGGCGACCTGCTCGAAGTAATCGTCGAGCAGGTCGATCACTTCCTCGCCGGGTAGCCGGTCCGACAGCCGGGTGAAACCGCGCAGGTCAGACGCCATGACGACGGCGCGCAGCCGCTCGCCATGGCCGCGCAGGATCTGCCCATCGAGGATGCGCCGCCCGACCTGATGGCCGAGATAGGTGTCGAGGAGGTTGCCGGCGATCCGCCGGACCGACCTCGTCTCGACCACGGAGGCGAGCGCCGGGCGGACCGCGTCGAGCTTGTAGAGATCGTCCGGGGTGAAACCGCCCGGCCGGTCGGTCGTCCAGGTCACCGTCGGATATCGGCCGTACGTGGCGTTGAGCGGCGCGGCAAGATAATCGGCCGCTCCCTGGGCGCGGAGATCGTCGAGCAGGGGAAGGTCCGGCCAGGGCCGGTCGAGCCGGTGGCGCACGAAGGCGCCATACTCGATGACCGGGCGGATCGGGCTGCGCAGGTAGTCGTCCGTTGCATCGGCGCCGTGGGCGACCTGGAATTGCTCGGTGATCGCGCGGTCTCGCCACCAGCGGCAGCCGAAGCCGCGGATCTGCGGATGCAGCGTCCCGATATGGAGCGTCGCCCGCCACAGCGGCACGCCTTGGCCGAGCAGGCGCCAGCACAGCCCGTCGAACAGCTCCGCCTCGCTCGCGAGATCGCGCCCTTCGGACAAGACCCAGAGCGCCAAGTCGCCCGTCGCTATCGGCTTGCCTTCGCCGGCAAAGCTGCCTTCGACGCGGAACAGGTCTCCCGCAGGCGACGCTGCCGCGACGGTGACGGCGATCTTCTTGCGGGGAACGATGCGGTCGGGCTTGTTCATGCTCGGAAGTGCCTGCGGCTCGAGGTAGCGCATAGATTGGGCGGACATTTCGGCCTGTCATCCATCGGCGCCAACCTACCAG
>DASWRT010000457.1:0-2521 GCA_036403035.1 Allostellaceae bacterium | reverse complement strand
GCGGTGCTGGGGCTGGGCATGCCGCTCCCGGCTGGCGCGGCGGTGCTGCTGCTCGGCGGCGTCCCCGGCCTGCCGCTCGTCGAGACGCGCGAATGGGGCGGCCTGATGCTGACGATCGTGCTTGCGGTCGCAGCCGGAGCGATCGCACTGCCGTTCGGGATCCTGCTCGCGCTGGGGCGGCAGTCCGGCCTGCCGCTGGTGCGCTCGGTCGCGATCGCCTTCATCGAGTTCTGGCGCGGTGTGCCGATCCTTGCGGTGATCTTCCTCGCATCGATCCTGCTGCCGCTTATCCTCCCGAACGGCGTCACCGTCGACAAGCTGGTGCGGGCGATCGTCGGGCTGGCGCTCGTCGTCGGCGCCTACATGGCCGAGGCGGTGCGGGGCGGCCTCCAGTCGATGCCGCCGGGGCAGGCGGAGGCGGCGAAGGCGCTGGGGCTGGGATACTGGCTGACGACCCGCCACGTCGTCCTGCCGCAGGCGCTGCGCATCGCGCTGCCGGCGCTGGTCAACGAGTTCATCGCGCTGCTTAAGAATACGACGCTGGTGCTGATCGTCAGCCTGCTCGACCTGCTCGGCATCGGGCAGGCGGCGCTCGCCGACCCGAAATGGGTCGGCCTCACCGCCGAGGCCTACAGCTTCGCCGGGGCGGTGTTCTGGATCCTCTGCTTCGGCATGTCGCGCTACAGCCTGCGCATGGAGCGCCGCTTCGCAAAGGCGCGGGCGCGGTGAGGCGTGCGTGCGCAGGGAACCCGGCGGCGCCATCAGCCGTAAGCCCTGCATCGCGCGGCCGGACGCGGTCGCCGCGCCAGGGATATCCGCCCATGCATCTTCGTCTCGACCCGGTCGGCGGGGTGGCCGGCGACATGTTCATCGCCGCGGTGCTCGACGCCTTTCCCGAGTTGGAGCAAGGCACGGTCGAGAGCATCCGCGCCGTGTTGCCGGACGGGCAGGTCGCCTGTCGGCTGACGCCGCACCGCGACCGCGTGCTGCGCGGCTCCCGCTTCCTCGTCGAGGAGCTTCCGGACCGGCATGCGCATGAGCGGGGACACCACCATCAACCGCATTCCCACACTTCATGGGCGGCGATCCGCAACCGGCTCGATGAGTCGCCGCTCGACGACGCCGTGAGGCTGCACGCGATCGGCATCTTCGCGCTGCTCGCCGAGGCCGAGGCGCGGGTGCATGGCGTGCCGGTCGACGATGTCGCGTTCCACGAGGTCGGCGCCATCGACTCCATCGCGGACATCGTCGGGGCGGCGCACCTGATCGCCGCGCTGGGACCGGCGGCGCGCTGGACGGCGGGGCCGGTGCCGCTCGGTTCCGGGCGGGTGCGGACAGCGCACGGGGTGATGCCGGTTCCGGCGCCCGCGACGGCGCTGCTGCTCGAAGGATTCGGGATCGTCGACGACGGCATTCCGGGCGAGCGCGTAACCCCGACCGGCGCGGCGATCCTCCGGCACCTCGGCTGCGCCGGCAGCAGGAGCGGCGCAACGGGAGCGGATGCCGGGCCGCGGACCCTGGCGCGGTCCGGAACCGGCTTCGGCACGAAGGAATTGCCGGGGATCAGCAACTGCCTGCGGCTGCTGGTCTTCGAGGGGCCGCCGGAGACGGGGGCGGCGGCCTCGCATCACGAGCTGGCGGTGCTGTCGTTCGAGATCGACGACCAGCCGGCGGAGGATCTCGCGATCGGCCTGGACCGGCTGCGCGCGATCCCGGCGGTGGCCGACGTGATCCAGATGCCCGCGTTCGGCAAGAAGGGCCGGATGGCCGTCCATATCCAGGTGCTCGCCGATCCGGACGCGCTGGACGAGACGATCGCCGCATGCTTTCGCGAGACGACCACGATCGGCCTCCGTTACCAGATCGTCAGGGGCGCCGCGCTCGCCCGGCGTTTCGCTGAAGTCGAGGTCGACGGGCATCCCGTCCGGGTGAAGACGGTCGAGCGGCCCGGACCGGCCCCGGCCCGGACCGCCAAGGCCGAGAGCGACGACGTTGCCGGCGCGGCGCCCAGGGATGGCGGACGCGCCGCGCGGGACCGCGCCCGCCGCGCCGCGGAGGCCGGAGCGCTTGCGCGCGGCGCCGACCGCGCCGGCACGTCCGGCGAGGACGGGCAGGGCACGCAGGCGGCAACGGCAGGGGCGCCCGCGTCGCCGCGCCTGCCGGTTTGAGCAATCGTCAGGACCGCCGCGGCTCGCGGAGCGGCGATCGGAAGCAAGGGAGCGGACTCATGGATCGACGGGACTTCATCAGGGCGACGACCGGCATTGCCGCCGCGGCGGCCATTCCCGCTTCCGCGGGTCCCGCCGGCGCCGCCGACGCGCCGCAGATGCAATACCGGACGCTCGGGCGCAGCGGCGAGAAGGTCTCGCTCGTCGGCCTCGGCGGCTTCCATATCGGCATGCAGAAGGACGAGAACGAGAGCATCCGGATCATCCGGAGCGCGATCGACGGCGGGATCAACTTCCTCGACAATTGCTGGGACTACAACGGCGGCGAGAGCGAGGTCCGCATGGGCAAGGCC
>DASWRT010000456.1:0-18454 GCA_036403035.1 Allostellaceae bacterium | reverse complement strand
TGCTGCTCGCCGCCCGAGAGCGTCTCGGCGCGCTGGTCCAGCCGCTCGGCAAGCCGCGGAAAGAGCGAGAAGATCAGCTCCAGCGGCTTGTCGCGCTCCGGTCCCTTCGGCTTCGCGTAGCCGCCGAGTCGGAGGTTGTCGCGCACCCTGAGCCGCGGGAAGAGCCGGCGCCCCTCCGGCACGAGGCAGACGCCTGCGCGGGAGATCTTGTGCGCCGGCAGCCGGTCAAGCCTCTCGCCGTCGAGCAGCACGCTGCCGCTGTCCGGCCGCAGCAGGCCGGATATCGCCTTCAGCAGCGTCGACTTGCCGGCGCCGTTCGCGCCGACCACCGCGACGATCTCGCCTCGCTCGACGTCGAGCGAGGCCGCGTGCAGCGCCTTCAGCCCGCCGTAGGAGGCGCTGACGCCGTCAACCCGCAGCAGCGGCGCCGGCACGGTACTTCTCTCCGAGATAGGCGGTGATCACATCCGGGTTGCGCACGATCTCCTGCGGCTTCCCGTCCGCCAGGACGCGGCCGAGATTGAGCACGACGACGCGGTCGGCCAGCGGCATCACGATCTCCATCACGTGCTCGACCATCAGGATCGTGATGCCGCGGGCGCGGATGTCGCGCACGAGCTGCACGCCGGCCTGCGCCTCGGTCGGCATCAGCCCGGTCATCACCTCGTCGAGCAGCAGCAGCTTCGGCTGCGTCGCCAGCGCCCGCGCCACTTCGAGGCGCCGCTTCTCCGGCGGCGTCAGCTCGGCGGCGAAGGTGTCGCGGCGCGGCGCCATGCCGGTGAACTCCAGCACGTCGAGCGCGATCCGCTTCGCCGCGGCGGTCAGCCCGGTGCGGTTGAACGCGCCGACCATCACGTTCTCCAGCACGGTCATCGTCTCGAAGTTGCGCACGACCTGGAAGGTGCGGGCGATGCCGCGCTCGGCGCAGGCGGCCGGCCCGATCCCCGTGATGTCCTGCCCCTGGAAGCGGATGCGCCCGGATGTCGGGGCGAGCGCCCCGGCGATCGAATTGAACAGCGTCGTCTTGCCGGCGCCGTTCGGCCCGATGAGGCCGAGGATCTCGCCGTCCTCGACGGTCAGCGACACGTCCTGGTTGGCGGCGACGCCGCCGAACCGCTGCGAGACCCTGTCGACCTCAAGGAGCGACATCGGCCGCCTCCCCTTCCCGCGCCAGCGGTTCCGGCCGCTTCCGTCGGAACCCCAGAATGCCGCTCAACCCCTCCGGCTTCAGCGTCGCCACCAGCATGATCAGCGCGCCGTAGAAGATGAGGTCGATGCCGCTTCCGGAGCCGCCGAGATAGCTGCGCGAGATCTCGGTCGCCGGGATCAGGACGGCGGCGCCGACCAGCGGTCCCCAGAGCGTGCCGATCCCGCCCAGCACCGCCGGCAGCGCGATCAGGATCGAGAGCTGGGTGCTCATCGTGCTGTCCGGGTCGATATAGGCGACGAACTGCGCGTAGAACGCGCCGCCGACGCCGGTGAAGAAGGCGGAGATCGCCGCCGCCGCCATCTTGGTGCGGAAGATCCGCACGCCGAGGCTCTGCGCGGCGACCGCGTTGTCCTTCACCGCGCGCCAGTAGAAGCCCCACTTGGCGTTCTCGATCCAGAACGAGACGAGCCACAGCACGGCAGCGAAGCCGAGCATCGCGTAGTAGTACGGCAGCTTCGACGTGCGGAATTGGAAGGTGACCCAGCTCTCCGTCTTGAAGGGGACGTAGATGCCGAGCGCGCCGCCGACCCAGTCCCAGTTGAGGAACAGCAGGAGGCCGGTCTCGGCGATCACCAGCGTCGCGATCGCGTAGTAATGGCCGCTCAGCCGGAAGCACGGCCAGCCGACGAGCAGCGCCAGCAGCGCCGCCAGGATGCCGCCCGGCAGCATGCCGATCATCGGCGGCACGCCCCATTGCGTGAACAGGATGGTCGAGACGTACCCGCCCAGCCCGAAATAAAGCGCGTGCCCCAGCGAGATCTGGCCGCAATAGCCGCCGAGGATGTTCCATGCCTGCGACAGCGCCGCGTACATCAGCGTCAGCACGAGCACGTTCTGGAAATACACGTCGCTCGTGCCGTGCGGCAGCGCGATCAGCACCGCCAGCACGATCGCTCCGGCGATCAGCTGCCGGCGGCGGCGGCGCTCGCCCGCGTCGAGCGCGCCGCGAGTCGCCGGAAAGGCGCTAGAGAGTGCCAAACAGCCCTCGCGGACGGATGAAGAGGACGAGGAGATAGAGGCCGTAGATGCCGAGCTGCTTCAGCGACGGTGGGATGATGACGGCGGTCAGCGCCTCGACGAGCCCGATCACGATCCCGGCGACGAGCGCGCCGCCGAGGCTGCCGAAGCCGCCGAGCGCCACAGTGACGTAGGCGATCAGCGCGAAGGTCGCCCCGACGCCGGGGTGGATGTAATAGAACGTCGCCAGCATCGCCCCGGCGACGCCGACCGTCGCCGCGCCGATCCCCCACCCCATCGCGAAGATGCGGTGCCGGTCGACGCCGATCAGCGCCACCGCCTCGCTGTCCTCCCGCGTCGCCTCCAGCGCGCGGCCGAAATCGGTCTTCTCGATCAGCAGGTAGAGTCCGAGGAAGGCGAGCACGCAGACGATGCTGGCCGCGAGCTGCGGCAGCGGCAGGTAGACGCCGAGCAGGCTGACCGTCTTGTCCGACAGCAGCGTGCCGCGAATGCTGCGGTAGTCCGGCGTCCAGATGAACTGGGCGAGGCCGCGGATGAAGATCGCCAGCCCGAACGTCGTGAAGATCTGCACCATGCCCGAGTTCACCTTGACGCTGAGCGCGCGGGTGATGAGCACGCGGTAGACGACGACGCCGATCACGAACAGGAACGCGGCGATCAGCGGAAGCTGGAACAGCGGATCGATCGCCGTCAGCACGAAGATGCCGAACGTCGCGTACATGGCGGTCATCAGGAACTCGCCGTGGGCGAAGTTGACGACGTCCATCAGCCCGAAGATCAGGCTGAGGCCGGCGGCGATCAGCGCATACACCATGCCGATCAGCAGGCCGCTCGCCACGACCTGCGCCAGCGCCTGCGCGGTCATCGGCTCTCCTGAACCGTCGCGTTTCCACCCCCACCCCGTCGCTCCCCCGTCAAGGGGGAGGGGGTATTCGGAGTTGAGGGGAAGGCGTCACCCAAACTCCCTCCCCCCTTGCGGGGGAGGGTCGGGGTGGGGGGGAACGGCCACATGACGCCGCTGCCTGTCGCGAGCCCGCTACCGCCTCACTTCTTGATGTTCCAGACGACCTCGCGGCTCGCGAACTCGGTCGGCCACACCGTGCGGTACTGGCCGTCCAGATATTGCTGGAGCACCGGAGTCGCTTCTGCGTTCTGGCCCGTCTGGTCGAACTTCACGCCCTTCCACGGCATGATCGTCTGGTTGCCGGGAATGTCGGTCGCGACGAGCGCGGCGCGGACCTTCTCCGGATCGGTGCTGCCGGCGCGGTCGATCGCATCGACGAGGACCAGCACCGCCATGATCTCGCGCGCCGTGTTGTCGTTGAGGTCCTTGTTCGCGCGCTTGCGGAACATCTCGTTGACCGGCTGCACCGCCGGGCGCTGCGCGCCGACGTCGACGCCGAAGCTGCTGCGGCTGATGACGCCCTCGCCGGCCGGCTTGATCGCGTCGAAGAAGGCCTGCTCCTGGAAGCCCGCCGCCTGCGCGACGATCGCCTTCGGCTTGTAGCCGAGGTCCGCCATCGTCTTCATCAGCAGGATCGCGTCGGTCGTGTAGGAGGACGGCATCACCACCTGCGCGTCCGCCGACTTGATCTGCTGTACTTCGCTGGTCAGCGACGGGCTGTTCGCGCGGTACTTGATGTCCGCCGCGACCTTGATCTTCGCCTCTTCGGCGAACTTCTTCTGCATGTTCGAGCTGTCCGTGCCGAACAGCGTGTCCTCGTGCACCAGCGCGACGGTCTCGACCTTCTGGCCGGTCTTCGCCTCCATGTCCTTGAAGAAGTCGAACATGGCCTGCGTGAACATCTCGTCGTGCGCGGTGGTGCGGAAGAACCACTTGAGGCCGCGCTGGTTCAGGCTCGGCGAGGAATTGTCGGCCGACATGAACGGCACGCCGTAGCGTTCGGCGATCTGGCTCACCGTCGCTGCGACCGCGCTCTGGTACGTGCCGACCAGCGCCGTGACCTTGTCCTGCGTCAGCAGCCGTTCGGCCTCGGCGCGTCCCTTCTGCGGATCGCCCTGATGGTCGGCGAAGACGACGCGGACCTTAGCGTTGCCGAGATGCGGCAACCCTTCGCCCTTCGCGAGCGGTAGCGGCAGGTCGACGTCGCCGTTGATGATGTCGACCGCCACCTCGATCGCGGTCTTGGCGTCCAGCCCGATCTGCGCGCCGGCGCCGGTCATCGGATACAGCGCGCCGATCACGACTTCCTTGGTCTGCGCCGCGGCGGTGCCGGCCGCCGCCGTCGACAGCACGGCGGCGATCGCAATGCCGACGCAGCCGGCCAGGAACCTCGTTGCCTGAAGTTTCATCGTCTCCCCTCCCCGATGCCCACGGACGGCGTGCCCCCGCCGCTCCCGAGCGAAATTCGTGCCACATCGGACGGCGGCGCCGAGAACGCCTTGGCTGCCCGATGCATCCCCCTTGGCCGATCCGCTCGCATTTTCCCTGCGGTGCGCGCCGGACCGGCGTCACAGCATTGCCGGAACGGCGGGTGGGAGGCAAGCGCGGCGGGACGCCGATCATCCCAAGCGTCGCAGCCGTTGATCTCGCTTTTCCCCCTGTTCATGATCGCACCGCCGATATGAGGGGCGGCGGGATGGAATGAACGCGGATGTCGATGCGATCGTGATCGGCGGCGGCCTCGTCGGCAGCGCTATCGCCTATGGCTTCGGCCGGCTGGGGAAGCGCGTCGCGGTGCTCGACGAAGGCGACGTCGCCTACCGGGCGACGCGCGGCAATTTCGGTCTCGTCTGGGTGCAGGGCAAAGGCGACGGCGTGCCGGAATATGCGCGCTGGTCGCGCCTCTCCGCCGATCTCTGGCCGGCGTTCGCGGCGGAGCTGAAAGCGGCGGCGGGCATCGATGTCGCGCACACGAAGCCGGGCGGGCTGCACCTCTGTCTCGGCGAGGACGAGCTGGCCGCGCGCGATGCGATGATGCAGCGGCTGCGCCGCGAGGCCGGCAATGCCGGCTATGAGTACGAGATGCTCGATCACCGCCGCGTCGCGGAGCTGCTGCCCGGCGCCGGCCCGGCGGTCGCCGGCGCGTCCTACACGCCCTATGACGGGCACGCCAACCCGCTGCTGCTGCTGCGGGCGCTGCATCGGCTGCTGCCGGAAAGCGGCGGCTTCTACCGTCCGGGCGGCCGGATCGAGGCGATCGATGCGGCGCCGCGGCGCTTCGCCGTCCGGACGCCGGCCGGACTCGTCGCCGCGCCGTGTCTCGTGCTGGCCGCCGGGCTCGGCAACCGGACGCTCGGCGCGATGCTCGGGCTCAACGTCCCGGTCACGCCGCTCAAGGGACAGATCATGGTGACCGAGCGCATCGACGCCGCGGCGGCGGGCGCGGCGTTCGCGATGCCGACGACGAGCATCCGGCAGACCGCGGACGGCGGCGTCATGCTCGGCGACAGTCACGAGGATGCGGGGTTCGACACCGCGTCGTCGGTGCCAGTGATGCGGCAGATCGCGGAGCGCGCCGTGGCGAGCTTTCCGTTCCTGCGGGACGTGCAGGTCGTGCGGTCCTGGGCGGCCCTGCGCGTGATGACGCCGGACGGGCTGCCGGTCTATCAGGAATCGCGGCTCTATCCCGGCGCCTTCGTCGGCACCTGCCACAGCGGCGTCACGCTCGCGGCGGCGCATGCGCTGCATCTCGCTCCGGCGCTAGCCGGCGGCGACGGCATTCCGGAAGAATTGGCGGCGCGCTTCGGCGACGGGCGGTTCGGTGTTCCGGCGGCTGCCTGACTTGGACGCGGCGGAGGCCGCCGTCACCGTCATCGTCGAGGGCGAGCCGGTGCGGGCGCGGCCCGGCGACAGCGTCGCCGCAATCATGCTGACGCTCGACCGCCTACCCTATCTGCGCGAGACCGCGGTGAGCGGTGCGCCGCGCAACCCGTACTGCATGATGGGCGTCTGCTTCGACTGCCTCGTCGAGATCGACGGCGTGCCGAACCGGCAGGGCTGCATGGTCGCGGTACGCGACGGCATGCGGATCCGCCGGCAGCGCGGCCGGCGGAGCGTCGCGCCGTGATGGAGACCCTGGACCTCGCGATCGTCGGCGCCGGACCGGCGGGCCTCGCCGCGGCGATCGAGGCCGTCCGGCACGGGCTCTCGGTCGCGGTGTTCGACGAGCAGGCAACACCCGGCGGGCAAGTGTACCGCGCCGTCGAGAGCGGGCCGTTCGCCGGCCTCGGACGCGGCGGCGACGGCGGCGGTCCGCTGGGCGCCGACTACGCATCCGGCGCCCGCCTCGCCGCCGCCTTCCGCGCGAGCGGCGCGGCCTATTTTCCCGGCAGCACGGTATGGAGCCTCGCCGCAGACGGCTCGCTCGGCGTCAGCCGGGACGGCAGTGCCCGGCTCCTGTCGCCGCGCCGCGTGCTGCTGGCGATGGGCGCGATCGAGCGGCCGGTCTGCATCCCCGGCTGGACGCTGCCGGGCGTGATGACGGCGGGCGCCGCCCAGATCCTGCTCAAGTCGAGCGGCCTCGCGCCCGAACCGCCGGTCGTGCTCGCTGGCAGCGGGCCGCTGCTTTATCTCCTGGCTTGGCAGTACCGTCAGGCCGGCGTCGCGATCGACGCGGTGCTGGAGACGACGCCGGCCGTGAACTATGCCGCCGCCCTGCCCTACCTCGCCGCGGCGCTGCGCGGCGGCGGCGGATCTTACGTAAAGAAGGGGCTGAGCTATATCGCGCGTCTGCGGCGCGACGGCGTCCGCATCGTGCACGGCGTCGCCGCGATCCGTGCGCTGGGCGACGGCCGGCTCGACCGCGTCGAGTACGAGGACCGGCGCGGACGGACGGCGGTGCTGCCGGCGCGCGTCCTGCTGCTGCACGAAGGCGTCATCCCGAACGTGCAGGCGAGCCTCGCGCTCGGGCTGCCGCACGCCTGGGACGGCGCGCAGCTCTGCTGGCGGCCGGAAACCGACGGCTGGGGCGGCACGGCCAACCCCGTCTACTTCATCGCCGGCGACATGGCGGGGATCGCGGGCGCGGCGGCGGCGGTGCCGAGCGGGCGACTCGCGGCGCTCGCCGCGGCAAGCGCGCTCGGATGGATCGACTACCCGACGCGCGATCAGGAGGCCAAGGCGTTGTTCGCCGCCCGCCTCCATGAAACCGCCGTCCGGCCGTTCCTCGACCGGCTCTACCGGCCGCGCCGTTCGATGCGGGTTCCCGCCGACGATGCGACGATCGTCTGCCGCTGCGAGGAAACGACGGCGGGCGCGGTGCGCGAGGCCGTGCGCCTCGGCGCGCTCGGCCCGAACCAGCTCAAGGCCTACACGCGCTGCGGCATGGGGGCGTGCCAGGGGCGGCTCTGCGGTCCGGTCGTCTCCGAACTGATCGCTGCGGAACGGGGCGTATCGGTCGCCAAGGTCGGGCATTACCGCCCGCGACCGCCGCTGAAGCCGGTGACGCTGGGCGAGATTGCCGCGCTTGAGTCAGTAGACGCGGAAACAGTGCTATGAACGAAATCAATTCGATGTGGAGGGAAGCCGAATGACGCAGTCCAAGAACGGCCGGCCCGGCGGCCTCACCCGCCGCGACTTCGGCAAGGGCGCCGCAGCCGTGGCAGGGACGCTTGCCGCAACCGGAATGCGCCCGCTCGCCGCTCCGGCGATCGCCGCCGAGCCGGTGCTGAAGGTCGGCGTGCTGCTGCCGAAGACCGGTTATCTCGCCCAGGCCGGACAGGCTTGCCAGCGCGGCGCCGATATCGCGCCCGCGGTGCTCGCCGACATGGGCGTCAAGGTCGAGCTGCTGAACGCCGACACGGAATCGAATGCCGACATCGCGCGGGCACGCACCGAGCGCATGATCGGGGACGGCGCGAACGTCATCGTCGGCGCGTTCGAGTCCGGCCAGACGCTCGCGGCGGCGCAGGTCTGCGAGCAGAAGGGCGTCCCGCTGGTCATCAACATCGCCGCCGCGCCGCAGATCACCGAACAGGGCTACAAGACCGTCTTCCGCAACTGCCCGACCAGCGATGACTTCGTGCGGAACGGCCTCGCGCTGATGAAGGACCTGTTCAAGGAAACGGGGACCACGCCGCAGACGGCGGTGTTCCTGCACGCCAACGACACGTTCGGACAGGCGAACCGGGCGGCGATGGACAAGCTGTTCCCGACGCTCGACATGCCGTTCAAGCTCCTGGAGTCGATCAGCTACGACCCGAAGGCGCAGGACCTTTCCGTCGAGGTCGCGAAGGTGAAGGCGAGCGGCGCGCAGCTTGCGCTCGTCACGACGCGGGCCAACGACGCGATCCTGTTGGTCCGCGAGATGGTCAAGCAGCGCTACGATCCGATGGGCATCATCAGCCCCGGCAGCCCTGGCATGTACGACGAGCAGTTCTATAAGACGCTCGGCAAGTACTCGGATTACTGCATCTCGAACGTCCCCTGGTACAACCCTCGGAGCGACGTGTCGAAGCGGATCGAGGCCGCGTTCAAGAAGAGCTTCGCGAACGAGCGGTTCGAAGGCTACGCCTTCAATGTCGGCTTCACCTTCGAGGCGATCCTGATCGCCGCCGACGCCTTCAAGCGCGCCGGCACGGCGGATCCCCAGCCGCTCCTGGCGGCGCTCCGCCAGACCGACCTCAAGGAGCACATGATGATCGGCGGGCCGATCCGGTTCGACGCCAAGGGCCAGAACAACGACATCGGCGCGAGCGCGATCCAGAACCGCAACCTTACGCCGACCGTGGTGCTCCCGAAGGACGTGGCGCAGATGGCTCCGGTCTTCCCGATGCCGCCCTGGACGAAGCGGAGCTGAAATCACCGTTCTTGGATTACAGACCGCAGAACCGAAAAGCGGCGGCATCGCTCCGGTGCGTGCGCCAATGCGATGCCGCGCGACCGCCTTAACGTGGCATTAAACATGCTTGGGCACTGACGGCGGGTAATCTCTGCCCGTCAGCGGCGGCGGCTGTGTCGTACGCCTGCCTGTTTGTTGCTTCGGAGTCTTGTCGTTGTTCGCTGATTCCCTGTCGCACGCCCTCGATCTGCTGGGGTTCGTGCTCCTCGCCGTTTCCGGATCGGCGGTGTTCCTGACGGTCCTGACGTGGCGGTCGCGCAAGAGCCGGCGCCCGGTCTCGCTCGGCGCCAGCCTCGTGCTGTTCTTCCTGACCAGCTGGTTCATGCTGGACGGGCTGCTCGCCTTCGCTCCCGGCCTGTCGGACCGGGGCGAGGAGATCGCCGGAAAGGTGATCGCCTCGCTCGTCTGGCTGTCGCTCGCGTTTACCGCCAACGCCGCCCTCAAGCGCTTCGTGTGGTACGGCGCGCTCGTCCGCGACGGCCGGCCGAGCGTTCCCGACATCCTGGTCGACCTCGCCAGCCTCGGCGTCTATGCCGCCGCGCTCCTCGCCATTTCGTCGCTGGTCTTCGACCGCGACATCACCGCGATCGCCGCCACGTCGGGCGTCGTCGCCCTGGTGATCGGCTACTCGGCGCAGTCGACCCTGGCGGAGGTCTTCGCCGGCCTCGCCCTCAACCTCTCGCACCCGTTCCGCAAAGGCGACAGCGTGCAGATCGACGGCGTCTGGGCCGTCATCGTCGACATGGGGTGGCGGTCGGTGAGCCTGCGAACCTACGAGGGCAACCTCATCGTGCTGCCGAACACCAAGGCGGCGTCGATGCGGCTCACCAACATGGATCTGCCCGACAACCGGACGCGCCATCATATCCCCTTCGTGATGGACGTCGACGTGCCGCCGGCACGGGTGCGCGAGGTCGGCATCCGGGCGATGCTGGAGGTTCCCGCGGTGCTGCGCCAGCCGCCGCCGATGATCCTCGTCAAGAACTTCACGGAATGGGGCGTCGCCTACGAGGCGATCTTCTGGCAGGAGAATCCCAACGTCTGGATCCTGCGCCGCGACGAGGTCGCCGGCGCGCTCTGGTACGGCTTCCATCGCGCCGGCCTGCCGTTCGCGGTGCGGCGCCGCGATCTCGCCGCTCCCGACAACGCCGCTCCGCCCGTGCCGCGGCCCGAGCCGCGCGCCGTCGCCGCCGAGATCTTCGCCGCGCTGCGCCGCGCGCCCTTGTTCACCGTCGTTCCCGACGACGCGCTCGCGATGCTCGCCAGCAGCCAGCGCCGGCTCCTTTTCGGCGTGCCCGAGCGCATCGTTAGGCAAGGCGACGCGGGCTCGTCGATGTACGTCATCCTGAGCGGCAAGGTGAACGTCATGCTCGACGCGGACGGCGCCGAGACGCCGATCGCGACGATGGGACCGGGCGAGAGCTTCGGCCACATGTCGCTGATGACCGGCGAGCCGCGCAGCGCCTCGGTGCGGGCCGGCGGCGACGTGGTGCTGGTCGAGATCACGAAGGAGGCGTTGGCGCCCGTTCTTGAGACCTACCCCGAACTCGTCGAGGCGCTGGCGGAGCAGATCGTCGCGCTGAAGGAAGCGAACGAGCGCTTCCAGGCGGAGCGGCAAACCCGCCAAGACGCCGAGGAACCCCGGACAACGGCTATTTCGCGGCTCGCCGCCCGTATCCGCTCGTTCTTCGGCGGCGAGACGGAAGATATACCCTTACGGGCTTCCGCCTGACACGGCCGTTCCGGTTCGGCGAAACATCGCACCCGCACCATCGTTCATGGACGCACGGGGCAATCGTAGTTTGCCGGTATCCGCGTAAGTCATCCACCGTATTTCGTGCCGAGGTTGTGACCTTGACCCGAATCAAACCTTTCCGCGATTCCGGTGTTACTACACCGACGATTGCTGAGGGCGGAGCACGGGTATGGACCTCTATGCGCGGCTGACGCCGATCTTTCGCGACGTGTTCGACGACGACGAACTGGAGATCGGTCCGTCTACCATCGCAGCCGATGTCGACGGATGGGACAGCTTCAGCCACATCCGCCTCGTGGTCGCCGTCGAGAAGGCGTTCGGCGTGAAGTTCACCACCTCCGAGATCGCGGCGCTGAAGAATGTCGGAGAGTTCGCAGACCTGATCGCGGCCAAGCTCCAGGCCGCGCCCGCGCGGTGACGGCGTCCGCGGCCAAGGCGGAGGCGACGGCACCGCCTCCGCTCGCGCTGGGGCACGCCGCTTCTTTCGGTTTCGTCATCGCCGCCGAAGAGATGGAAATGTTCGCGGCGCTCTCGGGCGACCGCAACCCGCTGCACTCGGACGCCGATTACGCGCAGGCGCGCGGCTTCGCCGGGCCGGTGGTCTATGGCGGCCTGCTCGCCGCCAAGGTGTCGCGGCTGGTCGGGATGGAACTGCCGACGCAGGACTGCATCTGGACGCATCTCGATATCGACTTCCGCGGTCCGCTTTACGTCGGCGAGCCGGCGACCCTCGCCGCCGAGGTCGTCGAGGTGTCCGAGGCGGTCCGTGCCGCGCGGATCCGATTCCGGATCGAGGCCGCCGCAGGCCGCCGCCTCGTCGCCCGCGGCACGGCGGAGCTGGTGTATGGCGATGGCGTCGCACGGTGAGAGCTATCTCGTGAGCGGCGGCAGCGGCGGGATCGGCGCTGCGGTCTGCCGGTTGCTCGCGGCCCGCGGCGACTGCCCGATCGTCGGCTACCGGTCCGGCGAGGCGGCGGCGCACGCGGTGGCCGCCGCGCTCGGCGGACGGGTTCTGGCGCTCGATCTCGGCGACGAGCGGTCGATCGACGCGGCTGTCGAGGCAGTCGCCACGGCGGACGATTCATCGCCGCCGCTCGCCGGGATCGTCCTCGCGGCGTCGCCGCCTCCGGCGCTGACGCCGTTCGCGCGGATCGAGCCGGACGAGATGCACCGCCAATGGCAGGTCAACGTCGCCGGTCCGCAGCGCCTCCTTGCCGGGCTGGTCCGCCGCTCGTTCCAGAAGCGCAAGCGCGGCGCCGTCGTCGCCGTCCTCAGCGCCGCGATGGGCGGCAGCGGACCGGCCCGGCCCGCCGCGAAGGGCATGGGCGCCTACGTGATCGCAAAGCACGGGCTGGCCGGCCTGCTGGCGGCCGTCGCCGCGGAATATCCCTGGCTGCGCGTCGGCTCGGTCAGCCCTGGCTACACAAGGACGCGCATGCTCGACGCCTTCGACCCGCGCTTCCTCGAGTTGCAGGCGCGGACGCAGCGCTTTCTCGAACCCGAGGAGGTCGCGCGCGAGATCGTCGCGGCGCTTCGGCCATGACCGGTCCCGGTGCACTGTACGAGGATCTCCTCTGGCTGCCGCGGCCGCCGGCCGATTTCGGTGCGCGCTGCAAGGCGCTGGCGTCCGGCGAAGCCGGCGGCGCAGCGTTCCGGGCGCTCGCCGGCCATGCCTTGGACATCAACCAGCTCGGCCGTCTGGCGAAGGCCATCGGCGCGGCGACGGCGGCAGGCGCCGACCTCCGCCCGCTGACGCCGTTCCGGCTCGGCCTCCTGAGCAATGCGACGACCGGGTTCCTGGCGCCCGCGCTCGTCGCGACCGCGTCCCGCTTCAATATCGCGCTCGACATCGTCGAGGTGCCGTTCGGCCAAGCGATGCAGCAGGCGATCGACCCGGACTCCGAGTTGCGGCGTGCCCGCCCCGACGCGGTGCTCGTCATGCTCGACGACCGCACGCTGCGGCTGCGCGCTCCGCTCGGCGACGCCGCGGCGGAGGATGCCGCGCTCGCCGCTGCGCTCGCCCAGATCGATGCGATCCGCGGCGGGGTGCGCCAGGCTGGCGCGGTCGCGATCGTGCAGACGGTCGTGCCGCCGGCCGAAACCCTGTTCGGCGGCATCGACCGCGGCGTCGCCGGCACGACGCGGCGGCTCGTCGGCCGCTTCAATGAAGCGCTCCGCGACGCAGCCGCGGCCTCCGGCGGCGAGATGATGCTGTTCGACGCGGCGGCGCTCGCCGAGACGGTCGGCCTCGCCGCGTGGCACGACCCGACGCAGTGGGCGCTCGCCAAGCTGTCTTTCGCGCTGTCGCTCCTGCCGCTCTTCGCCGACCATGTCTGCCGCATCGTCGGCGCGCTGCGCGGCCAGAGCCGGCGCGGCCTCGTCTTCGATCTCGACAACACGCTGTGGGGCGGCGTCATCGGCGACGACGGGCTCGAAGGCATCGTCGTCGGCCAGGGCGATGCGGCCGGCGAGTCGTACCTCGCGTTGCAGCGCTACGCGCTCGACCTCAGGGATCGCGGGATCGTTCTCGCCGTCTCCTCGAAGAACGACGACGCCGTCGCACGGCAACCGTTCCGCGAGCATCCCGACATGCTGCTGCGCGAGGAGCATTTCACCGTGTTCCAGGCGAACTGGTCGGACAAGGCGGCCAACATCGCCGCGATCGCCGAGGCGCTGTCGCTGCGCCTCGACTCCCTCGTCTTCGTCGACGACAACCCGGCCGAGCGGGCGCTGATCCGGCAGAAGCTTCCGACGGTGGCCGTGCCGGAACTGCCGGCCGACCCGGCGCTCTATGCCCGAACCCTCGCCGCCGCCGGCTATTTCGAGGCGGTCGCCTTCTCCGCCGAGGATGGGCGGCGCGCCGCCTTTTACGAGGGCAACGCGCGGCGGCTCCAGCTCCGGTCCGGCGCCGCGGACCTCGACGACTATCTGCGTTCGCTGCGGATGGTGGCGACGATGGCGCCGTTCGATCCGGTGTCGCGGCCCCGCATCGCGCAGCTCATCGGAAAATCGAACCAGTTCAACCTGACGACACGGCGCTATACCGAGCCCGAGATCCGCGCCCTGGAAGCCGATCCGGCGGTCTTCACGATGCAGGTCCGGCTGACCGACACGTTCGGCGACAATGGAATGATCGGCGTCGTGATCTGCCGCCGGCACGGCGCCGTCTGGGAGATCGACACGTGGCTGATGAGCTGCCGCGTGCTGAAGCGGCGCATCGAGGAAGCCGTGCTGCAAGAGCTGGTGCGGCAGGCCCGTGCCGCCGGCGTCCAGGAACTGCGCGGCCGCTACATCCCCTCGGGGCGCAACGGCATGGTCGCCGGACATTACGAGGCGCTGGGCTTCTCGCCTGCCGAGACGCTCGCCGACGGAACGACGCTCTGGCGGCTGCCGCTTGCCGAGCACCGGGAGCGCGATCTGCCGATCGACATCGTCGCGACCGGTTTCGCCGCGGCGGCTGCCGCCGCCCGCGTCGCCGAAACGGCCTGACGGAGCGGAGCGGCGATGGAGCTGATCTCGCTCAGCTTCCTGCTGCTCGTCGCAGTGGCGCTCGCGCTCTACGGCGCCCGCCGCAGCTCCGGGTGGCGGACCGGCGTGCTGGTGCTGGCGAACGCAGCGTTCGTGGCAATGCTCTTGCCGGCTTCGCCGTTCGACGCCTGGGCGCTGGTTCTCTTTCTGGCGCTCGGATATGCGGCGCTCTGTGCGGTCGACCGGTGGCGCGACGGGCGGTGCCTCGCCGCCGCCATCGCGTCAGTCGTGGCGGTCTTCCTCTACCTGAAACGGTATGCGGTCGTCGGGTTCCTGCCGGCGCTGCCGGCCGGTTATGCGGTGGTCGGGCTGTCCTACATCCTGTTCCGCGTGATCCACCTGCTGGTCGATACGCAGAACGGCGCCGTCGCTGTCCGGCCGAGCGTTCCTGCCTACCTTGCCTATGTCTGCTTCTTCTTGGCCTTCGTCTCCGGGCCGGTGCACCGCTACGAGCCGTTCGCGCGGCAGGTCGCCGAGCCGCCCGTTAAGTTGTCGCCGGAAGAGGCGTTCGCGGCCTTCGCCCGGATCGTCGCCGGCCTCGCGAAGATCCTGCTGCTCTCCGCGGCCTTCCAGGGCGTCTTCGGCGCCGTCGCCAAGCCGCTGCTCGACCCGGCTTTCGCCGGGATCGCGCCGGTGGGACGCAGCGCGCTCGCCTTCGCGGCGAGCGCCGCCGCCTACGCGCTCTATCTCTACTTCAACTTCTCCGGGTACACCGATCTGGTGATCGGCGTCGCGCGGCTCTTCGGGATCGTGCTGCCGGAGAATTTCGACCGGCCGTTCCGGGCGGGCAGCCTGCTGGAGTTCTGGACGCGCTGGCACATCAGCCTGTCGGTCTGGTTCCGCGACTACCTGTTCACGCCGCTGGCGACCGCGCTGACCCGCCGCTTCCCGACCGGCGGAGCCGCCGCGCCGATCGCCGTGACGTCCCTCTTCGTCACCTTCCTGACGATGGGACTGTGGCACGGCACGACGACCGCGTTCCTCTGGTACGGCCTCCTCCTCGGCGCCGGAGCGGCGCTCAACAAGCTCTGGCAGATCGACCTGACGAAGCGGCTCGGCCGCAAGCGCTACCGGACGCTGACCGCCAACCGTACCTATGCCCTCCTTTGCCGCGGCGTCACCTTCGCCTATTTCGCGACGGCGCTCGCCTGCTTCTGGCTCGACGGCGGGCAGCTCGCTCGAATCTTCGGCGTGCTCGGCGCGGCGGGCACTGCGTCGGCCTTCGCGACGGTGACCGCCGCGGCGGCGCTCTTCGCCGCGGCCGCCGATCCGGCGGAGGCATGGACCCGCCGGGTGCTGGACGGCGCAGCCGAAGGGCTCCGGCGGCCGGTCGTCCGCGAGGCGTGCCTCGGCGCGGGGATCTTCGCGCTGATCGCGCTGGCGACGCTGTTCAACGGCGCGCCCGATTTCGTCTATGGCGGCTACTGAGATGCTGCGGGCGGTCGCGGGACAGGCGCTGCGGCTCATGGTCTGGACGGCCGGGTTCTACCTTCTCGCGCTCGCCGCCACGCTGGTCGCCTTCCCGCCGTCGACGGAGACCGGCCGGTCGCTCGCGACTGGCGACGCCCCGGCGACGCTCTATCGCACTGCGCCGAAATACGTGGTGCTCAACCGCGGGCCGCTGCTCGACCCGGCGAGCGGACCGGCCCTCGTCCTGCTCGGCGCGTCGAACGTGGAGCTGGGCTTCCCGCCGCAGGAGGTCGAGAAGCTGCTGCCGGCCGCCGCCGTCCACAATTTGTCGGTCGGCGGCGCGAATATCACCGAGACCGCCGAGGTCGCGGACCTGCTGCTGGAGGCGGTGCCGCCGGAGCGGCGGCACGACCTGACCGTCGCCATCGGCCTCTGGTACGGCCTCTTCACCGACGACCGGCAGCTCTGGCCGGGCCGCCCGACCGACATCGACATCGAGCGGTTCCGCTACGGGCTCTACCGGAAGGACGAGGCGAGCGGCGCGGTCGAGCCGGTGCTGCCGGTGCGCTGGCTGCCCGCCGCCGCCCTGCTGCTCCGCCCCTTCCTCGCCCTGGACGTGATGGTCAAGGGCAACCTCGCGCCGCTCCGCGTCCGGCTACTGGGGAGGCCGCACGACGCCGGGCGCATGCCGCCGACGCTCGACGACGCGGGACGCCACGCCCGCTCCCTCGCCTTCTGGCGGAACTATGTCGGCACCGACGGACCGCTCTCCGACGAGCAGTTCGAGCGGCTGAACCGGCTCGTCCGGCGGCTGAGCGAGGCCGGGGTTCGCGTGCTGCTCGTCGACCTGCCGCTGCCGCAATGGCATGCGCGGCGCTCGCCGCACTACGCCGACTACCAGCAGCGGAAGCGACGCTGGATCGACGCGGCGCTGGCGCTGCCGGACGTCCGCTATGCCAGCCTCCAGGATTTCTCGAACGAGGCGGACTATATCGATGAAGTCCACCCGACTCCGGAAGCGGCGCAGCGCTGGGTGCGCCGCCTCGTCGGCGCGCTGATCGAAGGCGGCGGCGACACCGGACGGGTCGCGGCGCGGAGCGGGCTCGACGGCTGGCAACCCTGACCGGCGCCGCCGGCCGCACCGGGTTTGCCCTCCGGCGGCGGCGTGGTAAAGGCTTGCCGCGTCGATGCTCATTCGAGAAACCGAGATGCGCAAGCTCATGTCCGCCGCGGCGGTTGCAACCCTCCTCGCCCTCACTCCGCCGGCCGCCGAGGCGCATGAAGGCCATGTCCATGCCGGCGTGCCGGAGTTCATCGATCCGGACAACGGGGCCACGGTGCCCAACCCGGTCGTCGTGCATTTCGGCATCGCCGACACGCCGAAAGACCGCGCCGCCGCGGTCGCGAAGGCATACAAGAAGATGGCCGGCGGCGGCGGGCACATCCATCTGCTCGTCGACAGCGCTTTGCCGCCGAAAGGCAAGCCGGTGCCGATAGACGACCGGCACCGGCATTTCATGGAAGGCGAGACCGAGGCGACGCTCGACCTGCCGCCGGGCCGCCACACGCTCCAGTTGCTGCTGGCCGGCGAGGACCACATGCCGACCGCCCCCCCGATCGTCTCGCAGAAGCTGACGATCACGGTCAAGGGCGGCACGCCGGCCGCCCAGGCGTCGCACGCGATGCCGATGCAGATGGAGATGCAGCATCCTCACGTTGGCCAGCACTGAGCGGGATGGCAGCGGCTTTCAGACGAGCAGCCCGCCATCGACGTGCAGCACCTGCCCGGTGACGTAGCCGGCCTCCTCCGAGACGAGCCACGCGACCGCCGCGGCGGCGTCCTCCGGCCGCCCGAGGCGGCCGAGCGGGATGCGCTCGACGACTTGGCGCCAGCGCGCCTCGTCGAGTGCGGTGTGGGCGCCGGCATCCTTGCGGGTGAAGCCGGGGGCGACCGCGTTGACCGTGACGCCGTCCGGCGCGAGCTGGACCGCGAGCGCCTTGACCATCGCCTCGACGCCCGCCTTCGCCGCCGCCGAGGCCGGGAAGAGCTGCACGTCCGGCCGGAAGACGTGCGCGGCGAAGGAGCTGACCGCGACGACCCTTCCGTATCCCGCGGCGCCGGCCCGGCGGAGGTGCGGCAGCGCCGCCGTCACCAGCTCGAAGAAGGCGGTCTGCACCGCGGCGACGCTGGCCGCGAGATCCGCCCCGGTCAGCTCGCCAAACGGCCGCCGGTCGGCGAAGCCGGCGTTGCTGACCAGCACGTCGACCCCGCCGAACCGCGAAGCGGCCTCCTCGACCACCCGTGCCGCGGCGCCGGGTTCGGCGATGTCGGCGAGCAGCACCGAAGCCTCGCCGCCGGCCGCGCGGACCGCCTCCGCCGTGCGCTCGGCGCCCTCCCGGTTCTTCCGCGCATGCACCAGCACCGCCTGCCCCGGCCCGGCGAGCCGCCGGCAGACCTCGGCGCCGATGCCGCTCGACGCGCCGGTGACGACGATGCCGCGGAGACGGCGCTGGTTCGATGATGCCGGCGGCATACGGGAAACCTCGGTGGGAAAGCGGGCGTTGCGAAGATAGCAGAGCGTGGGCGTGGTCTTGCTTTCCCTCTCCGGCCGGTGGGAAAGGCCCGCGGATTGGGCCTACACGCGTCAAGCGAGTGATATCTCTGTCGCGCTTCTTTTAATTGTAGGGGCGTCGCTTGCGGCACCCGCGGGCGGCCCAAGGGCCGGCCCCTACGTTAGGAAGAGTTCAATGCACCGCGATGTGAGGTGC
>DASWRT010000455.1:0-29191 GCA_036403035.1 Allostellaceae bacterium | reverse complement strand
ACCAGCCGAACTCGTGGATCTGCGGCGCCAGGAAGAGCGCCGGATCGGCGACGCGTCCGGTGAGCACGACATCCGCCCCGCCGGCCAGCGCCTCGACGATCGGCCGTGCGCCGAGATAGGCGTTCGCGGAGACGAGCCGGTTGCCGAGCGCTCCGACCGGCCCGCCCTCGTCGTCGAGCGCGTAATCGCCGTTCCTGACCGCCTCCAGGACGTCGTCGCCGGTCACCGCGGCGATCTTCAGCCCGGCGAGCCCCAGGGACTGGGCGATCTCACGGACCTTCGCGGCGGCGGCGACCGGGTTGGCCGCGCCCATGTTGGTGACGATCCTGATGCCGTTCCGGCGGCAAAGGCCCAGCACGGCGCGCATGCGGTCTTCGAGCAGCGGATCGTAGCCCTGCGCCGGGTCCTTCATCCTGGCCTGCTGTGCGAGCGCGATCGTGCGTTCGGCCAGGCACTCGAAGACGAGATATTTGATGTCGCCCTTCTCCGCGAGTTCGACGGCGGGCTCGATGCGGTCGCCCGAATAGCCGGCGCCCGATCCGATCCTGACGGTTCTCATCCCGAACTCCTGTCTTCGCGCCGCGGACGCAGCCGCGCTCCGTTCAACAGCTTCGCCCGGCTGCCGGCGCTCCGCCGCCCCTGCCGGTCAGGAGCACCCGCATGCCGCCGACGTTGAGCAGGCAGCCGATCACGACGGCGACATGCCAATACGCATGGTGCCACGGCAGGCTGCGCCAGCGGTAAAAGACGATTCCGGCGCTGTAGACGGCGCCGCTGGCCACCAGGAAGAACAGCGAGGCGCGGGAGAGCTGCCGCAAGACGCGGCGGCCATATGCCAATAGCGGCGCCCAGCCCTGCACCGCATAGAGGATGTAGGCGCCGCGGAGGAACGCCATCCGATAGGCGCTCGTGAACGCCGCCGCCTCCACGGCGAGGCCGAGCACGGCGGGCGCCCAGGTCAGCAGCAGCGCCATGCCGACGCGGCGCGGCGGCAGCAGGAGCAGCGCGAACGGCGTGTAGCCGGCGCCGATCACCAGGAAGATCGCGCCGTAATCGGCGACGAGGAGGGCCGCCTTCCCCAGCGAACCCGGCGGCAGCGCGTGGTACAGGATCGACGCTACATAGAGCACCGCCCAGGCGGCGTCGAAGACGACGACGGCGGCGCGCTCCCGGCCTGGCGCCGCGCGAACCAGCAGCCATGCGGCAAGCGGAATGAAGAGAAGGAGACCCACGGAATGGGTCGCGACGTTGACCTTCTCATCCGGGCTCATGCCGGGGCGGCCGCGTCGCCCGCGACCGCCTACGATTGCTGCTTGCGGTAATCCGGGAAGAAGAGCTGCTCGCCGTTGATCTTGTAGCCGGCGACCGTCTGCTGCCCCTCGGGCGAGGTCAGCCACTCGACGAACCGCATTCCGAGATCCTTCTTCACCGTCGGGTGCTTCGCCGGGTTCACCAGCGTGACGCCGTACTGGTTGAAGAGGCGCCGGTCGCCCTCGACAAGAATCGTCAGCTCCTGACGGTTCTTGAACGAGAGCCACGTGCCGCGGTCGGCGAGCGTATAGGCGTTCATCGCCGCCGACGTATTGAGCGTCGGCCCCATACCGGAGCCGGTGTCCTTGTACCAGCCGTTCCCGGACTTCGATGCGGCGGCCGGATCGATGCCAGCCTCCTCCCAGTAGCGCAGCTCGGCCTTGTTCGTGCCGCTGTCGTCGCCGCGCGACGCGAAGGGCGCCTGCGCCGCCGCGATCGCCTTGAACGCGGCGACGACGTCCTTGTCGCCGGCAACGTGCGCCGGGTCGCCCTTCGGGCCGACTAGGATAAAGTCGTTGTACATCACCTCGCGCCGGTCGACGCCCCAGCCGTCGGCGACGAATTTCAGCTCGGACGGCGTGTCGTGCACCAGGACCACGTCACAATCGCCGCGCTCGCCGATCTTCAGCGCCTGCCCGGTGCCGACCGCGACGACGCGCACGTCGATGCCCGTCGCCGCGGTGAAGGCCGGCAGCAGGTGGCCGAACAGCCCGGACTGCTCGGTCGACGTCGTCGAGGCGACGGTGATGAACGGCTTGTCCTGCGCAACGGCGGCCGGCAGCGGCAGCACGGCGGCGGCGAGCAGCGCGAGCGCTGCCGCGGCGGTCACGGTCCGGCGCGTCATCATCGGCGGCGATCTCCTGGCGAAAGGCTTGTCCTGCCGGGGCGGGGCGCCGCGGATCGTGGCGCGCCGGAAACAGGGCGTCAACGGCTACCGGGCGTCATCGAGTCATCGAGGCCTCCGCCGGCGCCGGCGAGCCGCAGAACCGGGCACGGTAGGCCGCCGGGCTGGTGCGGAGCCGCAGCCGGAAATGATGCCGCAGCGTCGCCGCCGAGCCGAAGCCGCAGCTCGCGGCGATGTCCTCGATCGGCAGCGCCGTGCTTTCCAGCAGCTCGCGCGCCCGGGCGATCCGTTCGGCGGCGAGCCAGTCGCCGGGCGTCGTACCGGTGGCATCGCGAAAACGGCGTAGGAAGGTGCGGACGCTCATCCCCGCCTCCGCGGCAAGGCGTGCGACCGGCTGCTCCTCGTCGAGCCGCGCCCGCATCCGGTCGAGCAGCGGCCCGAGCCGCATCCCCTCGCGGGCCGGCGGCACGGGACGCTCGACGAACTGCGCCTGCCCGCCCTCGCGATGCGGTGGCACGATCAGCCGCCGCGCAAGGCGGTTCGCGATGTCCGGCCCGAAGTCGCGGCGCACGACATGCAGGCAAAGATCGATGCCGGCGGCGCTGCCGGCGGCGGTCAGCACGTCGCCTTCGTCGACATAGAGCACGTCGGGTGCGAACCGGATTTCCGGATAGGCGGCGGCGAGCGCCTCGGCGTAGCGCCAGTGGGTCGTCGCCCGGCGCCCGTTCAGCAGGCCGGTCGCGGCGAGCACGAAGACGCCGGAACAGAGGGAAACCAGCCGCGCGCCGCCGGCATGCGCGGCGCACAACGCGTCGACCAGCGGCGCCGGAACCGGATCGTCCGCACCGCGCCAGCCGGGCACGACGATCGTGCCGGCTTCGCGCAGCAGATCGAGGCCGCCATTCGCGAGCACCCGGATTCCGCCGGTGGCGCGCAACGGTCCCGGCTCGGCCGCGCACACCGCGAACCGGTACCAGTCCGTCCCCATCTCCGGGCGCGGCAAACCGAAGACCTCGACGGCGATCCCGAACTCGAACGTGCCGAGACCGTCATAGGCGAGCGCCGCGACCAGACGGGGATCGCGGCCGGGCGAGGGTGGCGGGGGTGCGGAGTCGGCAGCGGATTTTGGCATGATGTTTACGCAGGTTGGCGTTCATGCCGATTTTCCGCCTGCGGCGGATCGCTGACAATTCCGTTTCTCCATACCGAAAAGCGGGAGTGCCAAAATGCCAAGCATCGTTGCGCAGATTCCGGCCGCACCATCCGACGTCGCGCTCGCTCATTTCGAGCTGCGGCTCTCCCTCGAAACCGATTGCTCGGACGTTTACGAATCCATGCGTGCCGCCGAAGGCCCGGACTTCGTGCTGATCGACACGCGGGGCCGTGCCTCCTATGCGCGGGCGCACGTTCCCGGCGCCGTCAGCCTCCCGCATCGCGAGATGACGGCGGAACGGTTGGCGGTCTATCCGGCGGACACCCTGTTCGTCGTGTACTGCAACGGCCCGCACTGCAACGCCGCCGACCGCGGCGCGGCCCGTCTGGCGCGGCACGGACGCAAGGTGAAGGTGATGATCGGCGGCATGGCCGGCTGGGCGGACGAGGGCTTCGCCGTCGTGCAGGGCGAGGAGCCCGGTGCGGCGACGGCGTCGGCGGCGTAGCTCATCTTGTCGGCGGGCGCGGCCGGTAACGGTGACCGCGCCGCGCCCGCCATCGCCCGCTATTCCAACGCGTCGAGCGGCCAGACCGGGCGGCGGACCTTCCTGAACAGGTCGGGCGAGTAGACGTCGGCGCAGAGCGCGCCGGTGTCGACCAGCACGACTTGCCGCGCGATCGGCTCGAAGGCGGCGCGGAAATGGTGCGCCGACTTCACGGCGACGGTGCGGTAGCGCGACGGATCGATGCCGAGCGACGTGAACTGGCCCAGATCGTTGGTCTGGCCGTTGTTGGTGACGACGACGATGTCGATGCCGGCGCCCGGTATCCCGCCGCCGACGCGGAACAGCATCGACGGCCCATGGTCGCGCGCGACGCCGCCGCCCATCGGCCCGAAGGCGACGAACCGCCCGTCGGTCAGGCAGGCGACCTCCCCGGTCAGCGTCACCGGCCCGCCGCCCATCGTCGGGTCGGTCTTGCCGCCGAGCGTGATCGTCGCCGTGCCGCCGATGCCGGCGCGGATGCCTTCCTGCACCGCCTCGGGATCGCAGATCGCATGGAAGGCGACGCTCGGCACCCGAGCGTCCACCAGCGCCGCGAGGAACGCGGTGGCGTCGCCGTACCCGCCGCCGCCGGGGTTATCGGTGATGTCGGCAACGACGAGCGGACGCTGCGCCGCGGCGCCGACGTCCCCCGCCTTCGCCAACGCCACCGCCTCGCCGACGGAAAGGAGCTTGGTCGTGCTGAAGCGCCGCGTCTCCCAGGCGTAATCCATGAAGGCTTCGGCGATCGTCCGCGCCCGCTCCAATGCGGATGTCCCTGCCGCCGCGTCGACGGTGACCGTCACGCTCGGCCCGACATCGGCGATGTCTGCGCGGCTGAACCCGGCGCAGACGCTGACGGCCAGCGCTTCGCCGGAGGATTCGACCGTATCCGCACGCCGCAGCAGCTCGGCCATCGGCCCGCCCTGGGTCCGGCCGTAGTCGAGCCCGACCATCGTCGGACGGCGCGCCAGTACCGTCCGCGGCCGGACCTCGCCGCGCATCGCCCGGTCGAGGAGCGAAGCTCCCTGGAGCGCGCGTTCGTACATGTCGACATGCGGGTAGGTGCGGAACGCGATCAGCGCGTCGGCATGCGCCGCCATCGCGTCTGAGACGTTGGCGTGCAGATCGAGCGTGACGACGACCGGCACGTCGGGACCGACCGCGGCGCGCAGCCGCGCCAGCAACTCGCCCTCCCCGTCCTCATGGTCCTCGACGACCATCGCGCCGTGCAGATGCAGGAGCGCGCCGTCGACCGGCCGCCCCTGCCCGCCGGCCGTCGCCGCTGCCGCATCGACGAGCAGGCCGGCCAGCGTCTCGAACGCCTCGCGCGTCACGACGCCGGAGGGATTGGCGGATGCCGAGACCGGATGCACGAGCGTCCAGCCGTACCGGTCGGCCGCCTCGAACGTCCCGCCCATCGCCGAACGCGTGCCGCGATAGGCAACCGGGATCTCGTTGCCGAGATGGTAGTCGCGACGGCGGAACGCGGCGATGTCCGTCCTGAGCCGGCTGAAGGTGTTGGTCTCGTGCATGATGCGGGCGGCGAGCACGCGTTTCGGTCGAGTCATGACGCTCCGTGCGATGTCAGCCCGGCATCAGGCCCGGAATGTATCAGGCATCGCCGGCCGCCTGCTCCTCGGCGACGGCAGCAATCGGCACGATCATCGAGAACACCGTCCCGGTCGGCTCGTTGACCCCGGCGGCCGACAGCATGCCGCCATGCGCCTCGACGATCTCCCGGCAGATCGAGAGCCCGAGCCCCATGCCGGTTTTCTTGGTGCTCACGAACGGCTGGAACAGCCGGTTCGCGATCTCCGGCGCGATGCCCGGACCGGTATCGGCGACCGTGATCTCCGCTTGTCGGCTATCGTGTAGATAACGCGTCGCGATGCGCAGTTCGCGCGTCGCGCTCCGCTCCATCGCCTCAAGCGCATTGCGGACGAGGTTTATCAAGACCTGCTGGATCTGCACCCGGTCGACGAGCACTTTTGGAATCCCGCCTCCGAACTCCATCGACGCCGCGACGCCCTCCTGCCTCGCACCGACGAGCGCCAGACCGGCAGCGTCCTCGACCATGTCGTTGACGCCCTCGATCCGCCGTTCGGTCTCGCCCTTGGCGACGAACTCGCGGAGGCGCCGGATGACCTGCCCTGCCCTGGTGGCCTGCTCGACCGTCCGGTCTAGGATCTCGTCCACCCGCTTCGGATCGGCTCCCGGACCGGCGGCGATCAGGCGGCGCAGCGCCGAGAGGTAGTTCGTCACCGCGGTGAGCGGCTGGTTGAGCTCGTGCGCCAGCGTCGACGCCATTCGGTCCATCGTGCTCAGCCGCGAGACGTGGAGCAGCTCGGACTGGAGGTTCTGAAGGCACGCCTCGGCGAGCTTCCGCTCCGTGATGTCGCGCGCGATCTTCGAAACGCCGACGACCGTACCGGCCGCATCCCGGATCGGCGAGACCGTGAGAGACACCTCGATCTCCGTGCCGTCTTTGCGTCGCCGCACCGTTTCGTAATGCTCGACCCTCTCGCCCCGCCTTACCCGATCGAGGATCATGCCCTCCTCGACAAGGCGCCCGGGAGGGAAGAGGGTGGTGATCGGCCGGCCGATCATCTCCTCGGCCGCATAGCCGAACATGGCCGCCGCCGCCTCGTTCCAACTCGTGACGATCCCGTCCACCGTCTTGCCGATGATCGCGTCGGTGGACGACTCGACGATCGCCGCAAGGTGGAGGCGGGCACTCTCGCTGCGCTTCTGCTCCGTGATGTCGTTGTTGACCTCGGTTACGGCGACCGGATGGCCGGCATCGTCGCGGGACAGGGACCAGTGGCTGGCGACGATGATGGTCGTGCCGTCGCGGCGTCGGTGAACGAGTTCGCCGCTCCATTGCCCGGAACCCCGCAGCTCGGCTTCGATCTCGCCGCGCGGGCGCGGGAAGACCGTGCGCAGGAGCCGGTCCGCCGTCTGGCCGACCGCTTCCTCACGCGTGTACCCGTAGAGCCGCTCCATGCCGTGCGTCCACAGCCGGATCGTCCCATCGACGCTCCGGATCATCACATGCGCAAGCTCGAGCGCTTGCGATTGAAGCGTGATGTCCCTTGTCATGGCGTCAGCCGCTCTTATAGGCCATGTCGCCTCGCCGCGGGCGGCTGCCTGCTCCCTTCTGCACTCCTTTGCCCGGCTCGGCAACCCTAAGTTGCCGGCCGGGACCACCGACGCGAGTTTGCGCGCGGCGGCAAAGGTCGGCGATCCAGCATGGTAAATTGTAACAGATTATAGGAGAACGGCCTGCGCGAACAGCTTCAGGTCGGAGACGAGGCCGTCGTCGCGCTCGATGCCATATTCGTTGCGCTCCGCCGCCCCGCTCTCGATCACCAGGAGAACGGCGGCGTTCGTGGTCTCGAAGATGCGCAGGCGGCGATCCTCGACGACCAGCTCGGCGAGCTTGGTCCGCATCGGAGCGGCCTTCACCCTCGGACTGACATCGACCAGATCGATCAGCCCTTCGACCGTGATGCCGGCGGCCTGGATCTGGCGAGCGATGGCCGACGCGGCGTCGGCCTTCGCCTGCTGCTCCGCCGCCGCCGTGGCCGCCTGTTCCTCGGCACGCCGGCGGTGCTCGGCATATTCCGCTTCGACGCGGCGCCGGAATGCGGCGGGGGACAGCTCGCGGGTCTCGACCCAGCTCTTCGACGCGGTCCATGACCGCAGGAGCCAGCCCCGAACGTCGTCGTCCTGAATCTGCTTCAGCCTGTCGGCCCGCAAGGCGGCCGCCCAGCGGGCCTCGCCCGGCGGCCCGCTGAGGGCCGGCCCGTCATCCGGGCGCGGCGCCGACGCGGCCTTGGCGGCGGCGGCGGCATCGGTCCGCACCGGCGAGCCGGAGCGCTGCGCCGCCTCCTGCCGGGCCTTCACCAGTGCGAACTGGCGGCGGTATTCGTCCTCCCATTCGTCGCTGTCCTGGTCGGGCAGAAAGCCCTGCTTGTCGGAGAAGAACCGCGCGGTCTCTTCAAGCGCCTCGTCCCTGAGCGACTTCAAATCCATCGGACCATCCTGTCGAAAGCTTCTACCGTGCTTTCGAGGATAGCACCGTCGGCGGACCGACGGACCCGCTTCGTGCGCCCGGCTGCTCTACCATCCGGCTTCACCATGCGACCCGCGTAGGCTCGTTCGCGGCGCTCCGCCGACTGTATTCTCGGCCGGGCTGCCGGATAGGGAGACGCCCGGCCGAGACGTCGAGGAAACCGCCGTAACGAACAATGAACAGAGGGAAAAGCCGAATGAAGCGGATCGCGTACCGCGACAGCGGCCGCAGAAGCAGCAGCGGCACAAGAAGCGGGAGCCGCACACCGGGACGCGCCGCGGTCCTTGCCGCCGCGCTGGCCGCCCTTGCGTCGGTTGCGCTCCCGGCCGCCGCCGCATCGGCGGCCGACGCGCCGCCGCAGAAGGTCATCCGCGCGGTGATGCATGCCGACCTCAAGGTGCTCGACCCGGTCTGGACGACGGCGCTGATCACCCGCGACCACGCGCTGATGGTCTACGACCAGCTCTTCGCAGTCGACGCCGCCGGCCGCCCCCGGCCGGAAATGGTCGACCGCTACGAGGTCAGCGCGGACGGGATGCGCTACGACTTCGTCCTGCGGTCCGGCCTCGCGTTCCACGACGGCCAGCCGGTGCGCGCCGCCGACGCGGTCGCTTCGATCAAGCGGTGGGCGCAGCGCGACCCGCTGGGCAAGGGGATGGCGGCGGCGGCCGAGGAGATCGCGGCGACCGGCGACCTCGGCTTCACGATCCGGCTGAAGCAGCCGTTCGGCCTCGTGCTCGACGCGCTCGCCAAGCAGAGCGGCATCCCGCTGGTGGTGATGCCGGAACGGCTCGCGAGGACCGACGCCGCGACGCAGGTGAGCGATCCCATCGGCTCCGGCCCGTTCATCTTCAAGGCAGACGAGTACCAGCCCGGCCACAAGGTGGTCTATGTCCGCAACCCGAACTACGCGCCGCGCGACGAAGCGCCGGACGGGCTCGCCGGCGGCAAAATGGTCAAGGTCGACCGCGTCGAGTGGCTGTCGCTGACCGATCCTGCCACCGCCTTCGCCGCGCTGACCGCCGGCGAGATCGATTTCTGGGAAGCGCCGCAACTCGATTTCGAGGCGTCGCTCGCCCAGAACCCCGACCTCGCGCTGCTGCCGATCGACCCGGTTGGGATGATGGGCTGGGTCCGCCCGAACCACACTCAGCCGCCGTTCGACAAGGTGAAGGTGCGGCAGGCGCTGGTCCACATCGTCCGGCAGGTCGACTATATGCGGGCGATCGGCGCGGCGCCTGGCAATTACCGCGACCTCTGCGTCAGCTTCTTCATGTGCGGCACGCCGCTGGAGACGGAGGCCGGCGCCGAGGCCGCCCTGCATCCGAGCCTGGAGACGGCGAAGCGCCTCCTCGCCGAGGCCGGCTACAAGGGTGAGAAGATCGTGCTGCTCGATCCCGCCGACTACGCGACGCTGCACGAGGCGGCGCTCGTCGCCTTCGACCAGCTTAAATCCGCCGGCCTCAACATGGAGTTGCAGTCGCTCGACTGGGGGACGCTGGTGACGCGTCGCGCGAAGAAGGAAGGCTGGAACCTGTTCCTGACGCAGTCTTCGGCGATCGACGCGACGCCGGCCAACAACAGCTTCCTTGCCGCGTCATGCGAGAACGCGGCGCCCGGCTGGCCGTGCGACGACGAGCTGGAGAAGCGCCGCGCCGCTTGGATGCGCGAGCCCGACGCGGCGAAACGCAAGGAACTGGCCGCGTCCATACAGGAACGCGCCTACGAGGTCGTGCCCTACGTCAACTGGGGCCAGTACGTCCGCCGCGCCGCCTTCCGAAAGGATCTCACGGGCTTGCTCCAGGCTGGCGTGCCGGTGTTCTGGAACGTCGACAAACGATAGACGGCGTAAGAAGGCGCTCGATTACGCCGCCGTCAGCCCGCCATCGACCGCGAGTTCCGCGCCCGTGATGAACGCCGACTCGTCGGACGCCAGGAACAGGACCGCGGCAGCGATCTCCTCCGGCGCCGCCATGCGGCCGAGCGGCGAGGCGTGGGCAAGGCCCTCGCGGGTCCGCTCGGGCGAGCGCGAGCGTGCAATCATCGCCTCGACCATCGGCGTCGCGGCGAAGGACGGGTGGACCGAGTTGCAGCGGATCTTGTAGCCGCGCCGAGCGCAATGCAGCGCGACCGATTTGGTGAGGAGACGGGCCGCGCCCTTGCTCGCGCAGTAGGCCGCGAGCTTCGGGTCGCCGATCATCCCGGCGACCGAGGAGATGTTGACGATCGCGCCGCCGCGGCCGCCCTCCTTCATCACCCGCACCGCCTCACGGCAGCCGAGGAACACGCCGTCCGAATTGACCGCCTGCGTCGCCCGCCAATCCGCGAGCGTCGTCTGCTCGATGTCGCCCGGTAGCGCGATCCCGGCGCAGTTCACCACCACGTCGAGCCGGCCGAACCGGGCGACGGCCTCGTCGGCGGCGCAGCGCCAGTCCTCCTCGCGCGTCACGTCGTGCGCGAGCGCCACGACGCGCTCGCCGAGCGGCGCCGCGACGGCGGCAAGCGCCTCCGGGCGGAGGTCGGTCAGCACGAGGCCGGCGGCGCCCTCGGCGGCGAAGAGCGCCGCCGTCGCCGCGCCGATGCCGGAGGCGGCTCCCGTGATCAGCGCGATCTTTCCCTCAAGGCGCGGCATGCCTGTCGTTCCCTCCCCCGGCTTGTTTCGGCTGCCGCCCTGCCGGCAGGACGGAGCATCGACGGAACCATCTTAGCCCAAGCCGGCGGCGGGCCGGAAAGGCGGCGATCCGGCGATGTCTGCCGAAATTTTGCCGCATAGGTCTGATATATGCCGCGCCCGATCGTCGAACGAACAACTGGCCGGCTATCCGTGCAATCCGGATCGGACCGGCCGCTCCGCCGTGCGGATAACCGAGGAGCGCGCATCATGGACTTTCGCCGCCGCGTCGCAGGGCGCGTCTCGCCCGCGTTGCTGCTGTTGACGCTTGCAGCGCTCAGCGCCTGCAGCAGCAACCGCGGGCCGCCGCACTCCGACTATGCCGTGATCCAGTTCGAGAAGGGATCGGCGACGCTGACGGCGGAGGGCCGGGCCGCGATCGCGCACGCGGCGCACGAGGCCAAGGCGCAGCATCCGACGGCGATCCGGCTGCGCGGCGACATGAACGGCGACGGCGCGAGCATCGCCCGAGCCCGCGTCGAAGCGGTACAAGCCGCGCTCCGTGCGGCCGGCGTGCCGGATGCCGTGATCGAGACCAGCGAGGCGGCCGACCGCCGCGGCGTCGCGACCGAGGACGTCGTGGTCCAGCTCGTCTTCGATCCTCGCGCCGGCACCGCCGAAACGGCCGCACGGCACGACGGCGCCGTCGCCGACAGTGCGAAGCCCGCGCCGGCCGCGGACAACGCCGAGCAACCCGCGCCGAGCCAGGATTAGCCGTTCACGGCGCGCTTACAGTCGGCGCCCCGTCCGGTTGAGACCGGGATCGAGGACCGGTGCGGTCGGGCTGAGCGGCGACACGTCGGTCGGACCGGCCCCGGTGGTGTACTCGCCGCCGGGCGGGCTCATATAGGCCGCTCCGGACCCAGCCTCGCCGCCCCCGGACGAGACGCAGGCCGCGGCGCCAAGCAGCGCGGCGGCCAGGGTTGCCACGGTGAAGATCAGCTGGCGCATCCTGTGTCCCTCCGTTTGTACCTGCGAGGCGGGCCTGTACGCAGTCCGCCGGTTTGCATCGCGGGGCGTACGACGTATGTTGATGCAGCGGGCTCCGATTTCCAGACGGCTCCCGATCCCAGGATCGACGATACACGCTTGAGATGACACGCCTTCGCCGACGCGCGGCGCCGCCGGTCACGCTGCTTCTGCTGACGATGCTGGGGCTCGCCGGGTGCGTGAGCGCGCCCAGCGCCGCCGAACAGACCCAGTTCGAGGAAGGCAGGCAGCTTTATCGGGCGGCCGACTACCCTGCCGCCGCCGCGATCTTCCGCCCGCTCGCCGAGAAGGGGCTGAACGGCGCACAGATGATGCTCGCGATGTCGCTGCTCCGGCAGGGGCCACGCTGGGCCGAAGCCGAGGGACCGATCGACCCGGTCCAAGTCACTGCGCCGCAGCGCGAGGCGCTGCGCTGGTTCAAACGGGCGGCGCAGGACGGCGACGAGCGTGCGCAGCGGGTACTCGACAATTTCGCGGAGCGTGGCCTCCGTCCGTCCTGACGGCGGGCGGGCGTCGCAGCGCGCGGCCGGCGATCCATCCACAACCTGAGGTGGCGCACTGGCGGCTGCCTGTCGCTGCACCCGTTGCGTTAGCCATTGACTCCCCATTATCGCTGTTTTGCTACAACATGGTCATTATATTGCTCTTTAACCATCGAGATCGGAGCGAATATTTCAGACATGCCCGACTCTGCCGATTCTGCCTATTTTTTGACCATAACCCTTTCGGCTGGCTCTCGACCTCTGGTCGCACGCGCTCGCCCCATCCTTCTCCACACGGTTCTCCACAGCTTCGGTGGAAAGGGATCCGGTTTTCGATTCGCCGGGGCGGAGACATGCCGGGTGCCGCTTCGGCGGCAAGAACTGCTATGATCCGGCTTCTTTTGGTATCGGAGTAGGTGATGGGTTCGGCTCTGCTCGCGATCGCGCTGGCGATCATGGCTCTCGGCTGCGTCGTGCTCGCGGTCGGCATGGCGAAGTTCTCGCTGCTCGCGGCGGCGGCTTTCTTCGCCGCGGTCGCGATCCTCTCCTTGAGCACGGTCCCCGGCATATGGGAACAGGACGCCCCCTACCTGTAAGGGAGCGACGGTCTCGGGTAGCATGCGTCTGGTGTCGGCATACGCCTCCTTCGGGAGACATCTGCCGAGACCGGCGCGACGCCGGCCGGGGGGACAGCGTCTTGACCACCGCCGAGCAGTCGACTCACGCTCGGCTCAACACGGCACGCTCGGCCACCGAGGCGTCATGCCACCTTGCTTACGGGCGGTGCATGCCGATGCGCCGTGAAGATGTCCGTCAGCAGTCGAATTGTCAGGTCGGTCGTTTCCTCGATCTCGTTTCGCCAGTCGACATGCCCGCGCTCGGCTTCGAATGCCGAGACGAATGCATCCGCATGGGCTTGGTCGGCAATTCCATGGACGTCCAGATACATCCGGTTGGCGCCGACGAACTTGTTCGCGATCCCAGGATACATCCAAGCAATGAAGTCGGCCGAAGTATTCTCCAATAGAGCCATGAGATGAATTCCGCAGGGCGCGATCCGCGATAGCTCCGTAAGTCGGGCGATCGTCGGCTGGACGGTTCGGATGACGGCTTCCGCCCGTCCCTTGGCTTCGGGTGTGGCGGCAGCCGCTATCGGCGCCACGAAAGCACGCAGCATCCCCGGGTGATCATCTCGTTCCTCGCACTGAATATTGTCGGTTGTAGCCTCCCTCGCCACCGTACTGACCGCCGACTGGTCCGCATGGCGCATCCAGGGAAGGAAATGTTCAGCGAAAACCGCACCATATGCCATGGCAATCGCTGCTGCATCTTCCTGATTTAAATTTGCCGCATCCGGCAACGTATTCTGAATAGTCGCACGCACTTCTGCGACAACATTTCCATAGTTGACGGTCTCAGTCATTTAGGCATCTCCTGTCAAAATTTATCTGGTAGCCATCTCACACTTCGGATGCGTGGCCATTTTTATGAGAATACCGGAGATATCCGGCGACCCTACGTTTCTGCAAATTGCGAGCACGGTGCCTCTGGATCTGCTTGCCTACGGCAAGGCGCAGCAGATTTAAAGAGTGTCCACAAGCAATAAGCAGCACTTAGAAATAGCATTTTCTTATTAGATAGGCAATAGTTTTGGTTTAATGAGCAATATCATTAGACTTTGAAACGACTGATAACGGAGAGATCGTTCGGCAACCTCTCTGTTTCAGGACTCGTTTTTACGACCGCTCGGGGGAGATTTCCCGCGGAGGAGGGAGCGCCCTTCCGTTCTCAGGAAACAGTCAGAAGCTTTGCTGATTGAACTCGCGGCAGTCGCTCTACCGGCAACCCGACGTCCGCCGGTAGGCGTCGCGAGACTACAGCGCGCGGCGCCGCCAGCCGTACTGGCGCCGGTAATCGGATTCAAGCCCGCGCTAGGCGCATCCCGCGCTAAAACCGGCGAGATAGATCGTGAACAGGATGGACCAAATCGGATCGGGCGTCGGCGCAGCAAAGCCTAAGCCGCAAACGGCCGACAGCCGCAGTCATGCGCTATTGCGCCGCGTCAGGCGTCGCCGTCGACAGGTTCGGTCCAGACATGGCGGCAGCGGTGGTGCTGGCGCAAATCGTCGAGGATCTTCCGGACCTCGCGCTCCTCGACGCCGTCGCGTTCCATCAGGAGTTGCGCGATCGGATCCTCGAAAAGTTCGTCAAGCGACGGCTCGCGGGTCGGACATCTCATAGTGCCCTCCGTCCAGGCGATGCGAAACGGGCAGCCACACGGATCACCATACCGCGAACGGCGCGCCGGCGCTGTGACCCGTTGGAGTCATCCCCGCCGCCCCAATCGGACAGAAACCCCCATCGGACAGCAGCGTGATCGGAACGTCCGGGCAGGACGGCCTGTTCTCCGGAAGACGTTCTAACGTTTCGGAGGAGCTTATCGTGGACAAGGATCGTATTGAGGGAGTGGCGAAGAAGGTCAGCGGCGGCATCAAGGAAGCGGCCGGCAAGGCGCTCGGCGATACGAAGACCGAGGCCGACGGTCGCGCCGAGAAGGCTGAAGGCCGCGTACAGAATGCGATCGGCGGCCTGAAGGACGCAGCGCGCGAGCTGATCGGCGGCGGCGACCGGAAGTAGAGGAGATCGGCGATGCGTCTTGTCCTTCTGGTGCTTCTTCTGCTCCTCGTGCTCGGCGCCCTGCCGGCTTGGCCGTATAGCGCCGGGTGGGGCTATTACCCGAGCGGCGGGCTGCTGCTGGTCCTGATCGTCATCCTTCTCCTCGGCATGCGCCGCGCCTAGCCCGTTTCAGAATCCGCATGAGAAGCTAACCGGAGGAGGCGGGCCGAGCGGAAGAGAACGCACCCCGATTGCGAATGCCGCAACATATATGCACAATTATTCGGTGCAAAATAACGGCTGAACGATCAGGGAGACTTTCCATGGCCCGCTTTCTTCTGATATCCCTTGGCGTCAAAGGGCATGTCAATCCGATATTTGCGGTTGCGGAGCACCTCATCCGCGATGGACACACCGTCGGATGGCTGTCCCGCCATGTCGGGCACGTCGCAGTTGAACCATCCTCGTCGAGCATCGAGATCCCGAAGGTAGACTGGACTTGGCTGCCGCCGGGAACCCGGCTCGATTTCACCGGCGCGGCGCGCGACCTGGACAAATACGTCGTGAACAACCGCGAATGGCGGCTCAACTGCATAGCCCCGCTCGTGCCGCGCGTACGCGAGGCGATCCGTTCCTTCGACGCCGATCTGCTCGTGATCGACGGGCAGGTCTATCCCGGGGTCATCGCCGCCAATCTTGAAGGCCGGCCGTTCGCCGGCATCGTCACATCGCCCGCATTCCTTGCGCCGGACTACGAATGCGACCTGACACGCGCGCTCGGCATGCTCCATTGCGAACGCGCGGAAATCTTCCGCGGCTACGGTGTCGAGCCCTGTTTCGCCGCCTGGGATTATCTTTCGCCGCTCGCAAACTTCGTCCTGGCGCTGCCGGAATTCATCGGGGCCGAAGCCGTCGCGGCACTGCCGCGTCCGGTCGAGCTGGTCGGGCCGTCGATCAGCTTCGAGCGGGCGGACGACCCCGCGGACTTCCCGTGGCATCGGCTGGCCCCGCATAAGCCGCTCGTCTACGCCTCGTTCGGCACGGTCTGGTACGCGCAGCCGGACCTTTTCCGGATGGTGGCCCAAGCGGCGGATATGCTCGGCCTCCAGGTTGTCGCGGTGGTCGGGGCGCTGATGGACACGAGGCTCGTCGAGGAGTTGCCCGCGAGTACGGTCGCGGTGCGTTATGCACCGCAACTCCGCCTGCTTGAACGGGCCGCGGTCTGCGTCACGCACGGCGGCGCGAACACTGTCGCCGAGGCACTGCATTTCGGCGTGCCGCAGCTTGCCATCCCGCTCTGCACCGACCAGCCGGTGAACGGCCATTTCGTCGCACGCAGCGGCGCCGGCATATCGATCCTGCCCCGCGACCTGACGATCGAGCGCTGCCGGGAGGCGCTGGCCGGTCTCGTCGCATCCGACAGCCCCTATCGGGCGACGGCGGAGCGGCTGCGCGCCGCCGCCGGAAGGCGGAACGGCGCCGCGGTCACGGCCGAGCGGATCGCCGGCCTCCTACGGTAATCCTAAGGAAGGTCCGAGCGGCGCGCGTCAGCAGCGACGGCGCACCGCAGCGGCGGACGGCGCCGCGCCCGCGCCTTCCCTGCGGGAGCCGGAGCATGTCCGGCCCGTGCCGGCGGCGTTCAGCAGGGCGCGCAAATCAGCAATCTCGACCCGGTCGCTCGCCATCAGCAGGCGTGCGATGGGATCGTTGAGCAGCTCCTCCAGGGGCGGCTCGTTGGAACATCGGTACATGACGGGGTCCTCCGGCGATTTGCGATTTGCCGGGGACCTTGCCACGCCTTCGCGGCCGGCGCTGTGAGCTACGTCACGCGCGGCAGAGCCGGCCGACCGCAAAACCGGCCGAGAGGGCCGATCGTTGACGGCGCTGCCCTGCGCCCGCCTGCGGCGGGCGTCAGGCCTCGGCCATATCCCGCTCGACTGTCCGGACGCCGCCGGCTCCGCCGATGATGACGCGGGTCGCCATGCCGACGAAGAGGCCGCTCTCGATCACGCCGACCGTCGCGGCAAGCCGATGCTCCAGAGCCGCGGAGTCGGCGATCGGGCCGAAGGCGCAGTCGGCGATGTAATTGCCGCCGTCGGTGCGAAACGGCGCCCCGCCGCCGTCCTTCGCCAGCCGCAGCGTGGGAGCGGCGCCGATTCCGGCCAGCCGCTCGACGATGCTCTCCCAGCCGAACGGCACGATCTCGACCGGCACCGGCGCCTTGCTGCCGAGCCGGTCGACCAGCTTCGTCTCGTCGACGATCACGGTCATGCGCCGGCTCGCCGCGGCGACGATCTTCTCGCGCAGCAGCGCGCCGCCGAGCCCCTTGACGAGGTTGAGCGTGCTCCGCTCGACCTCGTCGGCGCCGTCGATCGTCAGGTCGATCCGGCGGTGCTCGGCAAAGGTCGCGAGCGGCACGCCGAGGCGCCGCGCCTGCTCGGCCGTCCGCTCCGAGGTCGGGATGCCGACGATGCGCAGCCCCCGGGCCACCCGCACGGCCAACGCCTCGACCGCGAAAGCCGCCGTCGACCCGGTGCCGAGACCGAGCACCATCCCGTCCTCGACCTCGGCGACCGCCGCCTCGGCGGCCATGCGCTTCAGATCGTCCTGGCTCGGAACGCTGCTCACGCCGCAGGTCTCGTCACGCCGCCGCGAGCGCGCGGCGCACCGCGTCCGCCAGCGTGGCGAGGCCAGCGGCGACGTCCGGGCCGAGATGGATGCGCAGCGCCCGCCGGCCGCGCTCCGACAGCACTGCGAGGTCGCCCCGCGCCTGCGCCGCCTTGACCACGCCGAAGCTGTATCGCTGGTCCGGCACCAGCAGGTCGTTCGCCTCGTCGCAGGTCAGTTGCAGGAACACGCCGCTGTCCGGCCCGCCCTTGTAAGCCTGCCCGGTCGAATGCAGGAAGCGCGGTCCGAAGCCGAGGCAGGTCGCGACGCGCTTGCGGTCGCGCACCTGGGCGCGCAGGCGCTGAAGCGTTTCGGTGTTCGCCGCGTTGTGCTCGATATAGGCGAGCACCGCGAAATAATCGCCGCGGCCCAGCCGGTCGAGATGCGCGCGGAGATAGCCCGCGAGCGTCTTCTCCTTGGCCGCGCCCGCCAGGGCGTCGGCGTTCTTCGGGTCGGCGTAGAGCCGTATCCCGGCTTCCTCCAGGAGCGGCGTCTCGGCCGGCAGGCGCCCGGTCTGCTCGAACTGCGTCGTCAGCTCGCGGGTCTTCACCTTGCTCGCCTCGACATCCGGCTGGTCGAACGGGTTGATCCCGATCACCGCGCCTGCGACCGCCGTCGCGATCTCCCAACGGAAGAACTCCTGGCCGAGCTGGTAGGGGTCGGCCAGCTCGATCCGCACCACCGGATGCCCGGCGCCTTCCAGCGCCGCGAGCACCTGTTCCTGCTCGGCGACGGTTTCGTCGGCGATCCGCAGATGCACGAACACGCGGTCGTCGCCGTACGCCGACGGCGCACCCAGCGGCTCGGCGTCGACCGGGATCAGCGCCTTGCCCTGCTTCCCCGTCGACTCGGCGACGAGTTGCTCCGCCCAGGCGCCGAAATCGGCGAGGCGCGGCGAGGCGATCAGCGTGACCTTGTCGCGTCCCTGCTTGGCCGCGACGCCAAGGATCAGCCCGAGCTGCACGCCGGGGTTCGCCGCGGGCGGCACGTCGCGGCCGCAGGAGCGGACCATGATCCGCGTCGTCTCCAGGAAGCGGCGCAGGTCGAGCCCCATCGCCGCGGCCGGCACCGTGCCGAAATGCGACAGGATCGAATAGCGCCCGCCGATTTCCGGGTCGCCGAAGAAGACGTGGCGGAACCGGTCCCCCTCGGCGACCTGCTGCATCTTCGAGCCGGGATCGGTGATCGCGACGAAGTGCCGTCCGGCCTTCTCGGCGCCGACCACCTGTTTCGCGCGGTCGAAGAAATACTGCTTGAAGATGTTCGGTTCGAGCGTGCTGCCCGACTTGCTGGCGACGATGAACAGCGTCTTGGCGATGTCGATGCGCTCGTCGAAGGAGCGGATCTGCGACGGGTCGGTCGAGTCGAGCACCAGCAGCTCCGGCGCGCCGGGTTGCCGGCCGAAGGTGCGGGCCAGCACTTCGGGGCCGAGGCTGGAGCCGCCCATGCCGAGCAGCAGCACGTGCCGGAAGCCCTCGCGCCTGACCTCCTCCGCGAAGCGCTCCAGCGCCGCAACGTCGGCGATCTGCCGGTCGACGATGTCGAGCCAGCCGAGCCATTTCGCCTCGTCGGCGCCGGTCCACACCGATGCGTCACGCTCCCACAGGCGCCTGACCTTGCCCTGCGCCCGCCAAGCCTCGGCTTCGGTCTTGACCGCGGCGCCGATCGCCTCGGGCAGCTTCGCCGTCATGCCGTCGAGCTTCGTCCCCAGCACCGCGGTACGCTTCCCGGCGACCGCGCCGAGGAGGTGGTCGGCGGCGTCGACGAACAGCTTGACCCCCTCCTCGACCAGCTTCGCCGTGACCTGATCGAGCGAGATGCCGAAGCGTCCGAGCGAAGCGAGCTGCTGCTCGGCGTCGGCCACGTCCTCCTGGAGACTGTTGCGCAGCTTCCCGTGGTCGCGGAACGCGTCCATCGTCGCCGGCGGCATCGTGTTGACGGTGTCGGGGCCGATCAGCTCCTCGACGTAGAGCACGTCCCTGTAGGCCGGGTTCTTGGTCCCGGTGCTCGCCCACAGGAGCCGCTGCGGCCGCGCGCCCTTCGCCTCCAGCGCCTCCCAGCGCGACCCGCCGAACAGCCGCTCGTAGCGCTGGTACGCAAGCTTCGCGTTGGCGATCGCCACCTTGCCCTTCAGTCCTTCGAGCGCGGCGCGCGACTGCGTGTCGAAAGTCGACTTCAGCCGCTCGTCGATCAGCTTGTCGACCGCGCTGTCGATGCGGCTGACGAAGAAACTAGCGACGCTGGCGATCCGCGAGACATCGCCGCCCGACGCGGCGAACGCCTCCAGCCCGTCGAGATACGCGAGCGCGACCTGCTCATAGACGTCCTGCGAGAAGAGCAGCGTGATGTTGATGTTGATGCCCTCGGAGAGGAGCTGCCGGATCGCCGGCAGGCCGGCCGCGGTCGCCGGCACCTTGACCATCAGGTTCGGCCGGCCGACCGCCTTCCACAGCCGCCGCGCCTCGACGACCGTTTCCTCGGTGCTCATCGCGAGGTAGGGCGAGACCTCCAGGCTGACATAACCGTCGGCGGCGCGGGTCGCGTCGTAGACCGGGCGCAGCACGTCGGCCGCCGCCTTGATGTCCTCGATCGCCAGTTCCTCGTACAGCGACATCACATCGAGGTCCGGCTGATCCGCCGCCGCCTTCAGGGACGAATCGTATTCATCGCTGTGGCCGATCGCCTTCTCGAAGATCGCCGGGTTGGAGGTGACGCCCTTGAGCCCATCCTCGTCCACCAAGCGCTTCAGCTTGCCTTCGGCGACGAAGCCGCGCGCGACGAAGTCGAGCCATACGGCCTGGCCGTAGCTTTCGAGAGATTGCAGCGGATTCATGCGACCACTCCCTTTCGACCCGTCGATGCCGTCCGTTCCATGCCGCCGCGCCGACGTCGATGGCCCCGGCGGCGCCCCTTCTCGACCCTGACGGCAACCCCGTCAATAGCGAGCGCGGCCGTTGCCGTGGGCGCTCGCACGAAAACGTCGTACCGGAGACGGAGTTGCCGCTTCGCAATAGAATATCGGCAGCGGCGCGCGCTGCTCCAACCACGATGCGATCATACCGGCCGAATCGTTCGGTGGCGATAGGCCGACCGGCTTACTCCGGAGCGGGTGCCGCGCGGCTTGTCGCCGTCAAAATAACAGTGTTACGGTAATACTGATATTCCGATCCTTGGGATCGAGATCCGACAATCCGGGAGGGAAAATGGCCGTCGTCGAGACCGAGAAGCGTGACCGCATCGCCTATGTCCGCCTCAACCGCCCAGAAGCCAAGAACGCGATCAATCAGGAAGTGCATACCCTTCTCTGCGCGGCCTGGGAGGAGATCGGCCGCGACGATGCCGTCGATGTCGTCATCCTCACCGGCACGGGCGATGCCTTCTGCGCCGGCATGGATCTAAAGGAGTATGTGACCGAGTATGTCGGGGCGACGCCGCAGATGCTGGCGGACTGGGCGAAGCTCGGCCTGGGCGGATTGCCGCGCGGCCATCACCGGTTCGCGAAACCGGTCATCGCCGCCGTCAACGGCTGGGCGCTCGCCGGCGGGTTCGAGCTGGCGATGGCGGCCGACATCCGCGTCGCCTCGGACCGCGCAAAGTTCGGCTCGTTCGAGGCCCGGCGCGGCTTCCATCACGGCGACGGCGGAATCGCGCGGCTCGTCAATTACTGCGGCGTCGCGGTGGCGATGGAGATGCTGCTGACCGCCGAGCCGATCGACGCCGTCCGCGCACAGCAGATCAACCTCGTCTCCAAGGTCGTGCCGCATGACGGGCTCATGGCCGCCGCCGAAGAGACGGCGCGCTTCATCCTGCGCAACGATCAGGCGGCGGTGCGCTCGGCGAAGCAGGTCATCCTCGACATGATCGGCCGCTCGCTCGACGATCAGCTCTACCGCGAGTGCATCGCGGCATACACGCTGATGGCGGACAACCCGACCGTACCCGCCCTGCTCGAGAAGTTCTACGGCAAGACCGACCGCGGACGGCACGGCACGAACCGCACGCCGCTGTGAGATCGCACCGGCCGGCCGGCTCATCGAGCGGCCGGCCGGTCTGTCCATTGGCCTCCTGAGACCGAACCTATGCGCTGCGGTATCAGGCGCCGGGCCGAACCCAATCGCACCGTTCGACCCGGTATGGCGCAGCGGCCCGAGTCGGGGCGACGGGGCGGCCGGCGGCGTCGCCGCGGGAGCAACGCGCCATCGCATCGGCGTCGGCATGATAGGTAGCGAGCAGCGCGTCGTCGGCCGGACTGCCGGTCGCCGCCTTGTAAGCCACCTTGGCAAGAGCGAGGGTGCGTTCCGCGTCCGGACCCGGCAAGGCTATCTGCTGCGCCATGGCCGCGACGAGCCCGCCGATTGCATCGTTCGCAGCGGCAAGCCGCGCGATCCAGGCCAGCGGCTGCGGAGCATCGTGATCGCCTGACATCGCCTGTCCCCTTCCCCAAAAAAATCGACCGCCCGGTCGTTGCGGGAACGGCAAACAAATGCCGACCGGTCGCCGGTCGGCTCCCCTACTTCTTTGCTTCCGGCTGAGACGGCCCCGAAGATCGATCTACCGGTCAGCCGGTACGTTCCCTCAATCGGAAGGTTATCCGACAGCACCCTAAGGTGGCAATAACATTGTTATCCACAATGTGCCTTGGTCGCGTCGGCTTCTGCCAGGACAGTTGTGCGTACGTCCGCATCCGCTTCGGGCGCCGTGGCATGTCGCCATCTCGCACGCGAGAGGCACACTCGGCAACCGAGCTAACAGCCAGGCACTACACTGTTGCGTTCATACGACAAATCGTCGAGCCGCCATAAGCGCAAGTTCGAGTGCGCAGAAGTACGGGCGCGATGGCCGTAGCGGCCAAAGCGTGGAGCGGAACGGGATCGCCAAAGATGAGATTTAAAAGCCGCAGAGCAAATCGCGCGGGCGCGGCTGCCTCCGAGCAATCACCATCTCGGCATAGCCAGATCAGACTGCGCAATTGCCGTCAGCAGCGTGTATTGCAAAATGCACTACCAAAGCGCACATTGATGGTCAGCCATCGGGAGAGCCGCCATGTCCGCCACCGGCAACCGCAAAGACCATCCCCTGTCCATGCGTCTGCCCGACGCCGACCTCGCCCTGATCGACCGCGCAGCCGCATTGCGTGGTCGGTCGCGGACGGATTTCGTGCGCGAGGCGGCGGTGCGCGCCGCCGAAGACGCACTGATGGAAGCTGGGCTGGTGCGCATGTCGGAGGACGGCTTTGCCGAGTTCATGGCTGTGTTGTCGGCGCCAGAGGCGCCGGTGGCGCCGATGGTCGAGATTTTGCGACGGCCAGCGCCTTGGGAAGCCGAACGCGGACAGGACTGATCCTCCATGCACCTTTCGGCTTCAGAGCCGTTGAACGCGACACACGACCTATCGGCATTTTCATGCGGCAAGCCAGCGCTGGATCACTGGCTGAAAACCCGCGCCCTGTCGAACCAGGAAAAGAGATTCACCGCCGTCATGGTGGTCCACGAGACGGGGCGGGTGTTCGGATATTACGGCTTGGCGCCGACAGCCGTGGTGCCTACCGCGCTGCCGCGTTCGATCAAGACCGGCCAACCACCCAACCCGGTGCCATGTCTGTTGTTGGGACAATTGGCAACCGATCGGGACTGGGCGGGTCAGGGCATCGGCACCGGCCTGTTGCGCCATGTGTTGACCCGCTGTGTGCAGGGAGCGCGCTTGATCGGCGGCCGCGCCTTGATAGTCAACGCCATCGATGCCGATGCGGCATCGTTCTGGCAAAGGCGCGGATTTCTGGAATCGAAAGACAATCCCCTGGTGCTGTTCCGCTCCATTGCCGACATCGCCGCGTCGGTAGTGGTGGCCGGCGCAAAACGGCCCACCTACAGGCAGGAATAATCCGCGTACCCCGGAGTGGATTATGTCCGCTTCGCCGCAGAGTTCCGACAGCCGCGTCGAGCAAGGCCCAGGCTTTCGTCCTGCACGATGCGGTGCGAACGGAATTCGGCTTGGGCAAAATAAGGAGCGCTTGATACCGACGGCGAGCGAAGGGGAAAACGCCGCGCCGGTTCAGAACACCCAGAGCGACTCGCGCGGGAAGCGGACGGCGTAGTCGCCCGGCTGGAGCGGCCAGGGCGTCCAGAGGCGCACCGCGAGGTCGCCGCGGCGGAACTGGTGCTCCCAGCGCTCGCCGAGATAGAGCGAGGTCTCCAGCCGCATCGGCAGCGTGTCCGCCTCCGCCTCGCCGACGACGGCGACGCGTTCGACCCGGATCAGCGCCGCGGCCCGGTCGCCCGCCGAAAGGCGGCGGTCGCTGCGGCGCGTGCCGGTGAGCGACCAGCCGTCGCCTGCGATCTCCACCGCGGCCGCATCGCCGCCGCCCTCGGCGGTGTCGGCGACCCGGCCCTCGAAGCGGTTGTTGGCGCCCATGAAGTCGGCGGCGAATGCCGAGCGCGGGTTCTCGTACAGCTCCTGCGGCGTCCCTTCCTGTTCGACCCGGCCGTCCTCGATGATCAGCACCCGGTCGGCGACCGCCATCGCCTCGACCTGATCGTGCGTCACGTACAGCGCCGAGAGGTGCAGCCGCTGGATCAGCTGCCGGAACCAGATCCGCGCCTCCTCGCGCAGCTTGGCGTCGAGGTTGGAAAGCGGCTCGTCGAGCAGGATCAGAGGCGGGCTGTAGACCAGCGCGCGGGCGAGCGCCACGCGCTGCTGCTGCCCGCCGGAGAGCTGGTGCGGGTAGCGGTCCCCCAGGGAACCGAGCCCGAGCTGGCCGAGCACGTCCCCGACCCGCGCCGCACGTTCCGCCGCCGGCACCTTCCGCAGCTTCAGCCCGTAGGCGACGTTGTCGGCGACGGTGCGGTGCGGCCACAGCGCGTAGGACTGGAAGACGAGCGCCAGCCCGCGCCCTTCGGCCGGCACGTCGATGCGCTTCTTCGCGTCGAACAGCACGCGCCCGCCGAGATTGATATGCCCGGCGTCCGGCGTCTCCAGCCCGGCGACCGAGCGCAACAAGGTCGTCTTGCCCGAGCCGGAGCGCCCGAGCAGCGCCACCACCTCGCCCTTCTCGATCACAAGCGACACGCCCTTGAGGATCTCGTTTCCGCCGAGGTGCTTTCGCACCTCCTCGACGATCAGCTCAGCCATGGAGGCGCACTCCGAAGCGCAGCGCGAGGGCGAGCCCGGCGCCGATCAGCACGACGTTGACGACCGACAGCGCGGCGATGAGATCGAGCGCGCCGGTCCCGAACAGCGAGACGATCAGCGACCCGATCACCTCGGTGCCGGGCCCCAGCAGATACACGCCGGTCGAATACTCGCGCACGAACATCATGAAGCAGAGGAGCCACGAGCTGACGAGCCCGAAGCGGATCAGCGGCAGCGTCACGTCTCGCGCGACCCGCCACGGCCGTGCCCCGATCACCCGCGCCGCCTCTTCCAGCTCCGGCCCGATCTGGAGCAGCGCTGCGGAGATGAGCCGCAGCCCGAAGGCGAGCCAGACGACGGTGTAGGCCAGCCACAGGCTCACCAGCGTCGACCGCAGCGGCTGCAGCACGGGCACGAACAGGAACACCCACAGCACGGCGAGGCCGGCGATGAGGCCCGGCAGCGCCCGCGGCAGCAGCACGAGATAGTCGATCGCCGCCGCCCAGCGGCTCTGCCACCGATGCGCCGCGAGCGCCACCAGCGCATAGGCGCCGACCGAGAGCGCGCCGCCGATCACGCCGATCAGCAGCGTGTTGACGATGCCGCGGACGACGTTCGGATACTGCACGAGTTCCGCGAAATGCCGCGTCGTCAGCACGTCGAGCAGGTTGACGCCCTCGCCCCACCGATCGACGAAGGCGCGCAGCAGCACGCCGAGGAGCGGCACGACGACGGTGACGAGCAGCCAAGCGAGCACGATCGCGAGCGCCGCGTAGCGCCAGCGGCCGAGCGGCAGGATGCGCGGCGCGGCGCCCTTGCCGCGCAGCGTCACGTACTTCGCCGAGGCCCGCAGCAGCACGCGTTGCAGATAGACGAGCGGCAGGGTCACGATCACGATGGCGACCACCACCACCGCCATGAGCTGGTACGACGGGGAGCCCAGCAGGTTGGTCAGCTTGTAGAGATAGGTCGTCAGCACGATCAGCCCGGCCGGGTCGCCGAGTATCAGCGGCAACCCGAACAGCTCGAACCCCAGGAAGAAGACCAGCGCGCCGCTATAGACCAGCGACGGCCAGATCAGCGGCAGGCTGACCTGGAGCGCGACGCGCCAGGGCGGCGCGCCCATCGTCCGCGCCGCCTCCTCGACCTCAGGGTTGACGCCGCGCAACGCCGACGAGGCGTAGAGATAGACATGCGGCACGTGCGACAACCCGGCGATCACGACGAGCCCCGGCAGCGAGTAGATCCGCCATGGAATGAAGCCGAGCAGCGATTTCACCGCGAGCGACACGAAGCCGACGGGCCCCAGCGCCACGACGTAGCCGAACGCGACGACGATCGCCGACAGGAAGATCGGCACGAGGATCAGCGGCTCCAGCCAGCCTTTCCCCGGCAGGTCGGTGCGCGCGACGAGGAAGGCGAGGACGGCGCCGAGCGGCACCGCGATCGCGGCCATGCCGACGGCGACGATCAGCGTCGTCAGGAACGCATCGTGGAAGTCCGGGTCGGTCAGCACGAACTCGTAGGCCGACAGCGAGAACGCCGCCGCCTTGTCGAAGAACGGCGCGCTCAAGAAGCTCTGGTAGACGACGAGCCCGATCGGCACGAGCACCGCCAGCGCGACCCCGATCAGCACCGGTATGCGCAGCCAAAGCAGCGCGGTCCCGCTCCGCGCGGGAGGCGCTGCCGGTAGGGCGTCGGCTTGCGCGGTCATGCGGCGGCCCTCGCCATGGCGTCACGCGAGGCCGTGAAGCGATGTAGTCCGAAAAGGAAAACCTGAATCGGGGATCGCGGGGATGGTTGGGGATCGGGGGGAATAAAGAAACAACGCTTCAACGCAAAGGCCGCGAAGTGCACGCGAAGGGCGCAAAGGGAATGACTGCGCGCCTGCGGCGCGCAAGAAATCTTACCTTCGCGCCCTCTGCGAAACCTTCGCGCCCTTCGCGTCAAAGCGTTCTCTTTTTCAGTATCCCCCCTCATCTCCCGGATCCCCGATCCATTTTTGGTTCTTCCATTCGCTACTGCGCCTTCACCGCCTGCTGCCAGCGGCGCAGGAACTGGAGGCGCTTCGCCGGCTCCAGCATCTCGAGGAGGCTGGAATCGACCGGGATCGGTTTCAGCTTGTCGCCCAGTTCCTTCTTCAGCGCCGCCGGAGTCGCCTCGCCGCTGACGTCGTCGCGAACCGCATAGAGGTCGGCCTTGTTGGCCATGATCTCCTGCGCCTTCTTGGACAGGATGAAGTCGAGGAAGAGCTTCGCCGCGTTCGGCTGCTTCGCCTCCTTCGAGATGAAGGCGATGCGCGAGAACCCGAGCGTGTAGTCCTGCGGCATCACCATCCCGAGATCGGCGTCCTTCTTCTGCCGCAGCCGGACGTATGAGCCGATCATGTTGTAGCCGAGGATGTGCTCGCCGGAGGAGATGCGCTCCAGCATCGCGCCGGTCGAGGTGTAGAGCCGGCCGGCGCCGCCACCGAATGCGCTGGCGACGTCGTCCCAGAAGTTCGGATCGACCTTGCTGTCCTGCGACACCAGCAGGAAGCCGACGCCGCTCTTTTCCGGGTCGTAGGCCGTGAGCTTTCCCGAGAACAGCGACGCGTTCGCCTTGACGATCTTCGCCAAGTCGGCATGCGTCTTCGGCACCTTGTCGGCCGGCAGCAGGCGCTTGTTGTACGCCATCACGACCGGCTCAAGCGTCGTGCCCCAGGCCTGATCCTTGAACACCGCCCATTTCGGCAGCTTCGCCGACTCGGGCGACGCGTAGGTCAGCGCGTTGCCTTCGGCGACCAGCTTGATCTGCAGGTCCATCGCCGAACTCCACAGCAAATCGCCGGTGCCGGCCTTGGCCGCGACCTCGCTGATGAAGCGGCTGTAGATCTCGCTGGTGTTGAGGTCGTTGTACTCGATCTGGATGCCCGGATAGGTCTCGCGGAACGCCTGGAGCACCGGCTCCGCGCTGGCCGCGTCGGTCGAGGAGTAGACGACGACCTTGCCTTCCTTAGTCGCCGCGTCGACGGTCGACTTGTAGTCGGCCGGGTAACCCTCCGGGAGGCTCTGCGCGACCGCCGATCCGGCGGCAGCGCCGCCGAGCGCAATCGCCGCCGTCACTGCCGCGGACGCGACGACAGCCACCAAACCCTTCCGCATGCGCTTCCTCCTCATCTTGTCCGTTCGGCGTTCGCCGGTCCGGCATCCCATTGATCTGCAAACTAGCGCGGGAGAAGCGCCCTGTCGTCCCCATCGTCCGCCACAACTTTGCCACGACGATACCGCGACAAAACCCAGAGTTGAACATCGGCAAGCCGGATTCCGATCGTTTGATGGCGGGCATCACAACTCCAGGAGGTGCTCCCATGAAACGTCATATCGCCGGCTTGGCTCTCATTCTCGGCGTTGCCGCGTGCGCGTCGTCGAGCGACGAAACGGTACGCACGACCGGTACCGGCGGCCTTACGACCGCCGGCACGGTGGTCCCGAATCGCGGTCCGCTGACGACGGCGGCGGATCGGGACGGCGCGGCATCGGCCGCCGCGGAGCTGGCGCGGGCCGGCGACCGAGTGTTCTTCGCGCTGGACCGCAGCGACCTCGGCGGCGAAGCGCAGGCGACGCTGCGCCGGCAGGCGGAGTGGTTGAGCCGCAATCCGGCGGTCGCCGTCGTGATCGAAGGCCATGCCGACGAGCGCGGCACGCGCGAGTACAACCTCGCGCTCGGCGAGCGGCGCGCCACCGCAGTCCGCAACTTCCTCACTGCCGCCGGGATCCCCGGCAACCGGATCCGCACGGTCAGCTTCGGCAAGGAGAAGCCGGCGATCATCGGATCGACCGAGTCCGCCTGGGCGCAGAACCGCCGCGCGGTCACGACCGTGGAATGACGGCGAGCGCGTCGCCCGCCCCGCACGAGAAGGAATGGGTCGGAGGATCAGGGTCCGGCGATCGCCACGCCCGGCGCCGCCTCGGCCGGCCGCATCAGGATCAGGAGCGGCCGGCCGCGCTCGGACCAATGGTCCGCGGCGGCGCGAATCACGTCGAGAGCGGTCGCCAACGCCCCGGGATCGCCTGCCGCGAGCGTATCGATGCCGTCGACCAGCAGCACCGCGTCGGCGGGCAGTACCGAGTCGTCGGTGAGGCTGTCGTGCAGCGCGTCCCAGTTGCGGCCGAAATGGGCGGGCAGCGCGAGCGCCGCGGCGGCACGGTCGAGAAAGGCGGCCTTGGTGGCGGCGCCCGACGCGTCGAGCCGGATCAGCCGCCGTCCGGCCGCGGCGGCGGCCTGCGCGACGGCGTCCGCGGGAACGCCGCCGGGGAGCGCGTAGACGCCGCCCGCACCGGGCCGCAGCAACTCGATCAGATCCTGCCTCGCCTCGTCCCGTCTCTCGTCCGTCACGGCGTCGCCTCCCGAATGCGGCGGAACGTCCGGTAATGGTCGTCGGTGTAATAACGCTCGCCGCCGCGTCCGGCGATGATGCGGCGGGCGCCGCGGTCGTGCGCCCCCGGCGTCGGCACCGTGTACTCGCGGTAGTAGCCGCGCTCGCGGAGCGGCAGGCGGTGCTCGAAATTGCCGAACGTGCCGCCGTCCTTTTCGTAGGGGAACGGCCCGCCGCGCTGGATCAGCGCGAGAACCGTCCGCGCCTCCGCCGGCAGATCCCGCACGGCGACGGCCGGAAGCCCGCCGTCGGTCGCCGCGTTCCCGCCGTGCTCGAACGCGGCGACCGGCAGC